>DATGGY010000234.1:0-7571 GCA_035308285.1 Bradyrhizobium sp. | reverse complement strand
CGAAGCGACGAAGCAATCCATTCTTTCTTTCCGCGGAGAAATGGATTGCTTCGCGTTGCTCGCAATGACGCAGAGGGAGGCTCGCAATGACAAGGACCCGTCATTGCGAGGAGCCCTTGCGACGACGCAATCCAGCCTTCCTTACTGCAGAGAGATGGATTGTTTCGCGGAGCCTGTCATCGGGCGCGCATTCGCGCGACCCGGTGGGACCATCCCGGAATGACTCCTGAAATCCTCACGTAATGAGATGGAGACCCGCGTCCACCCGGACCACTTCGCCGGTCATGTTGCTTGACTGCGGCGAGGCGAGGAAGCACACGACGCCGGCGATGTCTTGCGCGGTCGAGGCCCGTTTGAGCGGCACTTTCGCCACCACGGATTCGCGAACCTTGGCCGCGGCCTCCGCCCCGCGGCCCTTGGTGAACCACGGCGTGTCGATATAGCCGGGGCATACCGCGTTGACCCGGATCAAGGGTGCAAGCGCGCGCGACAGCGACAGCGTGATGGTGTTCAGCGCGCCCTTGCTTGCGGCATAGGCGACCGACGACCCGATGCCGCTGATGCCGGCAACCGAAGAGACGTTGACGACCGAAGATGCGCGGCCGGACGCTTTCGCCGCGGCCTCCAGCAGCGCCCGGCTCGCCCGCACCATCTGGAACGGCCCGATTGTGTTGACGCCGAACAGGCGCTGAAAATCCTCCGCCGACAGGCCGTCGAGATTGTCGTGCGGCATGTGCTTGGTGGTGCCGGCATTGTTGATCAGCGCATCGAGCCGTCCCCACGGCGCCGCCGCGGCCGCGATCTTTCGGCAATCCTCGTCGCGGGAGACGTCGCCCTGAACGACAATCACATCGCCTCCGGCGCTGCGGCAGAGATCGGCGGTCGCTTCGGCCTCCTTCTGGCTCGAGGAATAATTGATGACGATGCGCGCGCCGCCTTTTGCCAGAATGGCCGCGGTCGCCGCGCCAAGCCCCGACGCAGAACCCGTCACAATCGCGCACAGACCATCCTTCGACATCGCATTTCCTTTTGTGATTTGAGCATTTCCGCTTTCCGCGGCGATCTACCATAGCGCGCCGGAAAAGGCCTGCAAACGCGAAACTCCGCGACCCCGAAATAATCGTGAGCCGATCGCTTCATGCCGCGTTTGCAAGGGCCCCCCGCGGACATCGGCGCTTGTCAGGCGTACCGCTTTTCCTCATCATGGATCGCAAGAGCACCAAGGCCGGCTGATACGGGGAGCGCTGTGGCGGACAGTGAAAATATCGTCGCGCAGACCGCAGAGCGAATATTTGCGGATCTCGCCGACGTGCAAACCATCAATCGCGACAAGAAGGGCGGCTGGAAGGCGCCGCTGTGGCAGGCGCTCGCCGAAGCCGGCCTGCCATTGTCGTGGGTTCCCGAGGATTGCGGCGGTTCGGGCGCGAGCCTCGCCGAAGGTTTTGGCGTAGTGAGCGCTGCGGGGCGGTTTGCGCTTGGCGTGCCGCTTGCGGAAACCATGCTGGCGGGATGGCTGTTGTCGCAGGCAAAGATCGCTTCCCCCGAAGGCGAGATGACGGTCGCGCCAGCCGGCCCGAAGGATCGCATCGCGCTCGGGGCCGACGGCCGCTTGTCCGGGCGGGCGCGCGGCGTTCCGTTCGCCAGAGACGCCAAACACATCGCGGTACTGGCGCAAGGCGCAGACGGTTTTTCGATCGCGCTGGTCGCGACCAAGGCGTGCCGGATCGAGGCCGGCCTCAACCTTGGCGGCGACGGCAGCGACACGGTGACGTTCGACAAGGTTGCGCCGATCGACATCAAGCCGGCGCCGAAGGGTTTCGATCTGACCTCGCTGCTGCTGATGGGCGCGGTGGTGCGCAGCCTGCAGATCGCAGGAAGCCTGGAATCGATGCTCGATGTCAGCGTGCGCTATTCCAACGAGCGCGTGGCTTTCGAAAAGAAGATTTCGAAATTTCAGGCGGTGCAGCACAATCTGGCAAAGCTCGCCGGCGAATCGGCGGCAGCGCTGGCAGCGGCGACCTCGGCCGCCGATGCGTTTGCGAGCGGCGCTGCATCCGACGATGCGGCTTTTCTCGAAGCGGCGGCGGCGAAAATCCGCTGCTCGGAGGCCGCCGAAAAGGGCGCGGCGATCGCCCATCAAGTGCACGGCGCGATCGGCTTCACCATCGAGCACATCCTGCATCGCTACTCGCTGCGGGCGCAGGCGTGGCGCGACGATTTCGGCTCCGAAAGCTATTGGGCGGTCGAGCTCGGCAAGCGTGTCGCCGCGCGCGGCGCCGATGAATTGTGGCCGCTGGTGGCCTCGCGTTGAGGAATGCTGATGAGCGAATCCATGCGCGCGATTTTGTTCACCTCTCCCATGGGGAGAGGTCGGCGCGAAGCGCCGGGTGAGGGGGTACAGTCTATCGAGATACCGTACTCCCTCACCCCGGCCCTCTCCCCATGGGAGAGGGAGCATACCTCCGTCGCCGCGCGCGGCGCCGATGAATTGTGGCCGCTGGTGGCCTCGCGTTGAGGAATGCTGATGAACCTGGAATCGAAGAGTGCGTGCTTCTTCACCTCTCCCAACGGGAGAGGTCGGATCGCATCGACAGATGCGATCCGGGTGAGGGGTTACGGTCTCACGATGGACCTTAACCCCTCACCCCGACCCTCTCCCTGTGGGAGAGGGGGCGCGCTTCCGTTGCCGCACGACCTTGGCTCCGACACTTAACCGCATTCGACGAGATTCAACATGACCGCTGCCCTCCGTTTCGATCCGATCCGCCTGCCGAGCGAATGCGTCAAGCTGCGCAAGGAGGTGCGCGCCTTCCTCGCCGACGAAATCGCCTCCGGCACCTTCGATCCGCACCAACCCAACCGCGAGGACACCGACGCCCCGGAATTCTCCCGCCGGGTGGGGCAACGCGGTTGGCTCGGCATGACCTGGCCGAAGAAATATGGCGGCCACGAACGCAGCTTCCTCGAGCGCTACGTGGTGACCGAGGAGATGCGCGTGGCGAACGCGCCGACGCGGCGCTTTTTCGTCGCTGACCGGCAGAGCGGGCCGGTGCTTCTGAAATACGCCACCGAGCGCATCAAGATGGACATCCTGCCGCGGATCTGCCGCGGCGAAGTCTGCTTTGCAATCGGCATGAGCGAGCCGAATTCCGGCTCCGACCTGTTCGCGGCGAAAACCAAGGCGACCAAGAGCGACGGCGGCTGGCTCATCAACGGCACCAAGATCTGGACCTCGTCGGCGCATATCGCCGATTACATGATAGCGATCTTCCGCACCTCGCCGCCGACCAAGGAGAACCGCCGCCACGGCCTGACGCAATTTTTGGTCGACATGAAGACGCCTGGCATCAAGGTCAACCCGATCGGCCAGATCACCGGGCAATACGAATTCAACGAGGTGGTGTTCACCGACGCCTTCATGCCCGACGATCACGTGCTGGGCGAGATCGACGGGGCCTGGAAGCAGGCGACCAGCGAACTCGCCTATGAGCGCTCAGGGCCGGAGCGCTTTCTCGAAACCTACTACGTCTTGACCGAGCTGGTTCGCGCGGCGGGACCAGCGCCCGACACACGCACGGCCGAAGGCGTCGGACGCCTGGTGGCGCAACTCCACACCATGCGGCGGATGTCGGTCTCGGTGGCCGGCATGTTGCAGGCCGGAAAGGAGCCGGTCGTGGAAGCTGCGATCGTCAAGGACATCGGCACGGTGTGGGAGCAGCAATTGCCGCACCGCGTGCGCGATCTCGCAGCCTTTATCGATCCGGATGCGACCAACCACGAGACGCTTGAGAAGCAACTGGCCTTCGCGATCAAGACCGCGCCGAAACTCACCATTCAGGGCGGCACCACCGAAGTGCTGCGCGGCATCATCGCGCGCGGCTTGGGCTTGCGCTGAGGTGTGTAAGAAGCCGCCGCGCGCTCCGTGCACCTCTCCCATCGGGAGAGGTCGGATCGCAAAGCGATCCGGGTGAGGGGTTAAGGTCTCTCGATCGACCGTAACCCCTCACCCCCAACCCTCTCCCAAGGGAGAGGGAGCGCACTTGCGCCGCCGCTATATTCTGCCAAACGGAGACAACGCATATGAGCAACTTCAAGGACATCGGCGTCGAGAAAATCGGTCACGTCGGCCTGATCGAAATCCGGCGGCCGCCGCTCAACTTCTTCGACATTTCACTGATCAACCAGATTGCCGATGCGCTGGAGGAATTCGATTCTGATATCGAAATCCGCGCTAGCGTGCTTGCCGCGCAAGGCAAGGCATTCTGCGCCGGCGCCAATTTCAACGATCCGGCGCGGCAAGAGCAGGAGGCGCGCGAGAAATCCGATCCCGCATCAAACCTCGGCCAGATCAGCCACCTCTACATCCAGGCCGTGCGCATCTTCCGCGCCAAGAAGCCGATCGTCGCCGCCGTCCATGGCGCTGCGATCGGCGGCGGTCTCGGGCTCGCCGTGGCGGCGGATTTCCGCATCACCTGCCCCGAGGCACGCTTCGCCGCCAATTTCACCAAGCTTGGTTTCCATCCCGGCTTCGGGCTCACGGCGACGCTTCCCGAACTGGTCGGGCGGAACAACGCCGAGCTGATTTTCTACACCAGCCGGCGCGTCACCGGCGAGGACGCGACGCGAATGGGGCTCGCCAACCAATGCGTGCCGCAGGATCAGGTGCGCGACGTTGCAGTGAAGCTTGCGCAGGAAATCGCCGAATGCTCGCCGCTCGGCCTGCTCTCGACCCGCGCCACGATGCGCGCCGGTCTCGCCGATCGCGTCATGGCCGCCACCCATCACGAGCTCGCCGAACAAACCCGCCTGCGCGCTACCGAAGATTTCAAGGAAGGCGTCAAGGCAACCGAAGAGCGCCGCGTGCCGAATTTCAGGGGGCGGTGAGGCTGCCTCCGCGGCATTGCTCCCGTCCCCCGAGTTCACCAATGACAGCTTTTGGTAGCCATATCCTCAGCGGCCATTCCAGCCCCACCGGAATTGGCAATTTAGCCGGCAGTTTCGGCAAAACTACGGGGTAAAAGCGACCTCGAAAGCTTAGAAATGACGGCTGGTTAATGATGATTTGAAGTCATCGCCGCAGCCTCGCCGGGCGCTGCAATTTATTAAGTTGAAAATCCTTTAATGCCGGCGGGCCGTTCGGGGAAAACACGGCACGCCGGTGCGAGAAAACCCGCGCCATCCGAACGGACACGCATCCCGCTTTCCTCGCACCACGTTTTGGGCGGGAAGCCCGGGAACTGCGATCTTTTAAATTGAGTTGTCCAGAGGTCGGCAGGTGACTTCACCAGTGAACCAACCGTTGCCGGAGGTGCCCGAGGATGATAGCGCGGCGCGGCACCGCGTTGCCCTCGGACTGAAGCTTCTGACGGCGGTCGGCAGTGCGACGCTTGTGCTCGCCATGGCGGGCGGGGTTTTCAGTCTTGATGCGCCAATGACATTGGCCGTCGCCGCCATGACGGTTGCCGCGGCGGCGGCGAGCTGGCTCACCCACCGCAGCTTCACCGCGATGCAAGTCACCCGGCGCCAGCTCGAGGCCGCGTTGCGGGAGGCGCGCGCCGATCATGCCAGCCTGCTTGGCGCGTTCGACGTCTTTCCGGAACCGACACTCCTGCTCGACGCCGACGACCGTCTCGTGCTCTGGAACGCTGCCTATGCGCAGACTTCACCGCTCGCGGCGGGCCACGGCGATGGCAGCCTGCGGCGGGGCATGACCTTTGAGGAATTGGCGAGGGCCAATCTGGCGAAGCGACGTTTCCCGGACGCGATCGGTCGCGAGGAGGAATGGCTTGCCGACCGGCTCGCCAAACGCCTGCAGCCGCACAGCACGTTTGAACACAAATTGTCCGACGACCGGTGGGCGCTGATCAAGGAATGCCGCACGCCCGAGGGCGGCTATCTCAACGTCCGGATCGACATCACCGAACTGAAGCGCCGCGAAGCTTCATTCCGCCTGCTGTTCGAAGATAATCCTGTGCCGATGTGCGTGTTCGACCACAACACGCTTCGATACCTCGCCGTCAATCAGGCGCTGATCGACCATCACGGCTACAGCCGCGAGCAATTCCTCTCAATGTCGATTCTGGACATCACGCCGCCCGAAGAAAGGGACGCGGCACGGGCATCGATCGCCTCACTCAATCGGAAGACTTCCTATACCGGCCGGGTATGGCGTCATCTCAAGGCCGACGGCAGCGAGACTCTGATCTCCGCCTATTCGCGCGAAATCGAATACGAGAACAGAAAGGCCAGATTGACGGCGATCATCGATGTGACCGAGCGGGTCCGGGCGGAGGAGGAATTGCACAGCACCCGCGCCTTCCTCGAACAGATCATCGACAACGTGCCGCTCTCGATCACGGTCAAGGATGCCGAGCATTCGCGCTTTGTCATGCTGAACCGTGCGGCGGAACAATATTGGGGGGTTCCACGCAGCGAAGCGATCGGCAAGACGGTCGCCGAACTCTTCGGCGAGGAGCGGGCGCGCTACGTTCTGGACCGCGACAAGGCCGCGCTTGCAGCCGACGGCCCCGTTTACCTCGGCGAACATCGCAAGGTCGGCCGCGGCGATCAGGACCGGATGTTCTCGTCGCACCGGGTCGCGATACGCGATTCGCACGGGCGGGCGACATATGTGCTCGGCGTGATGGACGACGTCACCGAGCGCCGGCGCGCCCAGGACGATCTGCGCCGCACCAGGGCCTTCCTCGATACGGTGATTGAGAACGTGCCCTCGATGCTGTTCGTCAAGGACCCGAAAGAACTTCGCTACATGCTCATCAACCGCGCCGCCGAAAAACTCCTGGGCATGCCGCGGGACCAGATCATCGGCAAAAGCGACCACGACTTTCTCCCGCAGGCGGAGGCCGATATCGCCGTTGCGCGCGACCGCGAGATCCTTGGTTCGTCCGAGCAATCCGATGTCGTCCAAGAGGAGCCGATTCATACGCCCCATAACGGCACGCGGCTCTTGTCGACCAAGCGGATCGTCGTGCTCGACCAGGATTCGCAGCCGCAATATCTGCTTGGGGTTGCCGAGGACATCACCGAGCGCAAGCTTGCCGAAGAGCGGATCGAGCATCTGGCGCATTTTGACAGCTTGACGGAACTGCCGAACCGGGCGGCATTTACCGTCCGGCTCAATGAAGCCATCGATATCGCGGAAGCATCCGGCAACAGCTTCGCCCTCTTGTTCCTGGACCTCGATCGCTTCAAGGAGGTCAACGATGTTTTCGGCCATGGCGTGGGCGACGCGTTGTTGCTGGAAGTGGCCAATCGGCTGAAGCAGGCCGCAGAGGGTGCCTTCGTGGCGCGGCTCGGCGGCGACGAGTTCACGCTGATTGTGGAAGGGCCGCAGCCGGCCGCGGCGTCCACGGTCGCGCGGCAAATCCTCTCGCTCATTTCCGAGGAGATTCAGATCGAGGGCCGCAGGCTGCGCGCCGGCGTAAGCATCGGTATCGCAACCTACCCGAACGATGCCCGGGATGCCTCGATGCTGCTCGCCAACGCCGACGCCGCGCTGTACCGCGCCAAGGGGCAGGCACGAGGCTCGGTCCGCTTTTTCGAAGCGGAAA
>DATGGY010000233.1:0-17219 GCA_035308285.1 Bradyrhizobium sp. | reverse complement strand
CAGCGGTTCGAGCATCAGCACCAGCGGATAGCGCTTGCGGCCGCGCAATTTCTGCTTGATCAGATAGCCGCCGATGCGCATTTCCTTGAAGAACGGTATTGCCATCACAGATTTCTTTCTGAATTCGGTAGAGAAGTGGATCAGCCCGCCGTCAGTTCTGCCGGAAGCCGAAATTCGATATTTTCCTCCCGGCCCGGGAGCACCGATACCTCGACCGGTCCGATGCGTCTCAGGGCCTCGATCACGTCATCGACAAGGACCTCCGGCGCCGAGGCGCCGGCGGTGATGCCGACGGCCTTCGCGTCCTTCAGCCAGTCCGGGTTCAATTCGCTCCCGTCGGCAATCAAATAACTCGCGACGCCGACTTCGGTGCCGATTTCGCGCAACCTGTTCGAATTGGAACTGTTGTCGGCCCCCACCACCAGGATAACGTCCACGAGCTTGCTGAGGTCCCTTACCGCAGATTGGCGGTTCTGTGTCGCATAGCAGATATCCCGGATGTCAGGGCCTTGAATATCCGTAAATCGCTGCTGGAGGGCTGCAATGATGTCCTTGGTGTCGTCCACGCTGAGCGTGGTCTGGGTGATGTAGGCCACCGGCGTGTCGGCTGGCAGCGTCAGCGCGGCGACGTCATCGACGTTCTGGACCAGCAGCACGGGGCCCGGAACCTGCCCCATGGTTCCCTCGACCTCGGGATGGCCGGCATGGCCGATCAGGATGAGCGCCCGGCCCTTGGACATGTAGCGCTTGCCCTGGTTGTGGACTTTCGTCACCAGCGGGCAGGTTGCATTGAGGACGGGCAGGCCGCGTGCGGCGGCTTCTTCCTCCACGCTCCGCGCCACGCCGTGGGCGCTGAAGACGGTGACCGCATGGGGCGGCACTTCCGAGAGGTCCTCCACGAAGATCGCGCCTTTGTTCTTCAGGCTCTCAACCACGTATTTATTGTGAACGATCTCGTGTCGCACATAGACCGGCGGGCCAAATTTTTCGAGCGCGCGCTCGACGATCTCGATGGCACGCACGACGCCAGCGCAAAACCCGCGGGGTTGCGCAAGATATACTTCCATGGGACGCCCGTTACGCAAGTTGCACCATTCTCATTCGTGTCTCCGTCCGGCTTGGATATCTGCGATATCCGCCGATATCTGCAATATCCGCACCAGCCTCCGCGGCCATGGAGGTGCAGAGCTTTGTGTCAAAAAAAGATCGGGTAGAAAAGGCTGATCGCAAACCTTGGGGACGCTGGTATCGATCGGCCTCAGCTCTGGCTTTCGGTAATATAGTACAGTAACCGACAAATCCCCGGCCGCGAACCCTCCCCACTCACTTGTTACTTATGTTAGGCGACCCATCTGCGACATAGCTTGGCATGAATTCAGCGCCTTTTGAGCTATTTTTGCGTCCTCTCTGAGTAAAAAGGCCCCAAAAACAACATTAGATTGGCCGACGGAACTCCGCTAGACAGCGGGCGTTTCCGGCAGGCTGTTAACGCTAGAAAGAAAAGATGTGCTGAAAAGGATTGTTGTTTCGATTGTCCAAGCCTGCACTCGGTTTGCCGCCACAACTGTCCTGATCGCGCTTGTCTTTGCGATCGCGGCGGGCTTCTACACTGCCCGGCATTTTGAAATTAACACTGATATCAACACGTTGATTTCGCCTGAGCTTGATTGGCGCAAGCGCGACATTCAATTCGACGATGCTTTCGACCGGGATAGAACAATCCTGGCGGTGGTGGAAGCGCCGACGCCCGAACTCACAAGCTCCGCCGTTGCCGCGCTCCACCGGAAATTGGCCGGCGACACCAAACACTTCGAATCCATTGAGCAGCTCGGCTCTGGAGAGTTCTTCGAGAAGAACGGGTTATTGTTCTTGCCCGCGGCCCAGGTTGCCCGTTTCACCAGTCAATTTGAATCCGCAGCGCCCCTGATCGAAATCCTGGCAGGCGATCCCAGCATCCGCGGCCTGACCGGGGCGCTGGAAACCGGATTGGCCGGCGTCAGGCGCGGTCAGGTCAAGCTTGATAGCACCGCGCGGCCATTCAACTTGATCGCCCAGACGGTCGAAGACGTCTTGAACAAGGGCGCCGCGACGTTCTCGTGGCGCGAACTCACCAGCGAAAAGCCGCTGACGGATGCCGATCGGCGCGCCTTCATCGAATTCAAGCCGATCCTGGACTTCAATGCGCTGGAGCCCGGCAAAGCGGCAACTGACGCGATCAGGCAAGCGGCGAGCGATCTTGACCTGGCGCGCGACTATGGCGCGCGGGTCAGGCTGACGGGGCCGGTCCCGATCGCCAATGAGGAATTCGCGACCGTTGCGGATGGCGCCGTCGTCAACGGGATCGGCACGGTACTGGTCGTGCTGTTCATCCTCTGGATGGCATTGCATTCGGTGAAGATCATCTCGGCGGTGTTCGCCAATCTCTTCATCGGTCTTTCGATCACCACGGCGGTCGGGCTGTGGATGGTGGGCTCGCTGAACCTGCTTTCGATTGCGTTCGCCGTGTTGTTCGTCGGGCTGGGCGTCGATTTCGGCATTCAATTCAGCGTCCGCTACCGCTCGGAGCGGTTCAAGAGCAACGATCTGCAGGCGGCGCTGGAACAGGCGGCCGCATATTCCGCGATCCCCCTGTCACTGGCGGCGATGGCGACCGCGTCGGGCTTCCTCTGTTTCCTGCCGACCGATTATAAAGGCGTCTCGGAACTCGGCAAGATCGCCGGCGTAGGGATGCTGGTGGCGTTTTTCTCCAGCATCACCGTGCTGCCGTCGCTGCTCAGCCTGCTCAATCCTCCCGGCGAAAAGGAGCCCGTTGGTTATGCATTCCTGGCGCCGGTGGATCGTTTCCTGGAAGAGCATCGCGTCATCATCGTCGTCGGCACCCTGCTGATCGCGGCCGCCGGCCTGCCGCTATTGTATTTCCTCCGATTCGATTTCAACCCGATCAACCTGCGCAATCCCAACGTCGAATCGATCGCCACCTTTCTCGATTTGAGAAAAGATCCGAACACCGGCGCCAACGCCGTCAACGTGATGACGCGTTCGGAAGCCGATGCGAAGAAGATTGAAGAGCGGCTTTCCAAGCTGCCGGAAGTTCTCCGCGTGATGTCGCTGGACGGTTTTGTGCCCGAAGACCAGCCGGAGAAGCTGAAGCTCATCGCCCAGGGCGCCAAGGTTCTCAACCCCGCGCTCAACCCGGAATCGATCGATGAGCCGCCGTCGGACGCGGAAAATGTCGACGCCTTGAAGAGCACGGTGGCAAGCCTGCGCAAGACGGCCGGCGATGCAAGGGGGCCGGGCGCGGTGGCCGCGCGAAGGCTTGCCGATGACTTGTCCAGGCTCGCCGATTCGAACGAGGCGACCCGAGACAAGACTCAAGCCATCTTCGTCGACCCGTTGAAGGTGGTGCTCGATCAACTGAAAAACGCGCTGCAGGCCAAGCCGGTCAGTCTGAAGACCTTGCCGGCCGATCTGGTGGCGGGCTGGAAGACCAAGGACGGCCTGATGCGCATCGAGGCCCAGCCGCGCGGCGATCCCAACGACAACGAAACACTGCGCAAGTTTGCCGGCGCCGTTCTTCGGGCCGAGCCGACGGCGATCGGCGGGCCGGTATCCATTCTCAAGTCCGGCGATACGGTGGTGAAGGCCTTCATCCATGCCGGCCTTTGGGCGCTGGCGGTGATCAGCTTCCTGCTCTGGCTGACGTTGCGGCGCGTCGCCGACGTGCTGCTGACGCTCGTTCCGTTGCTGGTGGCGGGCGCGGTGACGCTGGAAATCTGCGTTCTGATCGGGCTGCCGCTCAACTTCGCCAATATCGTCGCGCTGCCGTTGTTGCTCGGCGTCGGCGTCGCATTCAAGATCTACTACGTCACGGCGTGGCGCGCCGGCAGAACGAATCTGTTGCAGTCGAGCTTGACGCGAGCCATTTTTTTCAGCGCCATGACGACCGCCACCGCGTTCGGCAGCCTGTGGCTGTCAAGCCATCCGGGCACGGCCAGCATGGGCAAGCTTCTGGCGCTCTCGCTTGTCACCACGCTTGCCGCGGTGTTGCTGTTTCAGCCCGCGTTAATGGGCAAGCCGCGCGATGTCGGGGAGTAGACAGATATCGCCGACCGGGTCGGCTGCGGCGGTAGCCTGCTTCTGACCCGACGCCTTTGGGGCCGGGTTAGGGTTCGGGTTCAGCGACCCCGTGGTCTTCGGTGCGCTCGGCGCCTTCGGCGCCACCTTGGCCGCACTGTTTGACGGACTTGAGGGAATCGGACCCGCAACGCGGGTCCAGGTTTCCCCGCCGCAGAGGAAGCCGAGCAAGCAGCCCTGAATTTCAAGCTGGTCGGTGCCTAAGGGCTTGATCGTCGAACTATAGATTTTACCGTCCTTGGCGTTGTAGACCTCGCCCTCCCACTGATCGAGGCCAGATTTCTTTTTCATATCGAGCAGGATAGGCATGCCCAGGCTAGGTCTGCTCCTTTTTGAGACATCCGGATTATTGGCGTCGTGTCCGGGGGTCTTTTCCCACGCAATCACGCCCCACATGCTGCCATTGCATTCGGCGATACGGATGTTGGCGACGCCTTCCGCCACCCGCCAGTCGCCGGTTGGGTCGGCCGCCAGCGCCGACCCGAGGCCGGCCGACAAGAATATCCCGGAAAATATGACTTCACGCATGATGGTTCGTGGGCAGTGCAACATGGTTAAAACCTGTGCTTGATTGGATGGTCCGGAGGGGGGCAAAACGCCGCATTTGGCGTTTTCAGTTGACGGAACGACCAACAATCGAAGTATGTAGCTGATGCTATATTCAAATCTAGACGTATCCGAGATGTTTGTGGACCGCCAGTCGCAGCGCAGTTCCATGCACTCGCGTCACTTGAACGAACAGCTCGTACGCGTGCTGAAGACGATCGGCTACGACGTCGGTTTTCAAAAGGGCCAAGGTCAATACCTGTTCGACCGAGATGGGGTTCGCTATCTCGATCTACTCAGCGGTTTTGGCGTTTTTGCGATTGGACGGAACCATCCGGCGCTTCGGCAGGCGTTAAAGAGCGTCCTCGACAGCGATTTGCCCAATCTCGTGCAACTCGATGTTTCGACGCTCGCCGGCGTGCTCGCCGAACGCCTGCTCAAATATGTGCCATATCTGGACAAGGTGTTTTTCGCCAATTCAGGCGCGGAATGTGTCGAAGCCGCGATCAAGTTCGCGCGTGGCGCGACCGGCCGGCCCGGCATTGTCCACTGCGCGCACGCCTACCACGGTCTGACCTACGGCGCCCTTTCGCTGACGGACGATCCCAATTTCCGCGGCGGGTTCCAGCCGTTGCTGCCGGGATGCACGGCCGTGCCATTCAACGATCTCGCAGCGCTCGAGCAGGCGTTGTCCTCGCGCGAAGTCGCCGCCTTCCTGGTCGAGCCGATCCAGGGCAAGGGCGTCAACATGCCCACCGACGAATTCCTCCCGGGAGCAGCCGCGCTCTGCCGCAAATACGGCACGCTGATGGTGGCGGACGAGATTCAGACCGGGATGGGGCGAACCGGGCGGTTCCTCGCGGTCGAGCACTGGAATGTCGAACCCGACATCGTTCTGCTTTCCAAGGCGCTTTCCGGCGGCCATGTGCCGGTCGGCGCGTTGCTCACGCGCAAGAGCATCTTCGACAAGATCTTCAATCAAATGGACCGCGCGGTCGTGCACGGATCGACGTTTGCGAAAAACGATCTGGCCATGGCGGCCGGCATTGCAACGCTTGAAGTCCTCAAGTCGGAGAAACTGATCGAGGCGGCCGCCAAGCGTGGCGCGGAGCTTCGGCTCGCGCTGAACCGGATGGTTCCGGGCTATGAACTCTTGAAGGACGTTCGCGGCAAGGGGCTCATGATCGGCCTGGAGTTCGGCTCGCCGAAATCGCTGCGGCTGAAGGCTTCATGGAACGTGCTCGAAACCGCCAACAAGGGCTTGTTCTGCCAGCTCATTACGGTGCCGCTGTTCAAGGATCACAAGATCCTGACCCAGGTCTCCGGCCACGGCAGTCACACCATCAAGCTGCTGCCGCCGCTGACCATCACCGAAGAGGACTGCAACTGGATCGAGACCGCGTTCGATTCCGTAATCGCTTCCAGCCACAAGGTTCCCGGCGCGATCTGGTCGCTCGGCAAGACGCTGGTGGATAACGCAGTGCGCAGATCTGCGTAGTGTCGCGGTTCCCCATATCCATTCCATTTCGGTTTACCGCGGGCCGTCTCGCGCGTGTTCCCCGCTATGCGACTGCTTACTGACTCTGCATTTCGCGAAGGATCGTCGCTGCCGTCAAAATTTGCGGCAGGATGATCGGCCCGCGACGCTCTCCCCGCGGACCAGGCTTCGGATAGAACAGATAAAGCGGCACGCCCGCGCGACCGTTTACCTCCAGCATACGCGTGATAGAGGGATCCTGCCGCGTCCAGTCGGCACGAAGGGCGGCGACCTCGTTGGCTGCGAACGCCTCGATGACGGCGGGACTCTCCAGCGCGATCCGCTCGTTGATCTTGCACGTGATGCACCAGTCAGCGGTGAAATCGACAAAGATCGATCTTCCCTGCGCTTGCAGCTCGTCGACCTTGTTGGTGCTGAAGGGCAGCCAGCTAATGCCAACATTGTTCTCGGTCGCTGCGACGTGGAGGGTTTGATTCGTGCCCGCGAGCGGAACAAGTGCGACGGCGCCGATGAGTGGCAGAGCCGATGCTGCGATACCCCAGCGCCGCCAGCGGTTCTCGCCGTGCCGCAGTCCTTCGTAAAGCCAGGCCGCGAAGGCAATCAGGACCAGTCCAGACAGGACGCGAGTAACCGGCAGCTCGCCGCTCTCTTGGGCCAGGACGAAAGTCAACCACACGGCGGTGCCATAGATTGGAAAAGCCAGAAATTGCTTGAGACCAAGCATCCACGATCCAGGCTTTGGGAGGAAACGGCGCAGACGTGGGCTGAAGGCGATCCCGAGGTAGGGAAGCGCCATGCCAAATCCCACTGCTTCAAATATGGCGAGCGACCGGTACCAGGGCTGGGTGATCGCATAGCCGAGCGCCGCCGCCATGAAGGGCGCAGTACAAGGCGTAGCAACGAGCGTCGCCAATGCACCGGTTAGAAACGAGCCGGAGTAGCTAACGTGCGATGAGAGCTCGCCCGCGGCGCCGGCGATGCGCTCGCCAAAACTGAACACGCCGGAAAGATTGAGGCCGACGGCGAACAACACATAGATCATCAGGGCAACGAACAACGGCGACTGTAGCTGAAAGCCCCAGCCGATTTCGGCTCCTGCGGCGCGCATCCCGAGCAGCAGAGCGGCGATCGTTGCAAAGCTCGCGAGCACGCCGGCCGTGTAGGCTATTCCCTGAACGCGCACCTCACGTGCCGCCGACTGAGCATGCTGCGCCAGACTGAACGCCTTGATCGAAAGGACGGGCAATACGCAAGGCATAAGATTGAGGAGAACGCCGCCCGCGAATGCGAGAACCAGGGCCCAGGCAAACGCGAGCCCACCCGATAACTTCTCCCTGACGGGCTCGATCGGACTGGAAACCATGATCGCTTCCGGACCGGTATCCGAGAGCGCTGCCGAATCACGAAAGATAAGCAGGCCGTTGAGTGCGGCCGGCGGTGGCTTGGTCCCCTCACGCCGCAGCGTCAACGTCAGCCCTTCGAGCCCGACCACAGGCGTTTGCGGGGCATCGTTATCGATAACGTCGCGGT
Organism: Bradyrhizobium sp.; assembly: GCA_035308285.1. Lineage (GTDB taxonomy): Bacteria > Pseudomonadota > Alphaproteobacteria > Rhizobiales > Xanthobacteraceae > Bradyrhizobium. The sequence goes on along the minus strand of DATGGY010000233.1, from coordinate 9,511 downwards.
CTACGGGGAAGAACATCACGTCGCGGAGTTTTTTGGCATCGCCCATTGCGATATGCAGCGTAATGTTTTCGGCGTTCACTGAAGCCGTCGTCGGGAATGGATTGCGCAAAGGCAGGCGCGCACGGACGGATGCAAAGCGTTCGGCCCAATCCGGATCAGCCTCAGTTTCAGCGGCGACCGGGACGGAAATGCTCAAGCGGGCATCTTCCGGGACGCAGGTGTCGGAGCAGACCAACCAACTCGCATGCCCCGCAATGACGACGTTGGTGCCGAGCGCGACTGTCGACGGTACATCGATGTCGACCGGAAGGAGAACTTCATTCTCGTATCCATAATCGACGACCGGCCCGTAGGCGGTGCGTTTAGGTTGGGGCCATAGGATTGGCCCAGCTTTGAAATCTGGCGGCAGGCTCCAATCGATCGCGGTTGGGAGGCCGGCATCGCCGGGATTCACCCAGTAAGTATGCCAGCCGGCCTCAATCTGCTGCCGCAGCGCGAGATGGAATGGGTGGCCCGGCACGATGCTGCGCGTTTCCGCGACAAGGCTGATGGAGACGTGCCGGCCTTGCGCGGGCCGTTCTTGGGCGCGGGCGATCCTGGGTCCCGCGACCGCGAACTCAGCCAAAGACAGCAAGGTGACTATCAGCAGGCCAGCGCGCGCGCCCATCGATTTCAGCCTTGCTTAGCTTCGTCCGGCGCCGAGTTCGTCCAGCCTGGAGATGACGGCGCTCACCGGCGGGCGGTTCTTGAAGCTCTCCTCGAACAGCTTGGCTTTGATTACCCCTTGAGGATCAAGAACAAAGATGATCGGCCGTGGGACGCCGTGGGCGCGATTGCCCGGCGGATATTGTGGGTCGCGCAGGTTATAGCGATCGATGATTTCGGATTTCGGATCCGATAGCAGCGTATACGTCAGGTGACGTTTGGCAGTGAACGTCTCCAAGATCTCGGGGCTGTCATACGAGAGTCCGGCTACTCGGTAGCCCCGCTTTTCGATCTCGGCGACGCCGCCATTTATGTCGACGAGCTGCGCTTGGCAAAAGGGGCACCAGTCGGCTGATCGAAAAAAGAAAAGGACCAGACCGTTTCGTCCCATGAGGTCGGAAAGTTGACGTGGCTTGCCGGTTTGATCGAGTCGGGTGCCGATGTCAGGCGCTTTGGTTCCGACGGCCGGTCCCAAGTCCTCAGCGAAACTGGTGGTAGCACCGAAAAATACGACCGACGCAAGGATTGCGGTCAGGCGCAGAACTGTTCGAAATGAGCTCATATCGTCTCTCCCTCGTCTTTCCTTGATGCTTCGATGTTTTCAACGGGCGCAATCCGAAAGCGCAGATCGCTTAGTACACTCGTTCCAGAACGTCTAGGTTTGATAACGAATGTCTGGGATTGATAACGTAGGTGTGTTCTTTTGGCGTGGTCGCGTTCCGCTTTCTTCGTTGGACTGTCTTCCGGGTCGAGGCGCGATGGCACGCGCGCCATTCGGCATCGGTGCGGGTGAGCCGCCGTTAGATCGAGCCCCTGGGTCAAAGTCGCGTTCATGGTTTTGAAGGGGCGGTTCCGGCGGCTCGCCGGCATCGACGGTTTCAGTTTCTCGTGACAGCCGCGATGAGGTCACACCGGCAAGCAGCTATGTCTCGTACCTGCCGGTGCGCTGCAACAAGCATTCGATCGCGAAGGCTCTAGCTCTTACGCCGAGTCAAGCTCTCGACTTGAGATAGGTGACCATGCCGATGACATCCTCGGCGACCAAGCTGCCCATCGGACCGCTGGAATAGACGGCGTTCGACGCCGGCCTGGCTTTGTGTGCTTCATGTGACCACAGATTTGCTTTCAAGCGGCCCGGACGGCGGCGCCTTTCGCGAGGGTGAGCAGCTCATCGACGGACCACTGGTCGTAGGCATCGGTGCCGTACTTCACCGCGTTGATCCGCCCCGACGGCGCGATCAGGAAGTCGGCCGGCAACCCCAAGGGACCGCCCCCGACCATTCGCAGGCCGAAATGACCGTGCGCCATACCGCGCATCCCGGCCCCCAGGGCCTTGAGGCTCACGAAGCCGAGCGAGCTTTCGACCCCGAAGTACTTGTAAAAGGCTTTGTTCGGATCGCCGACCATCAGGAAGGGGACATCCTTCTGGTACGAGCGGATTGATTTCGGCGAGGAATGAAACACGATCACTTCCTTGATGCCGGCAGTTTCGATCTCTCGGGCGCGCCGCCTGAATTCGGCGATGTGGGTGTTGCAAATCGGGCAATCAACGAAGCGCCGGAATTGCAGATGAACGAGCCGCTTCGGATCGGGGAGGTTTATAGCCTCCCCGGTCACGGCTTCCATCACCGTCGTCGGCAGCATGTCTCCTGATTTGAATTTCATGCGCGTTGCTCCATCGGCATGACAAGCGGAAAGTCAACTTCCGTTCCGATTACCAAGTTTGTGTAATTGGCGAAGGTGAACAAAGCGACGTTCGCGACGATCTCCTGTACTTCCTCATCCGAGCACCCTGCGGATTTCACCTTTTGGAAGTCTTCATTCGTAACAGCGCCGCGCTCCCGCACGATAGCCGCCGCAAACTTCAGCATCGCGTCGACTTTCGGATCGCTCGATCCGGCCCTCCGGCACGCCGCGAGTGTTTCGTCCTTCATGCCATTGCCTTTGCCTATCGCTGTAAAAGCGGAAAGACAATACGAGCAGCCATTGATCTCCGAGACCGCTATCGCAATTTGGTATCGAGTCTCGAATGGCAATACGCCGCCTTCAAGCGTTGCGGAAAGACCGAGAAAGCCCTGAAATCCGGCTGGCGAATGGGCCATCGTTTTGAAAGAGTTCGGAGCGCCGCCGTATTTTTTCACCACTTCATCGAGTAGTTCTTTCGCTTTTCCCTTGGCCATTCCCGGATCGATGGCCTTTATTCTCTGCGTGCTGCCCATCTGATTGGCCGCTCCTTCAATTGGACTTATTGGTCCATTATGCATCGTCCATCTGGACTGTCAAGTCCACTCGCGGTAACGTGTTCTTGTGCGTGCTGATCACAAATCCGAACCTCGCTCCTTGACCGCCCGAGGTGCGGCGACTCGCTCGCGCATCGTCGAGGCTGCAGCCGATTTGATCTACGCGCATGGCGTGGAACGGACGAGCCTCGACGATGTGATGGCGGCAAGCGGCGTGAGCAAGTCGCAGCTCTACCACTACTTCGCGGACAAGGACGCGCTGGTGCTCGAGGTTATCGCCAGGCAGACCGAGCGCGTTCTTGGCGCGCAGCGGCCCCATCTGGACGCGCTGGATTCGCTGTCTGCCCTCAAGGCCTGGCGCGACGGCTTCGTTCGGCTCAACAAGGCCGCACAGTGCGGAGGATGTCCATTGGGATCGCTGGCAAGTGAACTCGCCAACGATTCGGAGCCGGCGCGAAAGCGCCTTGCCGACGGTTTTTCCATGTGGCGCGACCGCCTCGAAAATGGGCTCTCCAGGATGAAGGAGCGTGGCGAACTGGGCGCCTCGGCCGATCCGCACGACCTGGCTCTTGCGCTCCTCAGCGCGGTCGAGGGCGGGCTCCTTCTGTCCAAGACGACCCAATCAAGTCGCCCGCTGGAAATCGCCATCGACATGGCCATCGACCATGTAGCCCGAAACGTAAACGCGCCGTAGGAACCCCGACCGCTCGCGCGAACGGCGACTGCTTTAGCGCGAATCCTCGATGATCATCGTCGCACCCTTCTCGGCAATCATCGCGGTCGGGGTGTTGGTGTTCCCCGAAGTGATCGTCGGCATCACCGAGGCATCGGCCACCCGCAAGCCGGCAATCCCGAAAAAGCGTAAGCGTTCGTCGACGACGGCCATGGGGTCGTTGGCTGCGCCCATCTTTGCGGTTCCCACGGGGTGGAAAATCGTGGTGCCAATGTCGCCGGCGGCTTTCGCCAGCGATGCATCATCGTCGCCGACCGAGGGACCCGGCAGATATTCTTGCGGAGAGAACGGTGCGAGCGCAGGCTGCTTCATCAGGCGCCGCGTGGCGCGGATGGCATCGGCGGCGACCTCGCGATCTTCCTCAGTCGACAGATAGTTCGGCGCGATCGAGGGCGCCTGGTCCGGCTGCGCGACGCGAATGCGCACCGTACCGCGCGAGGTCGGCTGCAAATTGCACGCGCTCACCGTGATCGCGGGGAAACGGTGCAGGGGATCGCCGAACTTGTCGAGCGACAGCGGCTGCACGTGGAACTGGATGTTGGCGCGCTCGCGATGCGGATCGGAGCGGGTGAAAATGCCAAGCTGCGATGGCGCCATGGTCAGCGGGCCACGGCGGCGGAAGGCATAATCGAGGCCCATCAGGCCGCGCCGTACCAGCGAATAATAAGTCTCGTTGAGCGTGCGCACGCCATGCACCTTGTAAATCGCGCGCTGTTGCAGATGGTCCTGCAGGTTTCGCCCGACGCCTTGCCGGTCAAGCACGGTCTCGATGCCGAGCGGCTTCAGCCAATCCGCCGGCCCGATCCCGGAGCGATGCAAAATTTGCGTCGACCCGATCGAGCCCGCGCACAGGATGACTTCGCCTCTGGCGCGGGCTTCGATGACCTCATCCCCTTGTTTGAAGAGCACGCCGACGGCCCGGCCGTTCTCGATGATCAGGCGGTCGACCAGCACGTTCTTTTCAAGGCGCAGATTGCTGCGCTTCAAAGCGGGCTTGAGAAAGCCGCGCGCCGAAGACCAGCGGCGTCCGCGTTTCTGGTTGACGTGAAAATACCCCACGCCCTCATTGTCGCCGGTGTTGAAGTCCGCAATCTTCCGGATTCCCATTTGCTCGGCCGCGTCGCCGACCGCGTCCAGAATGGCCCATGACAGGCGCGGTGCTTCGATGCGCCAGCCGCCGCCAGTGCCGTGATACTCGCTCTCGCCCAGGAAGTGATCCTCAAGCCGGCGGAACGCGGGCAGCACGTCGTCGTAGCCCCATCCGGTCAGCCCAAGCTGGCGCCAATGGTCGTAGTCGGCGGCCTGTCCGCGCATCGAGATCATGGCGTTGATGGCCGACGAACCGCCGATCACCTTGCCGCGCGGATAGGCCAGCGAGCGGCCGTTGAGACCGGGCTCAGATTCGGTCCGAAACATCCAGTCCGAGCGCGGGTTGCCGATGGCGAAGAGATAGCCGACCGGGATGTGAAACCAGATCCAGTTGTCGCTGCCGCCGGCCTCCAGGATCAGCACGCGGTTTGTCGGATCGGCGGACAGGCGGTTGGCAACGATGCAGCCGGCGGTACCGGCACCGACGACGATATAGTCGAAATCACCTTCAAGCCGCTTCGCCATTTGCCGATTTCCGCCCATCCGGGTGGCCGTGTTGCCTGGTTCCATACCGGGGCGGGGTCACCGTGATTTTTCGTCAGTCTGGATTGGCCAAGCTGGACTGACCAAGACCGCCATTGTCAATGCTCTTGGAGTATGGGGCCTCCCCGGGGGAGTATGGGCGGAGGGTCGCCAGCGTGCTAAACAGGTCGCCTGCCAGAAATTTGGACCGAGCTTTCCCATGCCCATCGTCAACCGCGTCGCCGATCTCCAACCCGATATTGTGGCCTGGCGCCGGGATATCCATGAAAACCCTGAAATCGGTTACGACGTCCACCGCACCGCCGCATTCGTGGCTGAGCGGCTGCGGGAGTTCGGTTGCGACGAAGTAGCTACCGGCCTTGGCCGCACCGGCGTCGTCGGCGTCATCAGGGGACGCAAGCCGGCCGGCAAGGGCGACATCAGGGCGATCGGACTTCGCGCCGATATGGATGCGCTGCCAATCGAGGAGGCAACCAAGCTATCCTATGCCTCCAAGACACCGGGCAAGATGCATGCGTGCGGCCATGACGGGCACACCGCGATGCTGCTCGGCGCGGCCCGCTACCTCTCCGAGACAAGGAATTTCGCAGGCGATGCCGTTGTCATCTTCCAGCCCGCGGAAGAGGGCGGCTTCGGCGCGGCGGCGATGGTCAAGGATGGTCTTTTTGAGCGCTTCACCATCGATCGGGTCTACGGCATGCACAACGGCCCGGGCATTCCCATCGGTTCGTTCGCCATCCGGCCCGGTCCGATCATGGCTTCGACGGACGCCGTCGATATCCGCATCGAGGGGCGGGGCGGGCATGCGGCGCGCCCGCATATATCGATCGATTCCGTTATGGTCGGCGCGCAACTGGTCACGGCGTTGCAGTCGATCGTGTCGCGCAGCGTCGATCCGCTGGAATCCGCGGTTGTCTCGATCTGCGAATTTCATGCCGGCAATGCGCGCAACGTGATCCCGCAAACCGCCGAGCTGAGGGGGACCGTCCGCACCCTGACCAAGGAGGTGCGCGCGTTGGTCGAAAAGCGCGTGCGCGAGGTGGTCGCGGGCGTAGCGCAGATGACCGGCGCAAAGATCGAGCTGAACTACGAACCCGGTTATCCCGTGGTGGTCAACGACGCCGCGCAGACCGATGTCGCGATCAAGGTTGCCCAGGAAGTTGCCGGCGAGGCCAATGTTCGCGAGATGGTGCCCTTGATGGGCGGGGAAGATTTCGCGTACATGCTGGAGCAGCGGCCGGGCGCGTTCATTTTCTGCGGCAACGGCAACAGCGCAGGCCTGCATCATCCCGCCTACAATTTCGACGACGATGCGATCGTGTTCGGCACGTCGTACTGGATCAGGCTCGTCGAGAATACGCTGGCGGCCTGACCGCCAGCGGTCACGTTCCGGGTTTGCGGTTTTTGTCCTTCAGGGCCTTGGCGTCGGCCCTGATCTTGTCCATCGCCGCCTTGTCGGCATTTGTGCCGGCGCCGGTGTTCGGGTTCGATCCGATCACGGTCTGATTGGTCCTCGATGTATTGTATCCGGCTGCGGTCCCGGTCGAGGCGGCCGGCGGTTTGTTGCCGGTCTTTACGTCTGCAGCCCTGTTAATGGCGATCTGTTTGGCGCGAGCGGCCTCGACGGCCTTGTCTTGTTGCCTGGTGTTTTCGATCGTCTTGGCGCGCGCCGCGGCGATAGCTGCATCTTCCCTGGCCCGCGCGGCTGCAGCAGCATTGGGTGCGGCTGCATTGGATGCGGGCTTGACGGCCGCCGTGGTCGCCGGTGGACGAACCACGGGTGCGGGCGCCGCACGGACGACCGGCGCCGGACGCACTACCGGGGCCGGCGCAGCACGGACGACCGGCGCGGGGGCGGGACGGACCACTGGGGCCGGCGCAGCGCGCACGACCGGTGCCGGACGCACTACCGGGGCCGGCGTCGTGTTCTTCTTGTCTTCTGCGCGGGCCGACTGCGAAAATAGCGCCAAAATCAGCACCAGACCGAAAATATCTCGATGAAAATTCACGATGTGCTCCCCCAAAAGGTTATCAACTTGTTGCGTTGAGGCGCACTTCTTTGAAGTTGGAGGTTAAGCTATAGACCGAAACACTCGGAGATCGCAGGATTATTTTCCGGCCGTCACCGATGCGCGCTGGGCGATTGCAACGCGAAAAAGCCCGCGCCATCCTTAGCGTTCGCCGGTTTTTCACAAACGCGCCGCGGCAATTCGGAGATCGCTGACAAAGCGTTTGTATTCTCGCGCCTTGCTGTCGGCATCGGGCAACCGCAGCAGATAGGATGGATGCACCGTCACCAGTGCCTTTATCCCGTTATCGAGATCGATCAGGCGGCCGCGGGTTTTGTTGATCGGCGTAATTTTGCCGAACACGCTTTGCGCTGATGTTGCGCCCATGGCCACGACAAGCGCTGGTTTGATCGCGGCCAGTTCGCGCTCATACCATTGCCGGCAAGCCTTGATTTCGCCCGTCGTCGGCTTCTGGTGCAGGCGGATTTTTCCACGGGGGACGAATTTGAAATGTTTGACCGCATTGGTGACGTAGACTTGTCTGCGGTCGATGCCGGCTTCTTCCAGCGCGCGGTCGAGGATCTGTCCCGCCGGCCCCACGAACGGTTTGCCGGCGAGGTCTTCCTTGTCGCCGGGCTGCTCGCCGACCAGCATTATCGGCGCATGCGCGGGTCCTTCGCCGAACACGGTCTGGGTCGCGTCTTTCCAGAGCGGGCAGGCGCGGCAATTGGCGGCCTCTTCGCGCAGGGCTTGCAGGCTGGATGAAGGTGTCATGGGCATTTTCCGCTTGTTTCCGGAAAGTATCGGTCCGACCGTTGCAGGGCGCCTGGAACCTCTTCGATCTCATTGGAATCGCTTGCAAAAAATCTGCCTGCTAATCCCGATTGACTCTCACGGCCATGTTAGCTTTATATTAGAACATATCATGAACAAATGAGCCAGCTTCTGGTTCTCCTTTTTGCGAACCAGAACGCGGGTCCAACCCTTCTTAGGAGCGGCGCGCATGACCGGCGCACGCACGAGCACGCTTGCGACTTTGCGCGGCAATATCGAACGCATCGAGGCGCATGGCGAGGCCTATTCGCCGTGCAGGGTGCCGCTCGGCCATGCCGACGCCGACGCCACGCTGCAGGGCGGGCTCGCGCTGGGTGCCATGCACGAAGTGTTTGCGGACGCCGGCCGACAGAGCGCCGCGGCGACCGGTTTTGTCGCCGGCCTCGCGGGCAGGGTCGCCGTTCGACACCCATTGGTGTGGATACGCCAGGATTTCACCGAGCTTGAATCGGGCGCGGTGTCGATGAGCGGGCTCGCCGAACTTGGTCTCGATCCACGCCTTCTCGTGACCGTGCGCGCGGCCGATGTGGACAACGCGTTGCGGACGGCCGCCGACGCGCTGGCCTGCGACGCGGTTGGCGTCGTGGTGCTGGAAGTCTGGGGCGAGGTGCGACAGTTCGACCTCACAGCCAGCCGCAAACTGACGCTGGCAGCGCAAGCCTCGGGCGCGACCTGCTTGTTGCTGCGGACGGCGGCGGAGCCGCAGCCTTCAACGGCCGAGACAAGATGGATCGTGCGCGCGGCGCATTCGCCGCCACCGTCATCGCCCTGGAGCGCGTGGGGCGCGCCGCTCTTTGATGCGCAGCTTGTCCGCAACCGTCATGGCCCTGTTGGCCGCTGGATCATGGAATGGAAATGTGATGAGTGCCTTTTCGGAAAACCGGCGGCGTATCCTCAGCCTGTGGCTGCCGCGCCTGCCCATCGACCGCCTCAAGCGCCAGTCAAAAGCGTTTTCAAGCGAAGTGGATACCGGTTCGCGTAAAGAAAACGCGTCAAAGCAAAACTATGATACTGAACCCAGCATCGTCGTCGCCAAGCAACACAATGCGCTGCTGATTTTTTCGCTCGACGATGCGGCCGCGCGTTTTGGCCTCGATGTCGGCCTGCCGCTCGCCAATGCCCGCGCCATCTGCCCTCACGTACAGGTATATGACGCCGATGAAGCCGCCGACACCGAAGCGCTGAATGCCATTGCCGAGTGGTGCGACCGCTTCACGCCGCTGGTGGCGCTCGATCCCCCGCACGGCCTGTTTCTCGACATCACCGGCTGTGCGCATCTGTTCGGCGGCGAGGCTGCGATGATGCAGCTTTTGTGCGGCGTATTGACCGTGCAGGGGTTTACGGTCAGCGCCGCCATC
>DATGGY010000232.1:0-21312 GCA_035308285.1 Bradyrhizobium sp. | reverse complement strand
AACTGGCGCAGCGAGATGGCCAAGAAGACGATGCCGCTGATGCTCAACTTCTTCTCCGGCTGGCTGGACTATCCGGAATATTTCTTCTTCTGGTGTTACTCCGGCCAGAACGCCATCTTCAACACGCCGAGCTACGTCAACGCAGATATGGATGTCCTGATCGACGGGGCGCGCGTGGCGGCTGCGATCGGCGACAAGGAGAAATACGCCAAAGACGTCGAGGGCTTCATCTCCAAGGCCTACGACGAGGTCCCGCGGATTCCGCTGTTTCAGCCGTTCCTCAACGTCGCCATGCAGAAGAACATCTCGGGCTACGTCTACTGGTTCCACCGCCAGCTCGACTACCGTTCGATCGTCAAGACGTGAAGCCGATCGCCTGCCGCAGGGATGCGTGCCATCGATGCCCAACTTGAAAACCTAAGCCCGGAAGGATCTGGAGCTGAACCATGGTGACGATCCTCAAGCGGCTGGTGACCGTCATCCCGACCTTGATCGGTGTGGTGATCGTCACCTTTCTGCTGACCCGCGTGTTGCCGGGCGATCCCGCGGTTTATTTCGCGGGCCCCGCCGCCACGCCGCAATCGATCGCCGAAATCCGCAAGACCCTTGGGCTCGACCGGCCGCTGCCCGATCAATTCGCGCGCTATGTCAACGATCTCGCCCACGGCAATTTCGGCAATTCGCTGTCGACCGGGCGCCCCGTCGCGGCCGAAATCTCGAGCCGTTTGCCGGCCTCGGCCGAACTGACGCTGACCGGATTGTTTCTGGCGATCGCAATCGCGGTGCCGCTCGGCATTTTCGCCGCGGTCAGGCAGGGTTCTCTCGTCGATCATCTGTGTCGAATCATCGCCACCGCAGGCGTCTCGCTTCCGGTTTTCTTCACCGGGCTTTTGCTGGTCTATGTCTTCTATTTCAGGCTGGGCTGGTCGCCCGCGCCCATCGGCAGGCTTGATGCCTTTGCCACGCCGCCGCCCGACATCACCGGCTTCTATTTGGTCGACGCCCTGATCACCGGCAATTTCGAAACCTTCCGCGCTGCGCTCGGCCAATTGATCTTGCCGGCGGTGACGCTTGCGATCTTCTCGCTTGCGCCGATCACGCGCATGACCCGCGCCTCGATGCTGGCGGTGCTGGCGTCGGAATTCATCCGAACCGCGCGCGCCAGCGGCCTTGATGGCCGCACGGTGATCCTCACTTACGCGTTTCGTAACGCCATGCTGCCGGTGGTGACGACGCTCGGCATGGTGTTCTCGTTCCTGCTCGGCGCTAATGTGCTGGTGGAGAAAGTATTCGCCTGGCCGGGCATCGGCTCCTACGCGGTGGAGGCGCTGCTGCAATCGGACTTTGCCCCGGTGCAGGGTTTCGTGCTGACAATGGCGGTGCTTTACGTCGCGCTCAATCTCTTCATCGACATGCTCTACGGCGTGATCGATCCTCGCGTGAGGCTTGCGGCATGACCGAAGCAACTTTAGCGGCGCCGGTCGCCCAGGTTCAGCCGAAGCCCCCGACCAACTCGATTTTCCGCCACGCCCTCTATGTGGTGGCCGACAATCCGGTGACCGGGTTGTCGTTCGGCCTGTTCGTCTTGATCGCGATCGGCGCCTTGTTCGGCCCTTACGTCGTGCCCTACGATCCGCTGGCGAGCGATACGTCGGCGACGTTGCAGTCGCCGTCGCTGCACCACTGGTTCGGCACCGATCTGCTCGGCCGCGACATTTTCAGCCGCGTGGTGGCGGCGACCCGCCTCGACTTCACGATCGCCATCGCCTCGGTCGCGCTGGTGCTGGCGATGGGCGGGCTCGCCGGCATCGCCGCTGGCTTTTTCGGCGGCTGGACCGACCGCATCGTCGGGCGCATCTCCGACACCATCATGGCGTTCCCGCTGTTCGTGCTGGCGATGGGCATAGTCGCCGCACTCGGCAATACCGTGACCAACATCGTGATCGCGACCGCCATCATCAATTTTCCGCTTTATGTCCGCGTCGCGCGCGCCGAAGCCAATGTCCGGCGTGAGGCCGGCTTCGTGCAGGCCGCGCGGTTGTCGGGCAATGGCGATGTGCGGATTCTGCTGGTGCACATCCTGCCGAATATCATGCCGATCATGATGGTGCAGATTTCGTTGACCATGGGTTACGCCATCCTCAACGCCGCCGGTCTTTCCTTCATCGGCCTCGGCGTCAAGCCGCCGACGCCGGAGTGGGGCATCATGGTCGCGGAAGGCGCCACCAACATCATCTCCGGCGAGTGGTGGGTGGCCTTCTTCCCCGGCGGCGCGCTGATGATCGCGGTATTCTGTTTCAACCTGCTCGGCGACGGCCTGCGCGATCTGGTCGATCCGCAGCGGAGGACGTGACGATGACCGCGCCGCCGCTGCTCGACGTCAGCAATCTCACGGTGGAATTTGCGACCCGGCGCGGCATCGTCAGGGCGGTGCAGCACGTCAATATCGCGGTGGCAAAGGGCGAGACGCTCGGCATCGTCGGCGAATCCGGCTCCGGCAAATCGGTGACGTCCTACGCGGTGATGCGGATCCTCGATCGCGCCGGCAAGATCGCCGAGGGCTCGGTGATGTTCTCCGGCATCGATGTCAGAGCGGCGACCGAGGATCAGATGCGCGACCTGCGCGGCCGCGAGATGTCGATGATTTTCCAGAGCCCGCGGCTGGCGCTCAATCCGATCCGCAAGATCGGTCACCAGATCGAGGACGTACTGTTGCAGCACGTCCAGGTCGACCGCGCGCAAGTCAACGATCGGGCGATCGAGGCGCTGGAGCAGGTCAAGATCGCCCGTCCCCGCGAGCGCTATCACGCCTATCCGTTCGAGCTGTCGGGCGGCATGTGCCAGCGGGTGGTGATCGCGCTGGCGCTGGCCTGCGATCCGCAGCTTCTGATCGCCGACGAGCCGACCACCGGTCTCGACGTCACGACGCAGAAGGCCGTGATGGATCTGGTCGTCGAACTGACCGAACGCCGGAACATGTCCACGATCCTGATCACGCACGATCTGGGCCTCGCCGCGGCCTATTGCGATCGCGTCGTGGTGATGGAGAAGGGCCGCGTGGTCGAGACCGCGCCGTCGGCCAGCATTTTTGCGAAACCCGTGCACCCCTATACGAGGAAACTGATGCGCGCGACGCCGAGGCTCGGCGTCTCCTTGCGCGACCTCTTGCCGGAGGTAGCGGCTCCCACCGTCATGGCCGGGCATAGCCGTCCAAAGGACGGCGTCGCTTCCGCTCGCCTATGCCCGGCCATCCATCCCGCTTCTCACGAATTTTCTGCTGAGAAGATGGACCCCCGGGTCAAGCCCGGGGGTGACGACTCCGCCAAGCCACTTCTCCTCGTCGAAAAACTGGCGAAGGAATATCCGCGTCAGGGCGCCTCGAAGACGCTGGCCAAATTGTTCGGACGAAAGCCGCCGGTCGAGCCCGACACGTTCCGCGCGGTGGATGGCATCAGCTTTAGCGTGGGCCGTGGCGAGAGTGTCGGCCTCGTCGGCGAATCCGGCTGCGGCAAATCCACCACCTCGATGATGGTGATGCGGCTGTTGGACCAGACCTCGGGCCGCATCATGTTCGACGGCGACGAGATCGGCGGCATCTTGCCGAATGCCTTCGCGCGGCTGCGGCTGCGCAAGAGCATCCAGATGGTGTTCCAGGATCCGACCGATAGCCTCAATCCGCGCTTCACCGCGGCCCGCGCGATCGCCGATCCGCTGCTGCAGCTCGGCGGCATCAGGGGTCGCGACGCGCTGCGTGCCCGGTGCGAGGAGCTCGCCGGCCTGGTCGGCCTGCCGGTCAATCTTCTCGACCGTTTTCCGCACCAATTATCGGGCGGACAGAAGGCCCGCGTCGGCATCGCGCGCGCGATCGCGCTGCATCCAAAACTCGTGATTCTCGACGAGCCGACCGCGGCGCTCGATGTCTCGGTACAGGCTGTGGTGCTGAATCTGCTGCAGGACCTCAAGCAGTCGCTGGGCATGAGCTATTTATTCGTGTCGCACGATTTGAATGTGGTGCGGTTGTTGTGCGATCGTGTCATTGTGATGCGAGCGGGACGAATCGTCGAGCAAGGCCCCACCGAACGGGTCTTGGGCGACCCGCAGGATGCCTATACAAGGGAGCTCTTGACGGCGATTCCTCACCCGCCGTTGCCGGTGTACCGATCCTGCCTAGCGATGGAAGAATAAGAACAATGGCTGCTGATCCGCTTGATGATTACATCGATGCCGTCGCGAAAGCCTTGGCCCTGCCGGTCGAGGTTGCGTGGAAGCCCACTGTCCGGGCCAATCTCGAAGTGTCCATGAGGCTGGCGCGGCTGGTGGATGAGTTTGCATTGCCCGACGAAGCCGAGCCGGCCAGTGTCTTTGCAGCCTGACATCACGGCGGCGTCCGGCCGCGACTTGGCTTCGGCCTCGGAAACCGCACAAGCGGTGAGAGGCGGAAAACTCTCGGCACTGGGCGTGACCGAGGCGGCGCTGGCGCGGATAGCAAAATACGATTCCGTGCTCAATTCCTTCACCGACGTCACCGCCGAGCGGGCGCGCGTCAAGGCGGCTGCGGTCGATGCCGCGCTTGCGGCGGGCAAGAATCCAGGCCCGCTCGCGGGCGTGCCGTTCGCGGTGAAAAATTTGTTCGACGTGCAGGGTCTGGCGACGCGAGCCGGATCGAAAATCAACCGCGATTTTCCGCCGGCGCCGCGCGACGCCACATTGATCGAGCGGCTGGAAGCGGCCGGTGCGGTGTTGGTCGGCGCGCTCAACATGGGCGAATACGCCTACGATTTCACCGGCGAGAATATTCACGACGGACCGTCCCGCAATCCGCACGACGTGACGCGGATGACCGGCGGCTCGTCAGGCGGCTCGGGCAGCGCGGTCGGTGGCAGCCTCGTGCCGCTGGCGCTGGGGTCGGACACCAACGGCTCGATCCGGGTGCCGGCGTCGTTCTGCGGAATTTTTGGGTTGAAGCCGACCTACGGCCGGCTGTCGCGCGCGCGGTCGTTTCCGTTCGTCTTCAGCTTCGATCATCTTGGGCCCTTCGCGCGCAACGTCGGCGATCTCGCGCTCGCCTATGACGCGATGCAGGGGCCCGACCCCGACGATGCCGCCTGCACGACACGGCCGGGCGAACCGGTCGCGTCGCTGCTGACGCAAGATATCGGCGATGTCAGGATCGCCGTTGCCGGCGGCTATTTCCAGAAGAATGTCTTTCCCGAGGCGACCGAAGCCGTAACCCGCCTCGCGCGTGCGCTCGGCGTGACGCGGACGGTCGAAATTCCCGAAGCTGCCCGCGCCCGCGCCGCCGCCTATGTCATCACCACCTGCGAAGGCGCTTCGCTCCATCTCGACCGCCTGCGCAAGCGGCCGAACGATTTCGACCCGGCCGTACGCGACCGTCTGATCGCGGGAGCGATGATTCCGGGAGCGTTGGTCGATCGCGCGCAAAAATTTCGCCGCTGGTATCGCCGGCAAGTGCTCGAACTGTTCAAATCCGTCGACGTCATCCTGGCGCCGGCGACGCCTTGCGTTGCACCGAAACTGGGACAGGCGAATTTCGTGCTCGACGGCGTCGAACTGCCGGTGCGCGCCAATGTCGGAATTCACACCCAGCCGATTTCGTTCATCGGTTTGCCGGTGGTCGCCGTCCCTGTGCCGCTCGAGCCGATGCCGATCGGGGTGCAGATCATCGCCGCGCCCTGGCGGGAAGAAATCGCGCTGCGTGTGGCGTTCGCGCTCGAACAGGCCGGCGCGGTGTCGGCGCCCCGAGCAAAAGGAATTTAAGATGCAGGTCGATCTTCCCGACGTGCTCGCTGAGGTGACCGAGCAATTCGCCCGTTATGAGAAGGCGCTGGTGACCAACGACATCGCGGTCCTCAACGCGCTGTTCCGCGCCGATCCCCGCACCCTGCGCTACGGCACCGGCGAAAACCTCTACGGTCATGACGAGATCAAGGGGTTTCGCGCCGCGCGCTCGCCGGCGGGCCTGATGCGACGAACGGCAAAGACCGTCATTACGGCATATGGCCGCGACACAGCCGTGGCCTCGACGCTGTTTTACCGCGATACCGTGCCGGGGAAGGTCGGGCGGCAGATGCAGACATGGGTGCGATTTCCGGAAGGTTGGAAAATCGTCGCCGCGCATGTCAGCTTGATCGACGAATCCGAGGATAAGATGAAGGATCAAAAGACATGAGTCTTGACGATCTTCCCGTGCGCGCGCCGCTGCGTCCCGCCGCCGAGGCGGAGACGATGGTTCGCCGCGCCCGCCGGTCCGCACCCTATCCCGACAAGATCACACGCGCCGAGGAGTTGCGCCTGCAACTGGCCGACGAAATCGTGCGCGGCGCGCGGCCGCCGGGATCGGCGCTTGACGAGACCGAAATTGCGCGGCGCTTCAGCGTGTCGCGCACGCCGGTGCGCGAGGCGCTGCGTCAGCTCGTGGCCTCCGGTCTGGTCGAGGCGCGTGCGCATCGTGGCGCGGTGGTGGCGCAGCCTTCGCTCGAGCGGCTGACCGGGATGTTCGAGGCGATGGCGGAGCTGGAAGCGTTGTGCGCCGGCCTTGCCGCGGAGCGAATGACACCGGCCGAGCGCCACCGGCTGGAGGCGCTGCATGAGGAATTGCGGGTGCTGAGCCATGCCGGCGATCCCGACCGCTTTCACGAGGTCAATGAACGTTTTCACAACACCATCTATGCCGGCTCGCAGAACGGCTATGTCGCCGAGATCACGCTGGCGACGCGGGCGCGGGTAAGGCCGTTCCGCCGCGCGCAGTTTCGCAATTTGGGCCGGCTCGCGAAATCGCACGCCGAGCATGACCGCGTGGTGGTGGCGATCCTGCGCGGCGACCGCGCGGGTGCTGCGGCCGCCATGCGCGCGCACATCGAACGCGTGCACGGGGAATACGAGCTCTACGCGGTGTCGGTGTGAGCTCAAGCGCGCGACGGCGGTGACGTTAAGCCGTCTTTGCGAGGAGCGAAGCGACGAAGCAATCCAGCTTTGTTGTTGCAATGGATTGCTTCGCTACGCTCGCAATGACGAACTCACCGCGGCTTTCGCCACAAAAGCGCGCCAGCCGCCGAACGCGGAAATTTCGCGAGCGCCCTCGATTTCGGCAGCCTCGACGAGAAAGCCTTTGACCCCGCGGCCATCCTTGAGACGCACGGTGCCGATCGACAGCGGCGGCGGGATCGCGGCGACGAATTTTCCGAACGAGGCCGCCGACAGCGCCCAAAGCTCGAGTTCGATCGATGCGCCCGTTCCCGCCTCGACACGCAGCATGCCGGGCTTCGGCGGCGTGGTAGGAAGCGCATAAAGCCTGTAGTCGGCGGTGGTGGCGGTCGCCTCCAATAACCGTCCGCCCAACGCTTTCAGTTCGCCGTTGAGCACCATTCCCGAAAGATGCGCGCCGACCACCGCAACTGCGATTTCGTCTTCGCTCGTGGCCGGAGCGAGGTCGGCGAGCGGCGGCTGGGTTATGTTTCTCGCGCCAAGCGTCAGATTGGTGTCAGCCTGAAAGACGCGGCCGATGCTCGCGAGCCGGGCGTCCTGGCCGGCCGGCGCGAGCAGGGAGATGCCGAACGGAATCCCGTCGGGCCTGATTGACGCCGGCAAGGAAAGACCGCAGAGGTCGAGCAGGTTGACGAAGTTGGTGTAGATCCCAAGCCTCGAGTTGAGTTCGATCGGATTGGCGAGCACCTGCGCGGTCGAATACACGGTCGGCGCGGTCGGCAGCATCAGCGCGTCGACGCCGGCAAAGGCGCGCTCGGCGATCCGCCGTAGCCCCTGCAAGCGGTATAGCGCGGCAAACGTGTCCGCAGCGGAAAGCCGCGCGCCCGCGATGGTGATCTCACGCGTCACCGGATGGATCGAATCCGGCGACGACGCCAGGAGATCGCGAATCACGAGATAACGTTCCGCAACCCACGGCCCTTCATAAAGCAGCCGCGCGGTTTCATAGAACGGCTCGAGATCAAATCCCACGAGCGTAGCGCCGAGCGCGGTCCAGCGTTTGAGCGCCGCGGCGTAGGCGGCTTCCTGGGCCTTGTCGCCGAAGAAAATCAATTGGCCGTCCCGCGGCACGCCCAGCCGCAGCTTGGCGGGAAACGCGCTTGTACCGGCGAGCGCCCGGTTGCGCGAAAAGGGGTCAGCGCCGTCAGGACCGGCCATCGCCGTCAGCGCCGTTATCGCGTCGTCGACGGTGAGCGAGAATACCGACACGCAATCGAGCGTCCGGCATGCCGGCACGACGCCGGCGGTTGAGACCAAGCCAAGGCTCGGCTTCAGCCCGACGATGTTGTTGAGCATCGCGGGCACGCGGCCGCTTCCCGCGGTGTCGGTGCCGAGCGACAGCGGCACCAGCCCGGTCGACACCGCCACCGCCGAGCCCGAACTCGATCCGCCGGGAATCAAATCGCCGCGGATCGGATTTTTGGGAATGCCATAGGGCGAGCGCACGCCCACAAGGCCGGTGGCGAATTGATCGAGGTTGGTCTTGCCGATCACGATGGCGCCGGCGGCGCGTAGCCGCGCCACCACGGTGGCATCGCGGGAGGGCATGTAGGAATAAGCCGGGCAGGCGGCCGTGGTCGGCAGTCCCGCCACGTCGATATTGTCCTTCACAGCGACGGGAACGCCATAGAGCGGAAGCCGCGCGGCGTCTGCGGCGAGCCGCTCCGCTTCCGCCACAGCATCGGTCTCATCGCGCACGCTGATGAAAACGGCCGGATCGTTGTAATCGCGTATCCGCTGAAAACTTCGCGCCACGGTTTGCGCAGGCGATGCAGCGCCGGCGCGATGCGCGGCGACAATCGCAGCGACAGTTTCAGTCACGCGCAACTCCGATCGGAACGAAGCCTGACCGGCAAATCCGGCAAGCGCGCCGGTTGAATCCTGAACAAGAAGGCTGGGGTCGCCATTGCTGACTGCGCTCCGGGGAGGCGGAAATCCATGCTTTTCGAAGCAAGGGATGTGCCATTGTGTACACGGGTGCTCCGATGTTCAATTGTGAAGATTAGACCGTATTATCAATTATTTGATGGCCGTTTAGGACGCTGATTGCAGTGTATTATCGAAATCGATTGCCTATTAGATGGGCAAGCGCCGTCGAACGCATTCCTCACCGCGCCACCTTGCTTGAGCCTTGCGTAATCAGCCGCGCGGCGCGCTGGTCGCGGGCGTGAATCCACAGCCAGCTAATGGCGACGCTGAGCCGGTTGCGCAGTCCGATCAGGAAGTAGATGTGGGCGATGCCCCAGATCCACCATGCGATGGTGCCGCGCAGCTTGATTGCGCCAAAATCGATCACCGCCTTGCGTTTGCCGATCTGCGCGAGGCTTCCGGCATGGCGGTAGTGGAATGGCACGGGCGTCTTGCCGGAGAGGCGCGCCTTGATCGAGGCCGCGACGTGACGACCTTGCTGCTTGGCGGCCGGCGCAATGCCGGGGACTGGCGCCCCGTCGGGGGCCGCGATGACGACGGTATCGCCGATCGCGAAGATATCGGGATGGCCGGGCACGGTGAGGTCGGGCAAAACTTGCAGCCGCCCGGCGCGATCAGCCGGCGCTCCCAGCCATTCGGCGGCGGGCGAGGCGCGCACGCCGGCGGCCCAGATCAAGGTGCGCGCTTGCAGGCGCTGGCCGCCATAGACAACGCCGTCGGCCGAGCATTCGGTGACGGCCTGTCCCAATATGACCTCGACGCCGATGCTTTCCAGCGCGCTCTGCGCGTAGGCCGAGAGATCGTCGGCAAATCCCGCCAGCACGCGCGGGCCGGCCTCGATCAGGACGACGCGCGCCTTGTGGGTGTCGATGTTGCGGAAGTCGGGCGCCAGCGTGTCTTTCGCAAGTTCAGCGATGGTGCCGGCGAGTTCGACGCCCGTCGGACCTGCGCCGACAATGACGAAGGTCAAGAGTGCGGCGCGCCGCGCGGGGTCGGTCTCGCGCTCGGCGCGTTCGAAGGCGACCAGGATGCGGCGCCTCAGCGTCGTGGCGTCCTCGAGCGTTTTCAGTCCGGGCGCGAACGGCTCCCATTCGTCGTGACCGAAATAGGCGTGTCGCGCGCCGGTGGCGAGCACCAGCGTGTCGTAGGGTAGCGCATCGCCGTCATCGAGCAGCACGCGCTTGTTCGTTGCATCCACGCCGCTCACGGTTGCGAACAAGGTCGTTACCTCCGGCCGATCGCGCAGGAGATAACGGATCGGCCAGGCGATCTCTGAGGTCGCCAGCGACGCGGTCGCGACCTGATACAACAGCGGCTGAAATAGATGGTGATTGCGGCGGTCGATCAGCGTGATCGAGACCGGTGCGCCCTTGAGCCGGTGCGCGCATTCCAGCCCGCCGAACCCGGCGCCGACGATCGCCACGCGATGGTCCGCCGTCGGGTGCGGTGTGGCTGTCGTCATGAATGGCGGCCTCTCGGTCTGGAACTGTGCATGCACGCCAAAACGTAGGCCGTTGCAGGTTTCTGTCCAAGCCTGCTTTGCCAATCGGCCGATCGCGAACGCGCATCGCCAGCGCCGGCCTGTTCGCGGTTTTCTCGCATGACCGATGTTGGCGAAGATGCGGGTGAACGCCTTCGACAATCCCGGTGCCGGCCTTTGCCCGATCGAAGGTCGTAGACTGCCGAACCCAGACCGGCACTATATTTCTTGCCATCGGCGCCCATCGCGAATTATGGTGCATGCTCAGTGGGGCATGGGCCAAAGGTTCTAAGAGGGGGCCTCCGGTTCGTGCTTGCTGCCGACCCGCCATTTCGCGCACAAAACAAGGCATCCAGAGCATGATCCGGAAAAGTGGGAACCCGGTTTTCCCTCGCGACAAACGCGAAGCGTTTGCGCGGAGATCATGCTCAAACAAAGAGATGCGATGGCCTAAGCGCTTCTCGAAACGGCGCGGGCCGCTTTAACCGGCGGCATAAGCAAACGATGAGGAGGGAACCAACATGAAAACAGCATTCTGGCTGGCGGGCGCGATCGCTCTGGCGCTGGCAAGCCCGGCGTTCGCGGGGGATACCATCAAGATCGGCTTTGTCTCGACGTTTAGCGGGCCGACCGCGGTGATCGGCAACGACATGCGCAATTCGTTCGAGCTCGCGCTCGATCATCTCGGCCGCAAGATGGGCGGCAAGCCGGTCGAGGTCGTCTATGAGGACGACCAGCAGAAACCCGACATCGGCAAGCAGAAGACCGAAAAGCTGGTGCAGTCCGACAAGGTGGACTTCATCGTCGGCTATATCTGGTCGAACGTGCTGCTTGCCTCGCTCAAGACGGCGGTGGATTCGCAAACCTTCCTGATCGACGCCAATGCCGGTCCCTCGCAACTCGCAGGCGAGCTTTGCTCGCCTTACGTGTTCTCGACATCCTGGCAGAACGACCAGACGCCGGCGGCCGTGGGCCTTTACATGAACCAGAAGGGCGTCAAGTCGGTGTTCCTGATTGGCCCGAACTATGCCGCGGGCAAGGACATGCTGGCCGGGGTGAAGAGCACCTTCAAGGGCCAGGTGGTGGGCGAAGAATACACGGTTTGGCCGAGCCAGCTCGACTTCTCGGCTGAACTCACCAAGGCGCGCAACTCGACTGCGGAATCGATCTTCGTGTTCTATCCCGGTGCTGCCGGCGTCCAGTTCCTTAATCAATATACGCAGGCCGGCATCAAGCAGCAGATACCGCTTTACACGGCTTTCACGATCGACGAATTGTCGCTGCCGCTGCAGAAGGAGAATGCGCTCGGCGTGCCCGGCGCGCAGGAGTGGGTCAACGACCTGCCGAACGAGCAGAACAAGAAATTCGTTGCCGATTACCGCAAGAAATATCCCGGCCTGCGCCCGAGCTTTTACGGCGCGCAGACTTATGATGCCGCCCAATTGATCAATAGCGCGGTCGTGGCGGTCAACGGCGACACCAGCAAGAAGGACGCGATGAAGGCGGAGATGGAGAAGGCGAACTTCAAGTCGGTGCGCGGCTCCTTCAAATACGGCAACAACCACATCCCGATCGAGAATTTCTATCTGCAGGATGTGGTAAAGGATGCCGACGGCACGCTCTCGCTCAAGACCGTTGCCACCATCGTCAAGGACGATCAGGATCGCTTCCACGACAAATGCCCGATGAAGTAAGTAGCGGGTATTGTTCAACGCAGCGGCGGCGCCTGCGCTGCCGCTGTTTTCCTGTCGACGCCTGTTCTGCGGCTCGATTCCCGTCAAACCGGGGGCATCATCCATCGAGACGGCGCCGCGCGATTTGTACTCAAACGCGTCCTCACTCAGAAAAGAAAAGCTCGAAACAAGCGGAGAATTCCTGGGGGAGACGGGCCGGCTGACCAGCGGCATGTGTAACAGGGGGGAGGGCACGGATATGAGAACCGCATTCCCGCTCGTAGGTGCGATGGCTCTCGCATTGGCACAGCCCGCCGACGCGGCGGATTCCGTCAAGATCGGGTTTGTCTCTACCTTCAGCGGTGCGGCCGCCGCGATCGGCGGCGACGCGCGAAATGCGTTTGAGCTCGCGCTCGATCACATGGGCCGCAAAATGGGTGGCAAGCCGGTCCGGGTAATTTACGAGGACGACCAGCAGAAACCGGATGTCGGCAAGCAGAAAACCGAAAAGTTGATTCAGTCTGATAAGGTGGACTTCATCGTCGGCTATAACTGGTCGAACGTATTGTTGGCCTCGCTCAAACCCGCGGTCGATTCGAAGACCTTCCTCATCGGTATCAACGCCGGACCGTCTCAACTCGCGGGCGAATTGTGCTCGCCTTATGTGTTCTCGACATCCTGGCAAAACGACCAGATGCCGGCCGCCATGGGCCTTTACATGAACCAGAAAGGCGTCAAATCCGCCTTTTTGATCGGCCCGAATTATGCGGCTGGCAAGGACCATCTGGCCGGTCTCAAGAGCACGTTCAAGGGCGCGGTGCTCGGGGAGGAATACACGGTGTGGCCAACCCAGCTCGATTTCTCGGCCGAACTTTCGAAAGCGCGCGCCTCCAAGGCGGAATCGATCTTCGTGTTCCTTCCCGGGGCGGCCGGCGTGCAGTTCTTAAATCAATATGTGCAAGCCGGGCTCAAGCACCAGATTTCGCTCTACACGGACGGTACCGTCGACGAATTGTCGTTGCCGTTGCAGAAGGAGAATGCGCTCGGCGTTCCCGGCGTGCAGGAATGGGTGAACGATTTGCCGAACGAGGAGAACAAACGGTTCGTCGCCGATTACCGCAAGAAGTACCTCGGTCTGCGCCCGACCTATTACGGCGCCCAAGCCTACGACGCCGCGCAATTGATCAACAGCGCCGTGGTCGCGGTGAAAGGCGATGTGAGCAAGAAGGACGCGATGAAGGCAGAGATGGAAAAGGCGAATTTCAAATCCGTGCGCGGTCCGTTCAGATACGGCAACAACCACGTCCCGATTCAGAATTTTTATCTTTCGGAAGTGGTGAAGGACTCAAGCGGCGAGCTCTCGCTCAAGACCGTCACCACCATCGTCAAGGACGACCAGGATCGCTTCCACGACAAGTGCCCCATGAAGTGACAGCCGCCAACCCGCGCCAAAATGACTAGTGCAAGAGCGCGGCCGGGCGCAAAACCGGCTTCCACTTTCGCAGATCGTCTAGTACAGCGGAAGTGCTCACGCGCCATCGCCGTTCTGGTTTTTGCCCCTCAATCGCCAGCTCCATCAAAGGACCCATGCTGCTTGTCGTCGAACAATCCCTGAACGGGCTGCAATTTGGCCTGCTGCTGTTTCTGCTGGCGGCGGGCCTGACGCTCGTTTTCGGCATCATGGACCTCGTCAATCTCGCGCACGGCTCGCTCTACATGATGGGCGCCTATTTCGCGGCGACCTTCGTGGCCTGGAGCGGCAATTTCATCATCGGCATATTGCTGGCGCTCGGCGCGACGCTCCTGCTCGGCATTGTTCTGGAATTCGTGGCGCTGCGGCATCTCTACGGCCGCGATCACCTCGATCACGTGCTGGCCACCTTCGGACTGATCCTGTTCTTCAACGACATGGTGCGGCTGATCTGGGGTCCGGCGGGTCTGGCGCTGCCGCTGCCCGCTTGGCTCACCGTGCCGATCCAGATCGTGCCCGGCGTGTTCTATCCGGCCTACCGGCTCGCGATCATCGGCGTTGCGCTCGCGGTCGCGTTGATGCTCTATATCGTGGTGATGCGCACCCGCATCGGCATGCTGATCCGCGCCGGCGCTTCCAACCGGGAAATGATCGGCGCGCTCGGCATCAACATCAAGCTGCTGTACACGCTGGTGTTCGGGCTCGGCGCGGCGCTTGCCGGCCTTGCCGGTCTGATGCAGGCACCGATCCTGACGGTTCAGATCGGAATGGGCGAGAACATCCTGATCCTCGCCTTCGTCATCATCGTGATCGGCGGGATCGGATCGATCCGCGGCGCGTTCGTCGCCGCGATCCTGGTCGGGATGATCGACACCCTTGGCCGCGCGTTTCTGCCCGACTTCCTGCGGCACATATTGAGCTCGGCCGCGGCTGCTAGCGCTGCGCCCGCGCTCTCCTCGATGCTGATCTACCTCCTGATGGCGATTGTGCTGGTGGCAAGGCCGGAGGGGCTGTTTCCGGCCAACCGTCGATGAGCGCATTCTTCAATCCTCGCAATGTGGTCGCGGCGCTGATCGTCGCCGGCCTATCGCTGCTGCCGCTGTTTTCGCAGCTTTCAGGCAACGTCTTCGTGCTGACCTTGTTCACCCGCATCGTCATCTTTGCGCTCGCCGCCGTAAGCCTCAATCTCATCATGGGCTATGGCGGGATGATGAGTTTCGGTCATGCCGCCTATCTCGGGATCGGCGGTTATGCGGTCGGCATCCTCGCGGCCGAAGGTGTCGGCTCCGGTTTCGTGCAGTGGCCGGTGGCGCTGCTTTCCTCGGCGCTGTTTGCGCTTGTGATAGGGGCGCTGTCGTTACGCACCCGCGGCGTCTATTTCATCATGATCACGCTCGCCTTTGCCCAGATGGCCTACTACGTCGCCTCCGGACTTTCCCGCTACGGCGGCGACGACGGCTTGACGATCTACAAGCGCAGCAATTTCGACGGCCTGATCAATCTGTCGAGCCGCGTGCAGTTCTACTATCTTTGCCTCGCCTGCCTGCTGGGCGGCATTTATCTGGTGTGGCGCATCGTCAATTCGCGCTTCGGCATGGCGGTGCAGGGCCTGCGCTCCAATGAGCGGCGCATGGAAGCAATCGGCTTTCCCGCGACGCGTTACCGGTTAGTCTGCTTTGTCATCGCCGGCACGATGTGCGGCCTCGCCGGTGCGCTGCTTGCCAACAACACCGATTTTATCAGCCCGGCCGTGATGTACTGGACCCGCTCCGGCGATCTGATGGTGATGGTCATTCTCGGCGGGATGGGTTCGCTGTTCGGGCCGGTGTTGGGCGCGATCGTGTATCTCATGCTGGAAGAATTTCTCTCGCAGGTCACCGAATATTGGGCGCTCATCATGGGCCCGCTGTTGCTTTTGATCGTATTGTTCGGGCGCGGCGGCATTCTCGGCCTCGTGGGGAGGTTCGCCCGTGGCTGATCCGCTGCTACGCGTCGAGAAACTGGTCCGGCGCTTCGGCGGCATCGTCGCGACCGACAATTTGTCGCTCGACTTCGAAAGTGGCGAATTGCACGCCATAATCGGGCCGAACGGCGCCGGCAAGACCACGCTGATCAGCCAGTTGATCGGGCAATTGCGACCGAGCGGCGGCACCATCCGTTTCGCGGGTGAGGACATCACCCATTTGCCGGCGTGGCGGCGCAGCCGGCTTGGGCTCGCGCGCTCCTTCCAGATCACCTCGCTGCTGCCGGACTTCACCGCGGCCGACAATGTCGCGCTCGCCGCCCAGGCGCGCGAAGGTCACTCGTTTCGCTTCTGGCGCAATGCCCGCAAGGAAAAAAATCTCCGCGAGGCGGCGCGTGCCGCGCTAGCCAGGGTCGGGCTCGAACATCGCGCCGACGTGGTCGTGTCGGAACTAAGCCATGGCGAACAGCGCGAGCTGGAGCTGGCGGTCGCGCTCGCCACGCGGCCGCAATTGCTGCTGCTCGACGAGCCGATGGCGGGTCTCGGCGCAACCGAATCGGCGCGCATGGTGAAGCTGCTTGCGGATCTGCGCCGCGAAGTCACCATCATCCTTGTCGAGCACGACATGAACGCGGTGTTCGCGCTCGCCGACCGCATCACTGTCCTTGTCTATGGACGCGTCATTGCCTCCGGCGAGCCGGCGGCGATCCGAGTCAATGACGAGGTCAAGCGCGCCTATCTCGGCGACCAGCATGTGGTGACCCGCCATGGCTGATACCGCGCCCCTGCTTGAAGTCGAGGGAATCGAAACCTGCTACGGTCTGAGCCAAGTGCTGTTCGGCATGTCGCTTACGGTTCGTTCCGGCGAGATGGTGACCTTGATGGGCCGCAACGGCATGGGGAAAACCACCACCATCCGCTCAATCATGGGATTGACGCCGGCGCGCGCCGGCACGATCCGTTTCTTCGGCAAGGATGTTCGCAACCTCGCCCCGTTTCGGATTGCGCAACTTGGAATTGGCCTCGTCCCCGAGGGACGACAGATTTTTACGAACCTCACCGTGCGCGAAAATCTCGTCGCCGCTTCTGCCAATCGTTTCGGCAGCGCCGACCCCTGGACGTTGGAAAAAATCCACGCACTATTTCCGCGGCTCGCCGAGCGCCGCACCAACATGGGTGACATTTTGTCGGGCGGCGAACAGCAGATGCTGGCGATCGGCCGCGCGCTGATGACCAATCCGCGGCTCTTGATCCTGGACGAGGCCACCGAAGGGCTTGCGCCCCTGATCCGCCAGGAGATCTGGAACTGCCTGTCGATGCTCAAAGCACGCGGCCAGTCCGTGCTGGTGATCGACAAGAATGTCGAGCATCTCACCCGCATCGCCGACCGGCATTACATCATCGAGCGGGGGCGTGCGGTGTGGAGCGGCTCGTCGGCTGAATTGATTGCGGTGCCAGATCTGCAGCACAAATATCTGGGGATTTGATTTTTTCCGCTCCCTCCCCCCGGAGGGTGAGGCGAAGCTTGCTCTCAAGGCACAATGCGCTCCCCTCCCCACCGCTGCGCGGAGGGAGGGGAGCGCACCGCCGCCGCGTCCCTCAAAACATCTCGAAATATTCGCGCTGTTCCCAGTCCGACACTTCGGCCTGGAAGCGCTCGATCTCGGCGTTCTTGATGTGGACGTAGTAGTCGACAAAGCCCGCGCCCAGCGCGTCGCGGAAGAACGCATCGTCCTTCAGCGCATCCAGCGCTTCGCGCAACGTCTTCGGCAACAACGCGGCCTTTGTCTCGTAGGGTGCATCCGCGGGGTGGCCGGGGTCGAGCGCGCGGTCGACGCCATCGAGGCCCGACAGAATTTGCGAGGCCATGTAGAGATAGGGATTGGCGGCTGGCTCGCCGATGCGGTTTTCCAGCCGCGTTGTGGGGTCGCCGGGTCCGCCGAGGACGCGAACCATCACCCCGCGATTGTCGCGGCCCCAGATCGCCCGGTCCGGCGCCAGCGAATAGGAGCGGTAGCGCTTGTAGCCGTTGAGGGTCGGGGTCGCGAATACAGCGGAGGCGCGCGCATGCTGCAACAGACCTGCGAGATAATGTCGTCCGAGCGGGCTCAACAGCTCGCCGCCTTCCCTCGTCATGAAGGCATTCTCGCCGCCGGCGCACGAAACGAGCGACTGATGCAGATGCCAGCCGGATGCGAACACGTTCGGCAGTTTCGGACGGCACATGAAGGTCGCATGATAGCCGTGACGCTGGCAGATCTGCTTCACGGCGCTGCGGAACAGGATCATGGTGTCGGCGGCTTCGAGCCCCGTCGTGGGCATAAAGGTGAATTCGCACTGGCTCGGGCCGAACTCGACTTCGATCGATCGCAGCGGCAGGCCGAGCGCGAGAATGTCGCGTCTGACAATCTCCAGCACCGGCTCCATCTGGTCGTAGCGCTGCTCGGTCAGATATTGGTAGCCGTGCGAGAGCAGGCTGACATCCGGCGGCTGGCCGGGCTGGCCCGCATCCGCAGGCGACATTCTGGCGTCTTCAAGTTTGAAAATGTGGAATTCGACCTCGAGCCCGGCGATGAAGTCGTAGCCGCGCTGCCCGAGCTTGCCGAGGACTGACCTATAAAGATGGCGCGTTGCGAACGGCACTGGCCGCCCGTCGGCAAAATAGACGTCGCACAACAGCCAGCCGGTTGAGGGCGCCCAAGGTAACACGCGGAAGCTTGAGGGATCGGCTACCATCACCGCGTCGGCGGCGCCCTCCATCTCCCGCATCCCGAACCCGCCGCCCGAGGTGAAAACCGGAAACACGGTGCGATGCGCGGTGTCCTTGGCAAACATCGTGGTGGTGATGGTACAGCCGCTCTCCAGCGAGGCCAGCGCCTCGCGCGCCACCAGCGTCTTGCCTCTGAGGATGCCGTGCTGATCGGGAAACGACAGGCGGATGACTTCGAGGCTCTGCTCTTCGACGACCCGCGCCAGCCGCGCGGCTGCTTCCCTCTGCTCGTCGGACCACAGGCCGTGACGCCGAACAAAACTCAAGGCGTCGCTCCCAGGTACCGATCGCCGCAAGTGAGCGCCTCATGGCCTCGTGGTTCGAGACGCGCGGCACTGCCGCGCTCCTCACCATGAGGGTCTAAGACCTCATCCTGAGGAGCGGCCAGTTGGCCGCGTCTCGAAGGATGAAGCCGCTGTGCTGGAGAAGCCACTAAACCGCCCTCAGATGCGGCACCTCGTCGGCGATCTCCTGCGGCACCGGCGCCGCCCACGGCGCGCCGCGGCGGCGCTTCACGTCGACTTCCATCCAGAAGGTTTCCCAGCCTCGCGTCGGTCCGATGCCATCCATGGTCGCCGGCCCCTGGATGCTCCTTGCACGCGCGGCGTCGAGGAACATGAACGGCTTTTCTCCGCCCAAGACCTTTTCGATCTCCTGGCGCAATAGCCGGCGGTACAGCACGATCGCCTTGTCGGCCTGGCCTAAATGCTCGCGGGTGCGATCCTGGATCGCACCCATCGATTCCACCGCCCACTGGTCGTGCACGTTGATGTCGCTGCCCATGCCGGTGAAGGTAGCCGTCGTCTGCTCGTGCGGATCGAAGCCGTAGTCGTTCGCCTTGTTCTTGCGCGAGCGATAATCCGGCAGCTCGTAAAGTTCGAGGCGCTGGTCGCGCATCTTCTTCTTGTCGACCGGCGTCGAATAGGAGGTGAAGATCGCGTACCAGTAGCAGTTCTCGTCATCGAGGGGCACATGCCACTGCGAAATCGTCATCTCCGTGCTCATGGGGATGACGAAGCCGTGCGGGAACAATTGATTGGTGACGCGCACATGGGTGCGCTCTTCATCGATCTCGCGTAGCGCGATCAGCCGCAGGCCGTATTCGGTGTGCTCGACATTGATGATGGGGCGGTCATATTCGCGCAGGATTTTCGTCATCGGCAAATCGGTGCCGGCGGAAGCAGCGCGGAACTGCCTCCCATAGCCCTCGGACGTATCCTCGTCCTCGAAGAAGCGATGCAGGAACGAGGCATGCGAGGGGTCGATGCCGACCTCCAAAGCCTGCAGCCAATTGCAATTGATGTGACCCTTGAAGGCGAAGGTGTGGCTCTCGGGCGCGGCAAAGCAGTCGATCTCGGGAAAGGCCGGCGGGGCGCCTTCGCCGAGATACGCCCAGAGGATTCCGCTTTTTTCGACCACCGGATAGGAACGCTGCTTGACGCCCTTGCAAAGTTGAGAGTCCTTCGGCTCGGCCGGCGTCTCCAGGCATTGGCCGGTGGCATCGAACAGCCAACCATGGAAGGCGCAGCGCAGCCCGCCATTTTCGAGCCGCCCAAACGCCAGGTCGGCGCCGCGATGCGCGCAGCGACGCTCGATCAGGCCGTAACGTCCCTGCTCGTCGCGAAACAGCACGAGATTTTCGCCGAGCAATTTGACGGGGCGCACCGGGCGCGGCCCGGCCAACTCGTCGACCAGCGCCGCCGGCTGCCAATACATCCGCATCAGTTTGCCGCAAGGATCTTTCGCTCCCGTTCGGGTGATCAGGTCGTTTTGTTCCTGGCTCATCATGGCGGGGTGTCCTCCCTGCGAACGCAAATGGACCATGGGTCGAATAGTCGTTCGGAATCAAATTACTAGGGTTGCGGGTCGGGGCAAGCGCTTTCCTTATCCATAGCGACGGCTTTCGCCGGTATGGTCATGCTGAGGCAACCTCTTGTCCGAACATCGGGCTTTTCGTGTTCGGTCAAGCCGCTTTTCCCGCGGGAACCGAACCATTGCAGCGCGCCCCGATAGCGGAATATCCAGAGGGAGCGCGTGTTCCAGAAGTTGTCACCAGCTTGGGACGCATAGGGGAGGGATATGAAAATTTTCATCTCGATTGCGGCTGTCTTGGCAGTGTTGTTCGGCGCGATGATGCTCGTTTTTCCCGTTGAATTTTATGCGCCGACCGGGATAGCGATGACGCCGATGATCGCGACGGTTGCCCAGGCGCATGGCGCAACGCTGGTGGGACTTGGCGTCGTCAACTGGCTCGCCCGCAACGCCGATCGACAGGGGCTGATTGCCATCCTCGGCGGCAACCTCGTGGTTCAGGTGCTTTCGCTCCTGGTGGTCTTGCGCACGGCGCAGCTCGGCGCGGGATTTGCGGTCGCACCTGGCGTCGTGATCCACGTCGTGCTGGGCAGCCTGTTTGCCTTCTTCCTGATCCGGATACGCAAGGCGTAACAGCCCGCTCAACCCCGCGCGAACATTCGCGGCTCGCCCTGCAGCACCGGCGCCACCGCATCGATCAGGCGCGCCGCGGCGGCGTCCACGGTGAGCCCCGCGGTATCGACTACCGTGGAAGCCCGCGCATAGAGCGGCTCACGGCTTTTCAGGATGGTGCGCAGTTCCGCCATCGCCGAGCGGTCGTCGGCCATCGGGCGCAGGTCGCCTTGGCCGCGCACGCGCGCCATGTGCTCTTCGGGTTCGGCCTTGAGCCAGATCGTGTAGAACGATGACAGGATGAGGTCGAAGGTCAGAGGTTCGGAGACGATGCCGCCGCCGGTGGCGAGCACCGTCAGCTCTTTGCGCTCCAGCAATTGCCCGAGCGCTGCCTGCTCCATGCGGCGAAAACCTTCCTGGCCGTAAAGAGCGATGATCTCGGCGACCGACAGGCCATTCTGCGCCTCGATCTCCTTGTTGAGCTCGACGAAATTCCAGCCGATCTTCCTGGCGAGTATCTTGCCGAGCGTGGATTTGCCGGCGCCGCGCAAGCCGATCAGGGCGATGCCGGCAAACGACATCCGCCGGTGCAGTGAC
>DATGGY010000231.1:0-18854 GCA_035308285.1 Bradyrhizobium sp. | reverse complement strand
ATGATCTTTTCCAGGATATTGGCGGGGCTCGACCAGTCGATCTTGCGCAGCACGAGAAACCCTCTGTTGAACCAAGAAGACAGCAGATGCACGATGTCGCGGTCGAGCGCGCCCAAATCCTTGGCTTTGTCCTTGTTGCTCTTCAGGACCTTGAGCAGGTCGGCGCGCATCGCCACCAGTTCGCCGGTGCCGCCCGGGGCGCGGTTGAGGCGGCGGAACAGCTCCTGGCGCCGCGGCTCGGAGGCAAAATGCAGGTCGCTGGCGTCGTCGTCGTTCGGCTGCGCGCGCCAGGTCTCGATGGCGTGCGCCAGCTTTTCCCGGTCCGGGCCGTATTTGCGGGCGAGCGCTTCGAAAAAAGCCAGCCGCCCCGCCTCGTCAAGCTGGTGATAGCGGTCGAGCACCTCGCGCGCCATCGCGGTGCCGGAGGCCTCGCCGCGGCCCGATAACAGCGCTTCGCACAGGTCGATCAGGCCGGAGGCGTCCTGTCTGGCGTCGGATGCGCCGGTGCGGCGAAGCAGGGTGCGGCCGCGTTCGGAGATCGTGGCTAGGAGATCGGAGAAAAAGGCGTTGGCCATGTCGGCGGGTCGCGTCCTGATCAGGCGGAATTGTCGCATGAATTTAGCGCGCGGCGGATCACAATCAAGCGCGCAGTTTTTCGATCGCCGCCGCGATGCGCGCGCGCTGGCACCAGCTCTTGAAGCTCAGTTGCGTCTCCGATACTCATTGGCGACATCCCGTCGGCAGCAGACCCTATAACCTATCCCGGAAGAAGTCAGGATTCGACCCATGAACAGCCCGAAGCGGGTGATCGGTTTCGTCAACGCCGCCCATTTCATCGACCACTACGCGATGCTGATTTTCGCCGCCGCCGTCATCGTGATGGGGCCGGCGCTCGGCATGGCCTATTCCGAGCTGCTGCCCTACGCGACCCCCGGCTTCATCGCGTTCGGCGCGGGCTCGCTCTTGACCGGCTGGCTCGGCGATCGCTGGAGCCGCCGCCACATGATGGTGATTTTCTTTGTCGGCATCGGCGCCTCGATGATCGCGGTCGGATTCGTGAATACCAAGCTCGAACTCGGCGCCGCGCTGTTGTCGATCGGCCTGTTCGCGTCGATCTATCATCCGGTCGGCACCGCGATGATCGTGTCCTACGCCGACCGGCTCGGCCGCGAGATGGGCCTCAACGGCGTCTGGGGCAATCTCGGCGTGGCGTCGTCGGCGCTGGTCACCGGCGTGGTCGGCCAATATCTCGGCTGGCGCTGGGCCTTTATCCTGCCGGGCATCGTCACGATCATGATCGGCGTCGTCTTTTTCTGGACGGTGGTGCATGAGGATCGCTCCAGCGCCAAACAGGCCACCGCACAGGCACGCGTGGCGCGGCAGGATATGTGGCGGGTGATCCTGGCGCTGCTGATCGTGGTGATCGCGATTTCCACCACCTTCAACGCGGTGACGGTGGCGTTGCCTAAATTGTTCGCCGAGCGATTGAGTGGCCTCACGCAGAGCCCGGCGCTGCTCGGCGTGATCGCGGCCGGTGTCTATGTGTTCGGCGCGTTGACCCAATACACCATCGGCCAGTTGCTCGACCGCCATTCGTTGAAGGCGGTCTCCCTGCCGTTGTCGTTCGTGCTGGCGCCGTTTCTCTACTTCGCGGCCGAGCTGTCGAACGGGCCTTTGATCGTCGCGGCGATCGGCATCGTCATGGGCGCGTTCGGACAGGTGACGGTGAACGACGCCATGGTCGGCAAATACACCAGCGAGGAATGGCGCTCGCGCGCCTACGCGGTGCGTTATTTCGTGGGCTTCACCGCCGCCGGCGCCTCGGTGGGTCTGGTGGCATGGCTCTATCAAGAGGGCGGATTTGTCACCATGCTGCATGCCTTCGCCGGCCTGTGCCTGCTGGTGGTCGCAGCCGCCATCATCCTTCCGGCCGAGATCAAGGTCACGGCTGCGCGCGCGTGAGCAATGTCCGTCCATTTCGAGTGGGCGGACCAAGTCTCGACAGCCTTGCTGTCATTTTGATTGAGGCCCGCTGTGAGGTGGCTCACACATGCTACGTTGGCGGCGTTTTAAAAAAGCTGGCATCATGCGGTCATTCCAGAGGAGGTGTCGTCATGCGCCGTCCGGCTTTTTCCGATTTGTTGCTTTTGTCTGCCGTTCTGTTGTCCTTCCAAATATCTTTCCCGCGCGTTGCGTCGGCGGAAAACCGCGTGGCGCTTGTGATAGGCCAGTCGGCCTATCGCGCGGTGCCGGCGTTGCCGAATGCGGCCAACGACGGCAGGAATATGGCCGAGGCGCTCGGCAAGGCGGGTTACGAGGTCACCGCGGCGGCCGACCTGTCGCAGAACGACATGCGCCAGACCATCAGCGACTTTGCCGCCAAGGTCGCTGCGAGCGGACCCGACACGGTCGCGCTGGTGTTTTATGCCGGCCACGGGCTGCAGATCGATGGTGAGAATTACTTGATCCCGGTCGATGTCGATCCAAAACGCGAAGCCGACATTCCGCTTCAGGCGGTACGGCTCAACGATCTCATGAACACCTTGGGGGCGCTGCCGACACGAATGCGCATCTACATGCTCGATGCGTGCCGCAACAACCCGTTCCCGGCGCTTAGCCAGACCGCGGGCCACGGCCTTGCAGTCGTCAACACCAAGGCCGGCGCGCCCGGCTCGTTCATTTCCTTCTCGACCTCGCCGGGTGCTGAAGCCGAAGACGGCAACGGTGAAGACAGCCCTTACACGACGGCACTGCTAAAGATCGCCAAGGAGCCCAATCTGCAGATCGAGGAAGCCCTCAAACGGGTCCGCGTTGCTGTTTACGAGGCGACCGAGGGACGGCAGGTTCCGTGGGACGGCTCGTCATTGACGAGGTCGTATGTATTATTCTTGTCGAGCCTGGGCGCCGGTGCTCAGCCGGACGAGGCGGCGTCAAAGCGGCCGGCAGAGGAGGCGGCGGCGTCGGCACCGCAGCCGAAGGTGACACGGACCGTTGACGACTGGCGCAAGGAACTGAAGGACAAGGAGCCGAAGTCTGCCTTCACCGAAGTCATCGAAAGCGACTCGGTGTCGGCCTACGAGGCCTTCGCCACCCTGTTCGCCCAGTCGACGTACGCCCCCCGTGCGCGCTCGCTGATGGAACGCCGCAAGGAAATGGAAGCCTGGGAAGTCGCGGTTGCGACCAATACCTCCGCTTCCTTCGACGCCTTCCTGGAGAGTTACCCGGCAAGCGATCTCGCGGCGACCGCGCGCAAGATGCAGGTGCGCGTCATCAACCGCGTGGTATTTGCCCCGACCACTGTCGCGCTGGGTCCGACCTGTCCGTGCAACATCACCCCGACGACGCCGCTTCTCAAGAAGGTTGAGCCGACGACGCCGACCAAGCGGGTTGATACGACGCCAACGAAGCGCAAGAAGCCGCGCTACAGTGACGACGATGTCGGCGATCGCGGCCCGTCGGGCCCGCCGCCCGGCGCCATTATCGAAGGCATTGGTATCGGCATCGGTATGGGTATGGGCGGTGGCATACGCGGCGGCGGCATGAGCGGAGGCGGCAGCGGTGGAGGCGTCCGCACTGGGCCGGTCTACAACAGTCCAAGATATTAGTCGCCCGCGGCCCGGTTTTCCGCGGGCCGCGCCAAAGGGAAGCTCCGTGATTGCAGCGCTAGCCAGCGGCAATCCGGAGCTCACCAATTTTTCATCGAGATTTCGGTGTCACGATCTGCGCCGATCCCCCATAATGGCCGTTCGAAGGCTCGAGCGCTCAACGACGGGCCAATTGGAGCGGGAATTCATGCGTGATCTGTCGTGGCCGCGTTTCGCCGGCCTTATTCTCGGTGTTTCGATCATGATGGCCGGTAGCGCGCGCGCCGATGCGCTGAAAGACGAAATCGCGCCGACCGGCAAACTGCGGGTGGCGATCGGAATTAGTCCGGCCGGCGGCGCCTATTGGTCCACCAAGACCGAAGCTGGTTATGCCGGGGTGCCGGTCGATCTCGGTAAAGCGCTGGCCGACCAGCTCGGCGTGCCCGTCGAATACGTCGCCTACCAGAATTCCGGACAGATCACCGATGCTGCGTCGAGTGGCGTCTGGGACGTCACCTTCCTGCCGAAAGACGCCGCGCGCGAGACCAAGATGCTGTTCGGTCCAATTTACGAGGTCACGGATGCGACCTACATCGTCAAGGCGGGTTCGACGATCGTGAATTTCGCAACGCTGGATCAGCCCGGCGTCAAGGTCGTAGCCGTCAATAACACCACGACGATGCGGGGCGCGCAGGCGCATTTGAAGAACGCTCAAGTCACCGGTTACCAGACCTATGACGAAATCTTCAATCTGCTCAAGAACGGCGAGATCGATGCGTTTGCGCTCTCGCGCGATCAGCTTAACGCTTTGGCGAAAAAGATTCCGGGCACGCGTGTGCTCGACGAAACCTTCAAGCAGACCGTGACCGCGGTGGCGGTGCCGCTGGGCCACACTCTTTCACTCGCGCACGCGACCAAATTCATGACGGAGGCCAAGTCCAACGGGTTGTTGCGGAAGGCGTTCGACAATAACGGTTTGAAGGACACGCCGCTGCGGGCGAAATAGCGTCGACAGCGCCCGGTGCGGCACGCGGCCTGATGGTTCTCAAGGCGATGCGAAGCATCGTCCGGGGACGCGCGGCGTTGCCGTGCTCCTCA
Organism: Bradyrhizobium sp.; assembly: GCA_035308285.1. Classification (GTDB taxonomy): domain Bacteria; phylum Pseudomonadota; class Alphaproteobacteria; order Rhizobiales; family Xanthobacteraceae; genus Bradyrhizobium. Next base: position 14,172 of record DATGGY010000231.1, on the reverse strand, counting down.
CCATGAGGGTCATGTTCTCCCCTCCCCCCGCGAAGCGGCGGGGAGGGGTCGGGGGTGGGGGGTCTCTCCGCAGGAACCGCTGCTTCAGTGAACGCCGCATCACCCCCCACCCGCGACCCCTCCCCACCACGCGCGATGCGCGTGGAGGGAGGGGAGTTCGTGACCTCATCGTGAGGAGCATCGCGCAAGCGATGCGTCTCGAAGGATGAGGCCACCGCTTTCGAAACTGCGTTAATTCTTTCCGCCCGTCGCGATCGGCTCGAGGCCGCTTCTGACGATCTCTGCTCTCGCCGCGGGCGAGGCGAGGAATCCGATCAGCGCCTTTCCGGCGTCGGGCTCTTTCGACACGCTGGCAATGCCTGCGGAAAACACCGTGATCTTCTGCAAACCGTCCGGCAGCGGCCCGACGATGTCGATACCGGGAACCGGTTTCAATTCGCTGATCTGCTGGAAGCCGATCTCGGCGTCGCCACGCGCCACGATTTCGGCCACAGGCGTTGCGGGAATCTTTTTGGCCTTGTCTTTCATCTCGTCCGCGATGCCGAGCTTGCCGAACATTTCGGTCGAGACGTAGACGCCGCTGGCGCTGTCGGAATAGGCGACCGATTTCGCGGCCAAGAGCGCCCGTTTGAGCGCGTCCACCGAGCCGATGTCCGGTTTCGGCGCGCCGGCTTTCACCGCAACGCCGATCTTTGAGTTGACGAGATCGACGCGGCTGCCTGGGACGACCTTGCCCTGCTTGATCAAATCGCCGAGCGCATAACCGACCAGGATCAGGACGTCGGCGGGTTCGCCCCGCTCCAGCCGCATCGGGATCGCATTGGGCGTGGTGCCCATCGATGGTCCATAGGCGGTGATTACCTTGTGGCCCGTGGTGCGCTCGAACTCCGGCACCAGCGCGTTATAGGCCGCCGAGAGCCCGCCCGAGATCATCACCCGTACTTCGGCCGCGCCGGCCGCACCGATGAACCATAAGGCAGCGGCGAAGCCGAGCGCGAGGCTGCGAAGATTTGCGGATGGCGATCGCATGAAATTCCTCCCCGGACGGCTCTTGTTTGGCCGCACTATGACCGGGGCGATCGTATCGCGCCAAGGGGCGCGGAGCCAAGGCTGCGGGGAATGTTAACGATTTCGCCGATACCGCCGGCGGCGCCTGCGCTTTGCCAGGCTCGATCTAGTGCGCCACAGCGCCTCAAGCGCGATATCTAGCCGTGAACATCGGCGTACCCCGGCTTTCGGCCGATTCGGGCGCGGTTCGTTCCGCGCGCGTTCCGAGTCTTAACTTGCGCGCGCGCCCTCGTTGCATTTTGGCACAGCGGCGAAGGCGATAGGCTGTTGAATCAGGGCCGTTGCAGACGCCAGCCGACCACGGTCGCCTCGACCATGCTGCCCGACTCATGGTTGCGCCAGGTGCCGTCAATGTAGCGGCAGGCGAACGGAAGTTGATAGGTGCCGCTCTTGTCCTCGCACAGGACCTGAACCGGCTGGTCGGGCGGGGGCTCTCCCTCGCCGTCGAATTCTGCCAGCCGTTTTTCGCGCCTCGCCATTTCAGTCCCGCTCCCTCACCCGCCCCGCTTCCATTGTACCCGGCGCGCCATCGATTCGGACCCCGGATGTTCCACCAAACCTCACCGCGCGAATGAGGTTTCAGTGTGATAGCCTCGATGGCTCACTGCTCGCTCTCAACAATTTGACCAATGCCAAGCGGAACTTTGATGAGGCTCCCGATGATCGGCCGGATCGCTCTCGTGCTTGGGGTTATCGCAGCTTGCGTCCTGGTCGCGGCCGTCGGCCGCTCGCAGGATATTCCCGGGATCGAGATTTGCACCGTCGAAAAGACCATGGAGCGGCGCACCAGTTGCCTGCAAAGCAACGTCGACTTCCTGCAGAAGACGATCGCGAAGCTTGCCGCCGACCATGCGCGGAGGCTTGATGCCGCTAATCGGCAAATCGAGGGTTTGAAGGCAAACGTTGCCGCGCTGCAAAAGGTCGTGGACGATCTGCAGGCGGCGCAAAGGAAGATGGTGGAGGATCTAAAGAAAAAGGCCGATTTGCCGCCGGCCAAGGACGCGCCGGCGAAGGATGCGCCAGCGGCGAAGTGAGGGCGGGAAGTAACGGGCGGCATACGGCTAAAGTGTTAGCGTGGGATGCCCTTTGATTGAATCGGTCTGTCGGCGGGTTCGCTTCACCTCTCCCACAAGAGGAGAGGTCGATTTGCCAACGGGTCGGCGCAAGACGCCGCCCGATGATAAACTCCGCAAATCGGGTGAGGGGCGATGGACTACGAGAGACCGTAACCCCTCACCCCAGCCCTCTCCCAGCGGGAGAGGGAGCGCACTTCCGTTGCCATCACAGATCGATCTAATCTCATCATGTTCAACTGCTCTTCTCGCCGCTCATCAGCGGTCCGAACAATTCCCAGTTCTCGCCCTTGAAGCGCATCATCTGCAATTGCTCGATCGGGGCAAAATCAGATCGGCTGGTCTTGATCCGTGTGCCCGGCAGATAGACGCCGATCTCGAAATCGAGGTTGGCCGCCTGCTTCATGATATTCTCGCGGGTAAGGTTGTCGCCGCACTGGCGCAGCACCTGCTCGAGACCTTTCGCAACGCCATAGCCGAACACGGTCGAGGCATCTTCCTGATCGCCTTCGGGATACCACCTGGTCATGAAGGCGCGCCACTCGTTCATGGCGCGATCGTATTTCCACTTCGGGTCCTTGGGGTCCTTGAGATAGGCCGCGCTGAGAATTCCCTGCTCGTTCTCGTAACCGGCCGGCTTCATCACGCCGCCGATCGACACCGAGACATTGGTGAGGAACTGCACGGGGTGCCAGTTCATCTCGCCGATCTTGCGGATCGCTTGCGCTGCGAATTTTGGCGTCGCGATGTTGACAAAGATGTCGGGGTTGGCGGCCTTGATCTGCACCACTTGCGAATCCACCGTCGGTGCGGTGGTCTCGTAGGAGGTCTCGATGACGATCTGCTTCTCGGCCTGGGCGCCGAGCGCTTCGTGGAGGCCGATCAGATAGTCTTTGCCGAAATCGTCGTTCTGATAGAGAACCCCGATGGTCTTGCCCGGAAAATTTTTCAGAATGTAGGCGCCGTAGATGCGCGCCTCGACCTGATAGCTGGGTTGCCAACCCATCGTCCAGGGAAAATTCTTCGGATCGTTCCACTTGGCCGCGCCGCTGGAGACAAAGAGTTGCGGCACCCGCTTGGCGTTCATGTACTTCTGAATGGCGCTGTTGCTGGGCGTGCCGAGCGGATTGAAGATCAACAGCACCTCCTCTTCCTCGATCAGCTTGCGCGCCTGCTCCACCGCCTTCGGCGGGCTGTAGCCGTCGTCATAGCTGATGAATTTGATCTGGCGGCCGTTGATGCCGCCCTCGGTATTGATCTTGTTGAAATAGGCGGCCTCGGTCTTGCCGATCGTGGCGTAGGTCGAAGCCGGCCCCGAATAGGGCATGATATTGCCGATCTTGATTTCGGTGTCGGTGGCGCCGGGGTCGTATCGCTTCTGCGCGGCGGCGGAACCTATGAGCGAAAGACCGAGAAGCCCGGCGAAGACCGCGGATTTGACGTGACTTGAGCCTTTTCCGTTTCGATTGAATCGAAACTGGGCTCTAGTTTCTTGATTTGACGCGTTTTCTTGACGCGAACCGGTCTCCACTTCGCTTGAAAACGCTTTAAGCGGCGGATACTGCATCGGCGTCCTCCCTGATGTCTGGCGGAGCGAGGCTGAGGCGGCCTTCTTGCGGGGCAGCTTCTCACAAGGCCGCTTGATCGAATGCTAGGGAGAGTATGCACGATCGAAAAAGGCGTCGCCATGATGCCTTGGTTGATATTTTTCGCAGTGCGGAAGACACTCGTGCGTTTTCGTCGCGGCAAAGCGCAAGGACTGTCAAACGCGGCTCGTTGCCGGCCTCGGCGAACGATACAATCACGAAAACGGCGCCGGCATTCCCAATCAGTTGCAGCGCTTCCATCAAGCGGTTGCGGATATTCCGCACGGAAAAGGGAAGGCGGCCTATGGCGTTTGCTGCAACGGCGACGACATCGGAAATTTCGACTATATCGCCGGCGTCGGGGCTGCCCTGCGCGGCCACACCCCCGGTGATTACTTGCAAGGGAAGGCGACTTTGCCCTAACGTTGTGCAACGAAATGGTTGCGCGCGCGAAATCGGCGTTGGCGCCTGAAGAAAATCCGGAGGGAATTCATGCCCGATGTTCGCGTGCTCGCTACCGGTCTGGAATTCCCGGAAGGGCCGGTGGCGATGCCGGACGGATCGGTGCTGCTGGTCGAAATCCGCGGCCAACGCTTGAGCCGGGTGTGGCCGGATGGGCGCAAGGAGGTGGTCGCGTCAATTCCCGGCGGCCCCAATGGCGCGGCGATCGGTCCCGACGGAAAATGCTACATCTGCAACAATGGCGGGTTTTCCTGGATTCCGACGCGCAACACCGTGATGCCGGGGCCGCAGCCTGACGATTATATCGGCGGTTCGATTCAGCGCGTTGATTTGCAAAGCGGCAAGGTCGAGACCGTCGTTTCCAAATGTGGCGAGCACGCGCTGCGCGGTCCGAATGACCTGGTGTTCGATCACCATGGCGGCTTGTGGTTCTCCGATCTCGGCAAGCGCCGCGCCCGCGACATGGATGTCGGCGCGTTCTACTACGTCAAGCCCGGCATGACCGAGATTGTCGAAGGCGTGCACGGCATATTGCCGGCGAACGGCATTGGGCTATCGCCGGACGAGAAGACGCTTTACATCGCCGAGACGCCGACCGCGCGGCTGTGGGCTTACGACCTTCCCGAGCCCGGCACGGTAAAGCCGCGTGAGGTGATCTATCGCGGCGAGCGGGGAGAACCGATCGCGGGGCTTGGCGGTTACCAGATGTTCGATTCGCTCGCGGTGGAAGCTTGCGGCAATATCTGCGTCGCAACGCTGATTTCGGGCTGCATCACCGTAATCGCGCCCGACGGCTCTATCGTCGAACAGGTGCCGACCGGCGACCGCGTCACCACCAACATCGCCTTCGGCGGACCCGAGCTGAAAACCGCCTACATCACGCTTTCCGGCAAGGGCGAACTGGTGACCATGGACTGGGCGCGAAGAGGCCTGCCGCTGAATTTTTTGAACAGGTGACTTGAGACCAGATGTCAGTTTTCGTCAGTGCGAGCCAACGGGTCGCGCGAATGCGCGCCCGATGATAAACTCCGCGAAGCAATCCATGTCACCGCGTCGGGAAAGAATGGATTGCTTCGTCGCTTGCGCTCCCTTGCGCAAACGCTTTGCGTTTGTCGCAGGCAATGACGAGGGAGGGAGAGGAATCGTCTATGCTCTGGCTTGAACCGGTGACGCTGAGCGGCCCGCATGCGCGGCTTGAGCCGTTGTCGCACAAACAAATCGATGGCTTGACGGAAGCCGTGAAGGACGGCGAGCTGTGGAAGCTCTGGTACACCTTCATTCCAAAGCCTGAAGACATGGGCAAGGAGATCGATCGAAGGCTTGCCCTGCAGGCGGCGGGAACGATGTTGCCGTTCACGGTTTTCGACGCGGGTGGCAAGATCGCGGGCATGACGACCTATATGAACGTCGACGCCGCCAACCGCCGCGTCGAGATCGGCTCGACCTGGTACGCCAAACGCGTGCAGCGCAGCGCGCTCAACACGCAATGCAAGTTGTTGTTGCTCACCCACGCCTTTGAGCAACTGAATTGCATCGCGGTCGAATTCCGCACGCATTTTTTCAATCGCCAGAGCAGGCAGGGCATCGAGCGGCTCGGCGCCAAGCTCGACGGCATTTTGCGCAGCCATCAGCTTGCGACCAACGGCACGTTGCGCGATACCGTGGTCTACAGCATCATCGCCGCCGAATGGCCGACGGTGAAGGCGCATTTGAATTATCAATTGAATGAGAGGCAGCGGTCATAACCGCCAGAATCGAAAAATCATGGATACATTCGACTATGTGATTGTTGGTGCCGGCTCCGCGGGCTGCGTGCTGGCTAACCGGCTGGGTGAAGATACCTCCACGACCATCTGCGTGCTCGAGGCCGGGCCTTCCGATTGGCATCCCTACATCCATCTGCCGGCCGGCTTCATCAAGACCTTTCACATGCGCAGCATCAACTGGGCCTACCAGCAGGAGCCAGGTCCCTGGACCGGCGGCCGCAGCATCTATGCGCCCCGCGGCAAGACGCTCGGCGGCTCGTCCTCGATCAACGGCCACATCTATAATCGCGGCCAGCGTCAGGATTTCGACACCTGGGCGCAGCTCGGCAATCGCGGCTGGGGCTATCCGGATGTGCTGCCCTATTTCAAGCGGCTGGAACGGCGGATCGGCGAGGGCGAGGACGCCTATCGCGGCCGCGAGGGCAATCTCACCGTCACCACTATGGACTGGAAGGATCCGCTCTGCGAAGCCTTCATGGCAGGCGCGATCAGCCTCGGCATTCCGCGCAACTACGACTACAACGGCGCGATCCAGGAGGGTGTATCCTACGCCCAGCGTACCATTCGAAACGGCCTTCGCGTCAGTGCGGCGACCGCGTTTCTGCACCCGGCGCGCAAGCGCGGCAATGTCGATGTGCGAACGCACGCGCATGCGACGCAAATCGTTTTCGAGGGCAAGCGCGCGGTCGGCGTGCGTTACATCAGGGGCGGCAAGGGCGGCACGCCGCATGAGGTGCGCGCCCGGAAAGAGGTCATTCTCTCGGGCGGCAGTTACAATTCGCCGCAACTGCTGCAATTGTCCGGCGTAGGCTCCCCGGACTTGCTGCGCTCGCTCGGCATCGAGGTGCGGCACGCGCTTGCGGGCGTCGGCGAGGGATTGCAGGATCACTACGCGCCGCGCTCGGTCGCCCGCGTCAAGAACATCAAGACCATCAACGAGCGCCGCCGCGGCCTCCGCCTGGTCGGGGAAGCGATCAAATGGGCCACCACACGGCGCGGCCTGCTCTCGCTGTCGCCGACCATGGTCTATTGCTTCTGGCACTCCGGCGAGACCACCGAGAGCTCGGACCTGCAACTGACCTTTACGCCTGCAAGCTACAGGGAGGGCGTGCAGGGCCAGCTCGAGGACGAGCCCGGCATGACGGTCGCGTCCTGGCAGCAGCGCCCCGAGAGCCGCGGCTATGTCCGCGCCCGCTCGGCCGATCCGTTCGAGCCGCCGATCATTCAGACCAATTATCTCGTCGCCGAGCTCGATCGCCGCGTCATTGTCGCCGGCATGAAGCTGGCGCGGCGGCTGCTCAAGTCGGAGCCGCTTGCGCCCTATTACGCGCATGAGGATTTCCCAGGACCCGACGTGCAAAGCGATGACGAATTCCTCGCCGCAGCCACCAAGCGCGGCACCACAACGTTCCATCCCGGCTGCACCTGCCGGATGGGCCCGGCAGATAGCTCATGGGCCGTGGTCGACGATGAATTGCGCGTTCACGGACTTCAGGGGCTACGCGTGATCGATGCCTCGATCATGCCGCGGATGATCTCGGCCAACCTCAACGCTTCCACCCTGATGATCGCCGACAAGGCGAGTGACCTCATTCGCGGCAAGAGATTGCCGGAGGCGGCGGTTATTTCAGGAGTCGGGGTCTGATCGTTCGCCTCGAAGGCGGTCCGCGCAATTTGGCGTCATTGCGAGGAGCCAACGGGTCGGCGCGAAGCGCCGCTACCCGCTAATCCTTCGTTCAGCTCACACCAGATTGCACGCTCTCGGCATCTTGGCGAGCTGCGACAAGGTCAGACCGCTCTTTAAAGCGCAATAAGTCTGCTCGGCCGACCCGCAAAACGCGCCCTTATGCTCGGCAAATCCCTGAACGGGATAGATAAGCCTGTTGAATAGATGACTGCGATAGAGCGCGCGAAAGGCAGAGCTCATCAGCCGGTTGTTCGACAAATCTTCATTCTCGATGCCCGAGAGCGGCGAGAGTCCGAGGGAAAGAATGGCTTTTCCCTCGTCTTGAAAAGCTCTGATGGCGCGATAAAGGATCGCATATCCAACCAGAGTATCTGCTTCGGGAAGCCGCCGTTTGGCCGAGCAGAGATAGCCCACGACTTCGCCGCCGACGTAGATGGGATCGAAAAACGCAAAAGCCTGCAGACGACCGTTGGGATCGAAGGTAAAAAACTTGCGGACGTCGATCTCGTCGTCGAGGATGGCGGGCCTCGTCAAGAACGTCATCTCGCGGTTCTTCACCCCGCGCGTTTGCCGCCACCGTTCCGAGACCGTCTTGAGTTCTTTGCGGTCGAGCGATGCCACCGAGCACTCCATAATCGTGTAACCGCGAGAGGCCGCATGATTGAGCGCTCTTCGGAAGTTCTGCTTCCTTGGCCCGTCGAAACCATAGCCATCGAGTTTCAGGCGCGTTTCGGTCCCCATCGCGTTGACGCGAAAGCCGATCTTTTCGAGGACTTTGGCGGTTCGCCGCGAAGTCTGCCAGAAGCAGACGTCGCTTCGCTCGCTCACGAACCTGCGGATCAGATCCTCGCAACGACCGATCGGCGCCAGCGGATTGGAAAGAACGAAGGCGGTGCTGCCCACCTGTTTGTAGGCAAGGAACGCTTCCTCGTCTCCGAAATAGCCGGGACCTGGTTGAAAGGCCGCCGCATAGGCCAGCGCGAAGTCTCCATGCTTTCGCAATGCCTGCAGGCGCGCTTTTGCGGAGAGTTCGTCGGAACTCGCGCTCTCTGCGTCCCGAACAATGGCATGCATCGGTGTGTGCTCCGCGGAAAACTCCAGCCGGATTCCATCACCCTGCGCGGCGCCAATTATTCCGCCGGGCGCGGAGGGAACTTCGGCCTTCCGAATTTGGGAACTGGCGCGTTGAACGCACAGGATGGGTGGAGCCAACGGGTCGCGCGAATGCGCGCCCAATGATAAGCTCTGCGATACCCATCGATTGCATCTTGTGGGGACGATGGGTTTCGCAAGGCTCAATCCATCCTGCGCACTGCGTGTGCCCAATTTCCGCTGTACGGGATCAACAGGAGAACGCGATCATGACGAAGGGAGTGAAGGACGCGAGTCGGCTATACGAGGTCGAGCGTCGAGCCTATCACGCTGCGCGGCCGGGCTTTCGCATCGCCGAGCTCCAGATAAGCCCTACCCAGAAGGTGCCTTGGCATTATCACAACAATGTCCACGACACTTTCTATGTCCTGGAAGGAACAATCCGCCTCTTTCTCCAGCAGCCGAAGGAAGAGGTGCGTCTGTCGCGGGGCCAGACCTTCTCTGTCCCCCCAAAGCGCCCACACCTCGTCACCAATGCGGGCGACACGTCCGCGGTATTTCTCGTGCTGCAGGGAGTCGGCGAGTACGATTTCGTGCCGCTCGCTTGAGCAAGAAGCCGGATGAGCCACCGGGTCGCGCGAATGCGCCCGATGACAGGCTCCGCGATATCCGGGGTCTTCGCATTGACTGTGGTTCCCGCATGTCGCATGCGCTCATGCGGGCTTCCTGCTACCACAAGCCTCGTTGCGGCTGATTATAGTATTGGCCGCTGCGCGGACGCGTATTGGCAGCCTGGGGGGGCCGATCGGGCTGGAAAAGGAACCCCAAGCCGCTGTCGCTCCAGAAGTTGCCGCCCGCGACGGCGACATCGGCCGTCGGCCGGCGCGTGACAAAGCCGCCCTGGGGCTGGTTGTTCAGCACCGCGACGAACTCGGTGCGATAATTGGTCTCGTGGCTTAAGGGCTCGTCCGAGACGACGATCGAGGATCGCGGCACTGCGGTCGGCGCGATGCGATCGAGCACATCCGGCGGGATGGCGACGCGGTCGAGCGCGTCTGTGGCGTCGTCGGCGTTGTCGATCGTGACCGCGGTCCAGCGCAGGCCCGAATCATTGCGCGCTACCGCCGTAAACACATGCGTGCCGATCCGCTTGTCGGGATTGCGGATCGTGACCGGAACCTCAATGGTCGCATCGAAAACCTCGCCCCCGTCCGGCCACGGCTTATGCGTATTGCGCCGCACGTAAAGCTTCTGCGTCGCGCGGCTAATGTAGATTGAGACCGGCTCCAGCGCGAGCTTCGCCTCGCTCGCCGCCTTGGCGGTGTCGGCTTTCCTGGTCATGGCCGCCTTGGCGGCGTCCTTTGCGGCGGCGGCGGCATCGAGCTTCGACCTCGCGTCGGCCTTGGCGGCCTCGAGCTGCGTCTCCGCCTCCGCGGCCTTGGGGGCGGCCTTCTGCTTGAGGTCCTCGGCGCGCGCTTTGGCTTGGTCGGTCCTTGCGGCGGCGAGCGCCTTGTCGGCGAAGGCGAGTTCGGCATCGGCGCGGGCCTTGAGCCATTCCAGCTTGCGGACCGATGCGGTGAGCGATGCGGTCTCGCGCGCCGAGGTCGCGGCGGCTTTCTTCGCCTCGTCGGCCGTCTTGGCGGCCTCCGCGGCTTCGCGGGCGAGGGTCTCGGCCCGCGCCGGAGCAGCCGCGATGGCTTGCGCGTTCGGCGAGAACAGCGCCGTGTGGGAAAACTCGACTGGGGCGGCGTCGTTCGGCGAGATGATCACCCGCATCCCGATCCGCGTCTTGTCGAACAGCTTCTCCGCAAAGCCGTAGGGCATCCGTATGCAGCCGTGTGAGGCGGCATAGCCGGGCAGCGGCCCGCCGTGCAGCGCAATGCCGTTCCAGGTAAGGCGCTGCATGTTCGGCATCCAGGCATCGTCATAGAGGCTCGAATGGTGGTCGATGTCCTTCTCGACGACGGCGAAGACACCGGCTGGCGTCTCGCGCCCCGCGATGCCGGTCGACACCGGTGCGCGCAGGATCCAGCCGTCGGCGTCGTAGAAAGTGACTTGCTGGGTCTTGATCGACACAATCGCCATGATCGGTTCGGCTGCATCGCGCGGCGCCGTCGCCTCGGTGGGGGGCGCAGGGCGCGGCGCCTGTCCCGCCGCGGCGTCAGCGGTCAGCGCCGTCAGCGCGGCCATCGCCGCGAACGTCACAATGGCGGGAGGCCGAAAGCGCCGTATCGCCCCGGCGGATTGCGCCGTCGTCAATCGAGTTACCATGCCATGCCCCGGTCGAATTGCCTGTCCGCGCCAGTAGTGTCCTTGAATCCGAAGTTCGCACTCTCTCGTGGCCCCACTTTTGCGAAATTCGGCTTCGACAAGGACACCAGAAACCAATGATTCTAGTGCGGCTTTGGTTCAGAAATTTCTCTTAACGGACTCGTAGCACTAACAAAGAGAACTTCTGAACCACCACACTAGCCGGCGATCGAGTGTTAGATCGCGGTTTTCGGATTGACTAACCGCCGCCGCCACCCTCTGCGCCGCCAATTCGCTCCTTGCGGACGACGGCACGTTCCGGTGGCAAATCTCTCATATACGACAGCCTGAGCAGGAGGAAGGGTGGCTCGCGGCTGAAATTGGACTTTTCGGACCTCATGCGATGTCCGACTTGAGTCCGAATTGCGGTCGGGCCGATCGCCGGCAAGCCCGGACGATGAAAGTCGATCGGTCGACACCAAACGAATTTATGACTTTTCAGTCAGATCGAGGAACATAGCCACAAGACAGGGATTGTCACTTTCGTTGATAAAAGCGGAACGACAAAGATGCCAAAATTTATCCTGGCCTTGATATTGGCTTTTGCCGCAACGCCGATGGCGTTCGCCCAAGGCAAACACGAGGGGACTCCACAGGAGCAGCAGGCTTGCTCGCGTGACGCTTCACGCTTCTGCCGAAAGCAGCTTGGCGATGACCGAGCCGTGCGGAGCTGCCTCGAGCAGCACCGCAAAAAATTGACGCGGGTGTGTCAAGAGGTATTTCGTAGTCACGGCGTTTGACCAACGGCCATAGAAGTCGGCGGCGCGAGCCCGGATCAGCTCTGGTGCGGCCCCACCATGCTCTTCACGGCGTCTTTGATGTGGCGCCACTCGTTGGCCTCTTCCACTTGACCCTTTTGCTCACAGCTCAGCGCATGCTGGGCTGCATCGGCGATGGCCGCAGCGCCATGCCGTTCGAACATTTGCCGCGCGATGGTGTGGATTTTGATCTCGGAAATCATGGCGGTCCTCCTGATTCCCTCTAAGTCGAACCAATCCGACGCACCGCGGTGCTCGGCGTTCTTAAGAACCGCTGACCTGCCGGTCTCGTTCCAGGTCTCGCCGTGCATCCGTCATTTTTTGCAGTCGCATTCTTTTGTTCGGTTCCGCGTTGGGCGTCGGGGCCCGCAGGATGGATGGGGGAGCCAACGGGTCGCGCGAATGCACGCCCGATGACAGGCTCCGCGATACCCATCAATTGCAATTTTGCGGAGATGATGGGTTTCGCAAGGCTCAACCCATCTACGAGCTGCAAAGACCTGAGCGTGATCGATGTCTCCACCATGCCGCGGATGATTTCGGCGAACCTCAACGATAGATGAGCGCCGCTGCCAGCAACCATCCCCCGCCCGCGATTAATACTCCGCCTGCGACCCGCGCAATCATGTGGCCGGCCGGAATAACTCTTTCCAGGAGGACGAATATAGTGAGGGCGGCTATCCACATCAGGTTCATCACACCGCCCACGAACAGCAGCGCCATCAACGCCCAACAGCAACCGACACAATAGGCACCATGTCGGATGCCAAGCCCAAGCGAGCCCTTTGCGTCGCGGCGGAAACCGCCGTGGCGCTGGATGAATTGCAACGGTGCTTGGCATTGACGTAGGCATGCATGCTTCAACGGCGTCCACTGATAAAGCCCGGCCGCAATCAGCAAGGCGCTTCCGAAGATCGCGCTCGCACTTTCCATCGTCGGCGTCAGCAGCGAGGCGCGTTGAACTCCCCATTGCGCTAAGGTGGCGACAAGCGCGAACGCCACCCAGGCCAAGAGATAGCCGCCGAAGAACCAATTGCTATTGGCAAAGGGCTTGCCCTGCATCGCCGCCTGTCGGCCAACGCGTGCATAGAGCAGAACCATGGGGGCGGCCGATGGCGTCATCATGCCGATCATCATCGCCACCCACATCACAAACACAAAGATGAATTCGGTTGGCTGCCATGGTACTAACGCCGGCATCATCAGTCCCATCCCGGCTGGGATCATCCGGAAACCTGTCATGTCCATGCCGCCCATTGCCATGTCGTTGGCAAGCCACAACACGTAGGCCCAAGCGAGTCCCGTGATCGCGACAAGCGCAGCAACCATGACGACGCGGTCGCGCCGAAGCACGAGTTCAATGGCTTGGCTGCTCATGTGCTTTCAATGCACGATGCCATTCTGGTTGAGATGAAGGCGAGCAAACTGGCCGTACGAATCGGCAAGTTCATACGCAATTGGGCCCGACGCCTTCGACCAACCGCGCCCGATCTCCGCGAGCGTGTATTCAAAGCCGTTGACCATATCGATGCGTACCCGGTGTTCATTACCTGTGACTGGATTGAGGATCGGTTCTCCGCGCGTTTCAATAAGGCCGGGGACGATAAGGCGCGCCCGCCGTCCGTCAATGTCGACCTCGAAATCGATCTTGCTGAAAATCGGCTCATGCACCTTCACGAGCGTCGAGGCGAAAACGCTAAAAACCGTTGCTCCAGGCTCGGTGTCTTGACCGCTCAGAATCCGGAGCAGTGCCTCCCGTTGTGAAGCATTGGCCCGTTCGTCAACGATAATTGCAGCCTCGCCTTTTCCCTCGTGAATGGCGCCGGGCCATTTGAAAATCGAAGCAACCTTGAGGCCATCGAGTCGCGTGTTCCCGTGATGACCCGTATCGATCTGCAGGCCGACTACCGCTCGACACGTTCCATCGGTGGGCAATCCGTTGAATTGGCAAGGACAGCCATAGGAGCAATTGCAGTTGGCAAATTCGCGCGCCTTGATCGACCACTTGACTTCGGTCATTGCCGCCTCCCATCACTAACCCGACGAGCACCTGAAACCGTGTGCAATATTAGCGCCCGACGGCGTTGCTGGATAGGGGCGCAATATCTCTTCCCGGCAATTTTCGAACCTCGCGCGATGCCCGACTGGAGTCCGAATTGCGCTTTAAAAAAGCGGACATCCATCGATCGCGTTGAACTTGCTGGTCCACGCACAGGCCTCTTGACAAGTTGCATTCCATGGGTCGCCGTCGCGCTGATTTGCCCGTCGAGGCTGGGCAAGAACTCGGCATTTTTGAGAGTTGGTGTACGATTCGGCCTATGACGAATCATGCATTCAAGAGCGGCGATAGCCGTGAGCAACCCAGTTTGC
>DATGGY010000230.1:0-6488 GCA_035308285.1 Bradyrhizobium sp. | reverse complement strand
CTTTCCATTGTCGCCGCCGCTGTTTTCGGGCCGCATCTTCGGCGTGGAACCCGCGCGGGGCGACATCGTCGTGTTTCGCCTGCCCAAGGATGACTCCACCGACTACATCAAGCGCGTGATCGGGTTGCCCGGCGATCGTATCCAGATGAAGGAGGGGCTCCTCTACATCAACGACGTTCCGGTAAAACGTGAGCGGCTGAGCGACTTCATCGGCGAGGATCCTTGCGGGTCGGATGCCACCGCGCGGGTCAAGCGCTGGAAGGAGACGCTGCCGAACGGCGTCAGCTACGAATCGCTCGATTGCGTTGATAACGGCTTCTATGACAACACCATTGTCTACAACGTGCCGCCCGGCCATTTCTTCATGATGGGCGACAACCGCGACAATTCCACCGACAGCCGGGTGTTGTCGGCGGTGGGCTACGTGCCGTTTGAGAATATCGTCGGCCGGGCCCAGATGATTTTCTTCTCGATTGCCGAGGGCGAGCACGCCTGGATGTTCTGGCGCTGGCCCACCGCGGTGCGCTGGAATCGTCTATTCACCATTGTGCGATGAACGAAGACGCTCCGGATATTCACGCCTCATCGTCATCTGGCGACGCAAGCCTCCAGCCTGGCGCCGCGCGCGAGCCGGCGGCGCGCAAGAAGAAGAAGCGTTCCAAGGCGGGCGCCAAAGCCGCCGCTTCCGCCGCGCTGGAAGCGCGGATCGGACATAAATTTGCCAACGCCACGCTGCTTGCCACGGCGTTTACACACGTCTCGGCGCTGAAATCCTCCCGCAAGCGCGGCGACAGCTACCAGCGTCTTGAGTTCCTCGGCGATCATGTTCTTGGCCTGATCGTTTCCGACATGCTGTACCGCGCCTTTCCCAATGCCGACGAAGGTGAATTGTCGAAGCGGCTCGCAGAGCTCGTGCGCAAGGAGAGCTGCGCCGATGTCGCAAAGTCGCTCGGGCTGGTTGATGACATCAAGCTCGGCGCGGTCGGCGCTGGCGCCGGCGCCCGCTTGCGCAAATCCGTGCTCGGGGACATCTGCGAGGCGGTGATCGGCGCGGTGTTTCTCGACGGCGGCTACCAGGCGGCGGCGCAATTCGTCGAACGCAACTGGACGGAACGAATGCGCAAGCCGCGCCGGCCGCTGCGCGATCCAAAGACCGTGCTGCAGGAGTGGGCGCAGGGCAAGGGGCTGCCGACGCCGGTCTACCGCGAGATCGAACGCACTGGACCGCATCACGATCCGCAGTTCCGGGTAGCCGTGGAATTGCCGGGGCTCACCCCGGCCGAAGGCCTCGGCGGCAGCAAGCGCGCCGCGGAAAAAGTCGCCGCCTCCGTGATGATCGCGCGCGAAGGCGTCGGCGGCGGCAACAATGATTGATGAATCCCCGGCCGCAACCGCACCGGTCACGACGGCGTGCGGTTTCGTCGCGCTGATCGGCGCCCCCAATGTCGGCAAATCGACGCTGGTCAATGCGCTGGTCGGCTCCAAGGTCACGATCGTCTCGCGCAAGGTGCAAACCACGCGCGCGCTGATCCGCGGCATTGCGATCGAGAATAATGCGCAGATCATTCTGGTCGACACCCCCGGCATCTTTCCGCCCAAGCGGCGGCTCGACCGCGCCATGGTCGCCACCGCCTGGAGTGGAGCGCATGATGCCGATCTCGTCTGCGTGCTGATCGACGCGCGCGAGGGGATCGACGCGGAAGCCGACGCGATCCTGACAAAGCTTGCCACCGTCGGGCACGAAAAGATCCTGGTGCTGAACAAGATCGATCTCGTCCCGCGCGAAAAGCTGCTGGCGCTCGCCAAGGCCGCCAATGACCGCCTCAAATTCGCGCGCACCTTCATGATCTCGGCATTGTCGGGCGATGGCGTCGACGATTTACGCCGCGCCTTGGCCGAGATGGTGCCCCCGGGGCCGTTTCACTATCCGGAAGACCAGATGTCGGATGCGCCGATGCGGCATCTGGCGGCCGAAATCACGCGGGAGAAGATCTTCCAGAAGCTGCATCAGGAATTACCGTATCAATCCACGGTCGAAACCTATTCGTGGACCGAGCGCAAAGACAAGTCCGTCCGAATCGAGCAGACCATTTTTGTCGAGCGCGAAAGCCAGCGCAAGATCGTGCTCGGCAAGGCCGGCGCCACCATCAAGGCAATCGGCGCGGACGCCCGCAAGGAGATCGCGGAAATCACAGGCGTTCCCGTCCACCTGTTCCTGTTCGTGAAGGTGCGCGAAAACTGGGGCGACGATCCCGACCGCTACCATGAAATGGGACTGGAATTCCCCAGGGAGTAATCGGGCAATAATCGGGCAATGATCGAGCAATCACCGGCGCAGGAAATGAACATACCCAGGAACGTGTTTTGGTTTGAAGTGCTGCTCTATGCGTCGCTCGTGCTCGACGCGCTATCGGTTGCCTTTCAGGATCGCGCGGCCAACGCCGACATGATCCTGACCTTGCTTGATGCCGGCATGATCCTGCTGTTGTTCTATTTCGTCTGGCTGGCGGCCCAGCGGCGCAAGAACTGGCCGCGCTGGGTGCTGCTTGTGGCGCTGGTGCTTTCGGTGATCTCGCTGTTTCAGTTCGTCGGCGAGAACGGCCTTCAGCTCGATAGTGCCATCGAGGTCGTGTCCTGCGCGCTGACGGCCATGGGACTGTATTTGTCCTTCACCGGAGACGCGAAGGGCTGGTTCAACGGGTGAGGTTGCACTCGTGTCCCGGACGCGGTGCAGCGCGCTTGCGGTGCACCGCAGAGCCAGGACCCACTATCATGGCGAGGAGTGGATGGACCCCGGATCAGCAGCGCACCGCAAGGGCGCTGCGCAGCATCCGGGGAACGCGGCGCAGAGGCTGCGCCCCGCACCGGAATCCTGTAAACTCTTCCCCATGGAATGGACTGACGAAGGCATTGTGCTGGGGGTGCGGCGGCATGGCGAATCTTCTGCCATTGTCGAGCTCCTGACGCGCGGGCATGGCCGCCACCTTGGCCTCGTGCGCGGCGGTTCCGGCTCGCGGATGCGGCCCTTGCTGCAACCGGGCAACGGCGTCAGCGCGGTGTGGCGGGCGCGGCTCGACGAGCATCTCGGCATTTATCAGATCGAGGGCACGCGGCTGCGGGCGGCGACGCTACTCGCCTCCTCGCACGCGGTCTATGGCGTGACTCATCTGGCCGCGCTGGCGCGGCTTCTGCCCGAGCGCGATCCGCACGAGGAAATCTACGAGATGCTCGACCGCACGCTGGACGATTTCGACGAGGCGAGTGGCG
This sequence comes from Bradyrhizobium sp., assembly GCA_035308285.1. Classification (GTDB taxonomy): domain Bacteria; phylum Pseudomonadota; class Alphaproteobacteria; order Rhizobiales; family Xanthobacteraceae; genus Bradyrhizobium. Next base: position 3,221 of record DATGGY010000230.1, on the reverse strand, counting down.
CGGCGGCGCATTTGATTAAATTCGAGCTCGCGATGCTCGCCGAACTTGGTTTCGGGCTCGATCTGGAAACCTGTGCGGCGACCGGAACGACCGCCGACCTCATCTATGTCTCGCCGAAATCCGGCAGCGCGGTATCGCGGGCGGCGGGCGCGTCCTTCCACGACCGGTTGTTGCGGCTGCCCGCGTTCCTGCGCCAGAGCGAGGGCGGAGCGAACGGCTGGTCGGACCAGGACTTGAGCGATGGTTTTACGCTCACGGGGCTTTTTCTGTTGCGTCACGTGCTGGAGCCGCGCGGGCAGGGCCATTCCGACGCCCGCGATGGCTTTATCAATGCGGTGGTCAGACACCGCGCCAAGGCGGTCGTTCCGTGACGCTTCGTGGCGGCCTGAATCTATCGCCGCTTTGAATGCCGCAACCATAAGTGAAGTAGCCACACTATGTCAGAAAGCCTGTCTTATATGAGCGGACGATCCTCAATATTTCTGATCTGCCGTTCCCGGCAGAAGGACACACTGGTTTCATTTGGATGGACTGATGGAGAGGAAGCCATGAATCGGACGCGCTTTGCAAAAATTGCGATTGTCACAACGGCGTTGGCGTGCGGCGGCTTGGCGGCGGGTGCGACCGGCACGGCCGCAGCCGCCGATATGGCGGCTGGTTACAATGGTTATGTCAGAGCTGGGTGGGGCTGGGATTATCATGGTTGGGGCTGGGATAGCGGGCCTTATGCTGGTTACGTGGGTACCGATTGGGAACACCACGTTGGTCACCCCGTAGGTGCGGGTTACTATCCCCTTTACGTGCCATTTGGGGCCAGCCGTTACTACGGTAACCCCTTGCGCGGCTATTGACGATGCGGCGCGCCGCCGAAAGAACAGCGGGCTAGGCTCTGCTCCTGATTTCAGGACCAGAGCCACCGAAAATGAGCGCGCGGTTGATGCATCCGAGACACCACGCGGTCGGGAGCCAACGACCGGAAAAACGCGCGAAAGTGGCGCGACAATTTCCTGCGGCTGCATGAGTTTCATCCGCTCGGCGCGATATCGCGGCCGGCGGGCGCGTCCTTCCACGACCGGGCAGGGCCATTCCGACGCCAGCAACGGCTTTATCAATGCGGTGATCAGACACCGCGCGCACCGCGCGAAAGCGGTTGTTCCGTGACGCTTCGAGGCGGCCTAAATTAGGCCGCTGATTCGCGCCTTGTTCGAATCCCCCGCACTGGATAACCCGTTCCCATGGGAAAACGACTGCCTCCGCCGGATCCGGCCGAAGTCCACGAGGTCATGCTGCGCGATGCGCTGGAAGAGCGCTATCTCGCTTATGCCCTTTCCACCATTATGCATCGCGCGCTGCCGCACGCCCGAGACGGGCTGAAGCCGGTGCACCGGCGCATCCTCTACGGCATGCGGCTGTTGCGGCTCGACCCCGGCACGCCATTCAAGAAATCCGCCAAGATCGTCGGCGACGTGATGGGCTCATTCCATCCGCATGGCGATCAGGCGATCTACGACGCCATGGTGCGCTTGGCGCAGGATTTCAACTCGCGCTACCCGCTGGTCGACGGCCAGGGCAATTTCGGCAATATCGACGGCGACAACGCCGCCGCCTACCGCTACACCGAAGCGCGGATGACCGATGTCGCCCGCCTTCTCCTGGAGGGCATCGACGAGGACGGCGTCGAGTTCCGCCCCAATTACGACGGCCAGTCGAAAGAGCCGGTGGTGCTGCCCGGCGGATTCCCGAATCTGCTCGCCAACGGCGCGCAGGGGATTGCGGTCGGCATGGCGACCTCGATCCCGCCGCATAATGCGGCCGAACTGTGCGAGGCGGCGCTACATCTAATCGACAAGCCTGAGGCGAGGTCGAAGACGCTTCTGAAGTGGGTGAGGGGGCCGGATTTTCCGACCGGGGGCATCGTCGTCGATTCCAAGGAATCGATCACGGAAGCCTATGTGACCGGGCGTGGCTCGTTCCGCGTCCGCGCCAAGTGGAAGCAGGAAGAGGGTGCGCGGGGTACCTGGGTGGTCGTCATCACCGAAATTCCTTACCTGGTGCAGAAATCGCGCCTGGTCGAAAAGATCGCCGAATTGCTCAACGAGAAGAAGCTGCCGCTGGTTGGCGACGTCCGGGACGAATCCGCTGAAGACATCCGCCTCGTCATCGAGCCCAAATCGCGCGCCGTCGATCCCGAACTCCTGATGGAATCCCTGTTCCGGCTGACTGAGCTCGAAAATCGGATTCCGTTGAACCTCAACGTGCTGGTCAAAGGCCGCATCCCGAAGGTGGTCGGACTTGCCGAGTGCCTGAGAGAGTGGCTCGACCATCTGCGCGACGTGCTGGTCCGCCGCACCAACTACCGCAAGACCCAGATCGAGCATCGCCTGGAGATCCTCGGCGGTTATCTGATCGCCTATTTGAACATCGACAAGGTGATCAAGATCATCCGCACCGAGGACGAGCCGAAGCCGGCCTTGATCAAGGCGTTCAAGCTGACGGAGGTTCAGGCCGAAGCCATCCTCAACATGCGCCTGCGCAACTTGCGCAAGCTCGAGGAATTCGAGATCCGCACCGAGGACAAGAATCTCCGCGCCGAGTTGAAGGGCGTCAAGGCTCTCCTCGCCTCGGAGAAGGAGCAATGGTCCAAGGTCGGCGAGCAGGTGCGCAAGGTGCGCGACATGTTCGGGCCGAAGACGCCGCTCGGCAAGCGCCGCACCCAGTTTGCGGATGCGCCCGAGCACGATCTCGCCGCGATCGAGGAGGCCTTTGTCGAGCGCGAGCCGGTGACGGTGGTGATCTCCGAGAAGGGCTGGGTGCGTACGCTGAAGGGACACGTCGAAGATTTCTCTAGCCTTGCGTTCAAGACCGACGACAAGCTCGACCACGCGTTTTTTGCCGAGACCACTTCAAAGCTGCTGCTGTTCGGCACCAACGGCAAATTCTATTCGCTCGAAGTTGCGAAGCTCCCGGGCGGACGCGGCCATGGCGAGCCGATCCGGATGTTCATCGATCTCGATCAGGACGCCGCCATCGTCTCGCTGTTCGTCAACAAGGGCGGCCGCAAATTCCTGGTCGCGAGCCATGAAGGGCAGGGCTTCATCGTCAACGAGGACGATTGCGTCGGCAACACCCGCAAGGGCAAGCAGGTTTTGAACGTCCAGATGCCGAACGAGGCGCGGGCGATCGCAACCGTCGCCGGCGACATGGTCGCGGCGATCGGCACC
>DATGGY010000229.1:0-23267 GCA_035308285.1 Bradyrhizobium sp. | reverse complement strand
GCGACCAGATGCGCGCCAGCGCGAGAGATGGACGGCGCAACGGATTGGTCCAGGCCAGTGCGAGCCCCGCCAGCGCTACCGGCAGGGCCAGCAGCGCCAGATTGTGACCGATATAACCGAAGACGAGCGCTGCGCTTTGAGCGCGGCTCGAAAGTCCATAGACGTCGCCGGCATAGATCAGCGGCAAGAAGTCCACGGCCTCCAGCCATATCAGATGCGGGATCATCACAATGACGGCCACGACCATCGCCACCCACGGCGCCGGCGAACGCAGGAATTTTTGCCGATCGGGATGAATGAGGGCCGCAAGGCCGACCGCGCCGATCATGGTCAATACCCAGTATTTCGTCATCAGCGCCAGCGCGCCGGCAAGACCAAGCAACACGCCTGAACGCACGCTGCGCTTCTTGAAGGCATCGAGATAGGCCAGCACCAATAGCGGCAGGGTGACGAGCTGCAGCAAATCCGGATTGTACTTGAAGCCCTTGAAATTGAAGATCGGATAGAGCGCGAGCATCACCACGACAAAGAACGCGCGGCGGTAGTCCACCACGCGCAAGGCGATGAACCAACAGATCACCATGCCGCAAGCCAGCGTCGTCATCGCCAGCAAATAGGTGGCCCAGTCGACGACTGGAAACATCTTGAACCAAAGGCCGGCAACCCAGCCCGCAAGCGGCGGGTGCTTGCCATAGCCGAGCTGAAATTTTTGACCCCAGGCGAAAGCTTCGGCGACATCCATGTGGACGTCCTGCGCCGCCTTGAGATTGATCAGGATGACGGTCCAGAGCAGTGCGTGGATTACTGCAAAAGCGACCACCAACGCGGGCGCGACGTAACGGTCAGACGCGGAGGCCGCCAGCCGCGCCGCCAGCCGCCGAAGGCTAAATCTGCGGCGCACGCGCAAGGCCGCGGGCGAAATTGATGCGGTTGACATAGCCCTTGCGTAGCGCGTTTTTCGCGCAAGTGGAATCAGCTTGGCGTGAAGAAGACCCGGCAAAAATGCCGTAATATGGTTGCCGCACCGGAACGCGAATGCTATCCCGCGCCCCATGACATCCATTCCCATTTCGAATATCCGCAACTTCGCCATCGTTGCGCATATCGACCATGGCAAATCGACGCTGGCCGACCGTCTGATCCAGACCACGGGCGGCCTTCAGGCGCGCGAGATGAAGGAACAGGTGCTCGATTCCATGGATATCGAGCGCGAGCGCGGCATCACCATCAAGGCGCAGACCGTGCGGCTGACCTATGCGGCGAAGGACGGCCAAACCTACATCCTCAATTTGATCGACACGCCCGGCCACGTCGATTTCGCCTATGAGGTTTCCCGGTCGCTGGCGGCCTGCGAAGGCTCGCTGCTGGTGGTCGACGCCAGCCAGGGCGTCGAGGCGCAGACGCTTGCCAACGTCTACCACGCGATCGATGCCGGCCATGAGATCGTGCCGGTCCTCAACAAGATCGACCTGCCGGCGGCAGAGCCCGACCAGGTCAAGCAGCAGATCGAAGACGTGATCGGCATCGACGCGTCCGACGCGGTGATGATCTCGGCCAAGACCGGGCTTGGCATCGACGATGTGTTGGAAGCGATCGTGCACCGGCTGCCGCCGCCGAAAGGCGATCCCGAAGCTTCGCTGAAGGCGCTTCTGGTCGATAGCTGGTACGACGTCTATCTCGGCGTCGTGGTCCTGGTCCGCATCGTCGATGGCGTCCTGAAGAAAGGCCAGCGCATCCGGATGATGGGAACCAACGCCGCTTACGACGTCGAGCGGGTCGGCTTCTTCACTCCGAAGATGCAGCAGGTCGACGAACTCGGCCCCGGCGAGATCGGATTCATCACCGCCGCGATCAAGGAAGTGGCCGACACGCGCGTCGGCGACACCATCACTGACGACCGCAAGCCGGTCACCGAAATGTTGCCGGGATTCAAGCCCGCGATTCCCGTGGTGTTCTGCGGCCTGTTCCCGGTCGACGCCGACGATTTCGAAAGCTTGCGCGCCGCGATGGGGAAATTGCGGCTCAACGATGCGAGCTTCTCCTTCGAAATGGAAACCTCGGCCGCGCTCGGCTTCGGCTTCCGCTGCGGCTTCCTCGGGCTGTTACATCTGGAGATCATCCAGGAACGGCTGCAACGCGAATTCGATCTCAATCTGATCGCGACCGCGCCCTCGGTGATCTACAAGATGCACCTGACCGACGGACAGGTGATCGAGATCCATAACCCGATCGACATGCCGGATGCGGTGAAGATCGCCGAGATCGAGGAGCCCTGGATCGAGGCCACCATCCTGACGCCCGACGAATATCTCGGCAGCGTGCTGAAGCTGTGCCAGGACCGGCGCGGCTCGCAGAAGGAACTCACTTACGTCGGCAACCGCGCCATGGTGAAATACGAGTTGCCGCTCAACGAAGTGGTGTTTGATTTCTACGACCGCCTGAAGTCGGTCTCGAAGGGCTACGCCTCATTCGACTATCACCTCACCGACTACAAGCCGGCCGATCTCGTCAAGATGCAGATCCTGGTCAACAACGAGCCGGTGGATGCGCTCTCGATGCTGGTTCACAAGACGCGCGCGGAAGGCCGCGGCCGCGCCATGGTCGAGAAGATGAAGGAGCTGATCCCGCCCCACATGTTCCAGATTCCGATCCAGGCGGCGATCGGCGGCAAGATCATCGCGCGCGAAACCGTGCGCGCCCTGCGCAAGGACGTCACCGCGAAATGCTATGGCGGCGACATCACGCGAAAGCGCAAACTTCTGGAGAAGCAGAAGGAAGGCAAGAAGAAGATGCGGCAGTTCGGCAAGGTCGACATCCCGCAGGAGGCTTTTATCGCCGCGCTGAAGGTGGATAGCTGAGAGCCGTTGAAACCGGCAGCGTAACATGTTACGCTTCTTCCATGGCCACCATCCGCAAGAAGCCAAAGCCCCGTACCCCGCGAGAGCGCATGGCCGCGCGCCGCGCGCGTCTGCGCGCGCAGGGGCTGCGGCCGGTGCAGCATTGGGTCCCGGATTTGCGCAATCCCAAGGTGCTCGCGGAGATACGCCGCGAAATAAAGATGATGGCGCAGCACCCGGAAAATGACGCGATTGACGATTGGCTTGACGCAATTCGCGACCCGAAAGACTGGTCTTGAGGCGCGGAGACGTCGTTCTGATCGTCCTGAAGGGCGAATTGGGCAAGCCTCGTCCCGGCGTCATTGTTCAGGCAGATGAGTTCCGCGACTCGACAACGTCGGTTCTTGTTTGCCCGATGTCCTCCGCTGTCACCGAATTCCACCGAATACGCCCGATAGTCGAACCAACCGCAAGCAACGGCTTGCGGATTCGTTCACAGATCATGACTGACAAAATGAACACCTTGGGGCGGGACCGCATTCGGCAAGTGCTTGGGTCACTCGATACCGAATCGTCCGAGGAGCTAGACCAAGCGCTGCTGCTGGTCCTCGGGCTTGCGCGGTGACATGCGGCCCGCGTCTCCATATCCCGCCCCTCCCCCATCTTGATCCGGGTCGCCAGATGGACCACCATCGGCCCTCGCCAACCAGAATCCCTAAAAATGGGGCGAGGAAACGTATGAACAAACTTCCCGGCTTCGGCCTCATCGAGCGCGCAAAGGCGCTGGCGCCACTGATCGCGCAGGAGGCGGACGAGATCGAGCGGACGCGGCGTCTCACCCAGCCGGTGGTTTCCGCCCTCATCGAGAACGGGCTTTATCGCTCACTGCTGCCGCAAAGCATTGGCGGCGCCGAGGCCCCGCCGGAAGTCTTCATGCAGATGCTGGAGGAGATCGCCAAGGTCGATGCCTCCACGGCGTGGTGCCTCGGCCAATGCTCGGTCTGCGCCATGACCGCGGCCTATCTCGATGCCGACGTGGCGCGCGAGATTTTCGGCAAGCGCAACGACATTCTGGCCTGGGGCGCGATCGCCAACGAGGTGCAGGCGGTTCCCGGCGGTTATCGCATCTCCGCGCGCTGGGATTTCGCCAGCGGCTCGCGTCAGGCGAACTGGCTCGGCGCTCATGTCCAGGTCGTCGAGGCCGACGGCAGCAGGCGGATGAAGCCGAACGGCACGCCGGAAATCCGCACCATCGTCTTTCCCGCAACAAGCGCCACTATGCACGACGTCTGGGACGTCATCGGGCTTGCCGGCACCGGAACCGATTCCTATTCGGTCGAGAACCTGTTCATCCCGGAAAAATTCGCCGCGTTGCGCGACGATTTCACGGCGCTGCGCGAAAAAGGCCCGCTCTACCGGATCACCACCTACACCATGTTTGGCCTAGGCTTCGCGGCGATCGCGGTTGGCGTTGCCCGCGCGACGCTGGATGCGGCGATCGAACTGGCGCGCGGCAAGCACTCGGTTGGCCTGACGGCGATGAAGGACAACAGCGCAGTTCAAGGGTTGATCGGCTGCACCGAAGGCAATTTGCGCGCAGCGCGTGCCTTCATCTATTCGACCGCTGCGGAAGCCTGGCATGAATTGACCCAGACCGGAAACCTCTCGGAGAAAAATCGCGCGGCTATTCGCCTCGCCGCGACCTGGACGATCCATCAGGCGGCTTCGGTAGTCGATGCTGCCTATCACATGGCCGGCGCCACTGCCATTTTCAGGGCGAACAAGTTCGAGCGCCGCTTCCGCGACATGCATGCCATCGCGCAGCAGATCCAGGCCCGCGACACCCACTATGAGGACGTCGGCAAGATGATCCTGACCAACAGCGTCATCCCGCGCGGACCGACGATTTAGGCGCTCAACCGCACGATGACCGATACCGACCGGCCCAGCGCCTGCGCGCAGCCGCATCGAACGCTCGAAGGTTGCAGCAAGGCGGACTTGCCGCCGAAAGCAATCGGTTGTTGAGCGCTTTCTGAGATTTCCGGCTTCGTCGCGAAGACCCGGTTTCCCAATGCAACAGGTCGCGTCAGGGTCTAACCGTGATCCCCCGCCAATCTCCTGCGCGCGCCGACAAGTCTGCCTCGCCACCCCAGGGCAATGCAAACTGCGCACAATCCGAACAGCCCAACGCCAAGTATCAGGCTGAGAATTCTTTCGCCGCCTGAGCAGAAATTGCGATCGATACAGGCACCGGAGATCACACCGGGCACGATAATGCTGCCGATGATGAAGACATAAATGAACGCCATCAGCAGCAGATAGCCGGAAATCACGGCAATGCGCCGCGACGCCGACGGCATACCGCTGGCCGCAAGTTCGACGCGCTCGGCAATGAATTGACCGGGTGAGGCTCTCGTCAGATCGCGGATTTGCACGGTCGACCGCGTCAAGAGATCGTGCACTGCCTGGTTGCGGCGGGTGGCCGCCAAAATCACGAAAGAGTAAAGCCCCAGCACTCCCTTGATGACGACGCGGACACAGGCCCTTGCGAAGCCGATATTGCCACCGCTGCGGCCGTCGACGACGCGCAGATTAGTGAAATAGTGTCCAAGCGTTTAGTGAAATAGTGTCCAAGCGTACCGCCCATACGCGACACCAGGATCGGCTCATAAAGCACAACCGCCACCACCACGACGATTCCAAGCCCGCGGGAAAAGTTGTCGTTTCTCACCGCCGTCACCAGCAGAAGCGCGCCAAAAATGACGATCACGGCGATGATCCAGTCGAGCAGCATGGCGCGAAGCCGACGCGAGAATCGTGCGTATCGCGGCGCGGGCATTGGGAACACATTGGTATCATTACTCATGCGGGACTCCTGCTCCGACCATACGTCGACGGAGCGGGTGGTCGGGTTCACAAATGCGGCAACCTGCGCCCGACCCGCGTTGTGATGCTTTGACTTCCGCTTGTCGCGTTCGTGCTCTAAGCTATCCGTACAACAGCGTCGAAACGAATACACCTGCCGAAATATGAAGAAACCGACCGGGAGGCGCACCGCCTGGTTGCGACCTTCCGCGAACTTTATCCCAACGAATTCAGCTATGGCGGCAATCGAAGCATCCTGCTCAACGCCGAGGACGAGGTTCCAGAGCCAGCGCGCGCCGCTGCCTGGCCTTGGCGCCGACCTATCATCTGAAAAAACGCAAGCCACGCAGCAAATAGCCCGCCTGGATTTGCTGAATTCCATGCCCGGTGTGCGTGATATAGAATGCCCCCATGAATCTCCGTTCCATCTTGATTCCGCTCCTGCTTGCTTTCACTGCTGAGGCCAGCGCCACCGCCGCGCTGGCGCAGGACAAGGGAAGCGTCGATCCAAAACCGCTGCCGCCGCTCGCCAACCCGAACGATCGCAAAATCGGCGCCAAGGAATTGTTCGGCCGCAAGGTGCTGCCCGCCGCGATGCCGACGCGGGTGATCGGTTTTTATGCCCACGGCTGCATCGCCGGCGCGCAGGCGCTGCCGATCAACGGCGAGACCTGGCAGGTGATGCGGTTGTCGCGCAACCGCAACTGGGGGCATCCCGACCTGGTGGCGCTGCTGGAACGTCTGTCGGCCAAGGTTCACAAGGAGGCAGGCTGGCCGGGCATCCTGGTCGGCGACATGTCGCAACCGCGCGGCGGCCCGATGTTCACCGGGCACGCCAGCCATCAAGTGGGGTTGGATGCCGATGTCTGGCTGACGCCGATGCCGGACCGACAATTGTCGCGCAACGAGCGCGAGGAGATGTCCGCGGTCATGATGGTTCGCGCCGATCGGCTCGACATCGACCCGACTGTTTGGACGCCGGGCCATCTCACGTTGATCCGCGACGCCGCGCTGGAACCGAGCGTGCAGCGCATCTTTGTCAACGCCGCGATCAAGAAGGCGTTATGCCGTGAAGCCAAGGGCGACCGAACCTGGCTTTCCAAGATACGGCCAATGTATGGCCACGACTATCACTTCCATATCCGCACCAAATGTCCGCCCGGAAGTACCGAATGCGAGACCCAGCCCGCGCCGTCGGAGGGCGAGGGCTGCAGCGCGGCCGATCTCGCCTATTGGTTCAAGGATGAGGTGATTCACCCCAAGCCATCGCCCGAGCCGCCAAAGCCGAGGCCGGCGATGACGATGGCGCAATTGCCGGCCGCCTGCCGCCAGGTTTTGGCAGCCCCCGACGCCAAGCAATAACGTTGGGAAGTGCGATCTTTGAAAAATCGCCCGCGTCCGCCGATATTTGGAGACTTTACCCGAACCGTCAGCCTGTTATTGTTTTGCCCGCGATTATCCCGGCCGACCGTAAGTCGCCGGGACGGGGGAACGCGCTTCCGCCTGTCGCATCCCGTATTTGACCATTGCCTGACGCCGCGCGCGAAAGCGCGCCGCGCTTTGGCACGGAGCGCGCCCATGTATCGGTTTGCCGGAGCTTTTGTCGCCCTCGCGATCCTCTGTGGATCTGCCCCCTCCCCTGCATCTGCGCAAGGAAATAATCTGACGGTTTTTGCGGCGGCTTCGATGAAGAACGCCATCGACGACATCGATGCAGCCTATGTCGCAAAGACCGGCGTGAAGGTCACCGCGAGCTATGCCGCAAGCTCGGTGCTCGCAAAGCAAATCGAACAGGGGGCACCCGCGGATATTTTCATCTCCGCCGATATCGACTGGATGGACTATGCGGCGGCGAGGAAGGCGATCAATGAGTCGACGCGGGCGAACTTGCTTGGCAACAGCCTCGTCCTGATCGCGCCAAAGGATTCCAAGATCGACAGGGTCACGATCGGCCGGGGTTTCGATCTGGCCAAACTCGCAGGCCAGGACCGGATCGCCACCGGCGATGTCAGCGCGGTTCCGGCCGGCAAATACGCCAAGGCCGCGCTTGAAAAGCTCGGCGCCTGGCAGGCCGCCGAGCCGAAATTCGCGATGGCCGAAAGCGTGCGCACGGCGCTGACGCTGGTGGCGCGCGGCGAGGCGGCGCTCGGGATCGTCTATGCCACCGACGCGAAAGTTGAACCCGGCGTGAAAATCATCGGCAGCTTCCCTGCCGATTTCCATCCGCCGATCATCTACCCGGTCGCCGCGACAACATCCGCGAAGCCGGAAGCGGCTGACTATCTCGTCTTCCTGTGCTCGCCGGCAGCCAAGACCATTTTCGAAAAATACGGTTTCACTTTCCTGATTCGTCCGACCTCCTGATCGCACCTTTCGTGTTCGACATCTCACCAACGGAATGGATGGCGATCGAGCTGTCGCTTCGGGTCGCCACGGTCGCGACACTGGTGGCGACACCGCTCGGGGTCGCGGTGGCGTGGCTATTGGCGCGCCGCGAATTCTTGGGCAAGTCGCTGCTCGACGCGCTGGTCCATCTGCCGCTGGTGATGCCCCCGGTCGTCACCGGTTATCTGTTGCTTCTGACTTTCGGCCGGCGCGGCCTCGTCGGGGCGTGGCTCGCAGATTATCTCGGCATCGTATTCGCCTTTCGTTGGACCGGCGCGGCGCTGGCCTGCGGAATCATGGCGTTTCCGCTGCTGGTGCGGCCGATCCGGCTGTCGATCGAAACGGTGGACCGCAGGCTGGAGCAGGCGGCAGGGACGCTGGGCGCCGCGCCCTGGCAGGTATTCCTGACCGTGACATTGCCGCTGGCGCTGCCGGGCATCATGGCGGGAATGGTGCTCGGCTTCGCCAAGGCGATCGGCGAGTTCGGCGCGACGATTACCTTCGTGTCGAATATTCCGGGCGAGACCCAGACCATTTCGTCGGCGATCTACTCGCTGATCCAGACACCGGACGGCGACAGCGCCGCGCTGCGGCTGGTCGTGGTCTCCATTCTCATCGCGATGACCGCCTTGGTCGCCTCCGAATGGTTCGCGCGACGCGCTGTGCTGCGCTTGCACGGGAATTGATCATGCTGCGCGTGGACGTCTCAAAGCGGCTTGGCGAGTTTGTCATCGAAGCTTCCTTCGCGAGCGAAGGAAGGGTCACCGGACTGTTTGGCGCGTCGGGCGCCGGCAAGACCTCGTTGATCAACATGATCGCCGGATTGCTGCGCCCCGATCGCGGCGTCATCGCCATCGACGGAGAGACGCTGGACGAGACGGCAGCCCGGTCGCACGTCCCGGTTCACCGCCGCCGGATCGGCTATGTGTTCCAGGATGCGCGGCTGTTTCCGCATCTCGATGTGCGCCAGAATCTCGACTACGGGCGACGCATGAACTGCCTTGCTGAGGATAGCTCGCAGCAGAAACGCGTTACCGATCTGCTCGACATCGGAGACCTCTTGGATCGCCGCCCCGGCAAACTGTCCGGTGGCGAGCGCCAGCGCGTGGCGCTCGGCCGTGCGCTGCTGTCGCAGCCGCGGCTGCTGTTGTTGGATGAACCGCTGGGATCGCTAGACGAGGAGCGCAAGGAAGAGATCCTGCCCTATCTCATTCGCTTGCGTGACGAAGCCGGCATTCCCATGGTCTATGTCAGCCACGACGCCGCCGAAATGCGCCAGTTGGCGACCCAGATCGTGATGCTCCGGCGCGGCTGCGTCACCGCATTTGGCGGCCCGGAGGTATTGCCCGCAGCGCATGCAGCGGCTTGATATCGGCCACCTCCAATATGCAGATGATTTCGGACCGTTTGATCCAGATCAAACGACGACACGCCGTTTTGTCTTGCGAATTAAACGCAATCGCATGATCACGCTACCAAGGCTTAAGGCTGCTTCTCATTTTATGAAGCGGCGCAACTGCCTCTTAATGCCCAGCGCCTATCAAGGGGTGCGAAGAACCAGCCGTGAATTGTCACGCGCCTTCGCCGCCAAGGCGGGCCATGTTGGGCACTTTTCTTCATCGGATTGAACAGAGCCGCTTCTACGACTGGGCGATGCGGCTACCGATCTTTATCTACTCGCTTTACGCACTCGTCCACGACGTCATCGGTTTTTCGGATCAGGTCGCACAAGATCCTTCGATGTGGGCGCATGCCAATGTCGGGGTGACCACGGCCACCTTGGCACGGGTCTCCCAGTGGATGTTTGTTGCGCTTCTTGCGGTGCTTCCGCTCGTTCGTCATCGCCCGGTTGCGAAATCATCGGCCTTGCTGCCGCGCTTTGTCGCGCTGATCACGGTTTGCATTCCACCGTTCTGCGTGTTGCTCGAACGCGCACCGTCCAATCTCCTGTGCAATCTGCTTGCCGTGCTGGCGGGGGTTTCCGCCAGCATCCTGGGCGTCTTGACGCTGAGCTTCCTCGGTCGCTCGTTCAGCGTGATGCCGGAGGCGAGGCGCCTGGTGACCACGGGACCTTACGGCATCGTTCGTCACCCTTTGTACCTGTTCGAACTCCTCGGTGTTGTCGGCATCCTGTTTCAGGTGCGCTCGCTGCCGGGAGTGATGCTGCTGGCGATCATCGTCGTGCTGCAGATAGCGCGCGCACGCTGGGAAGAAGCGGTACTCGATTGCGCTTTTCCGGAGTATGCGGCCTATCGCCGGCAAGTCCCGTTCCTGATCCCGCGCGACGTGCGCAGCATTTTCGCATTGCTTCGTGAGGATAAAGTCGCGCGCCGCCGCTCGGCCGTGGTCATGAGTTCGGTTCTCGGCCTGTTTGCTGCGGTCGCAATCGCGCTGCCGAAGCTCGTCGACTGAGGGAATGACGCCATGTTCGGTACGCTTCGTTTTCTCCTGGCCTATCTTGTCATCTTGAGCCATCTGGTCGGCACCGAATATGTCGCGCATTTCGGTTTCTATGCCGTGCGTGGGTTCTTCGTCATTTCCGGGCTGATGATGACGGCGGCGTTGAACGAGGTTTACCGCTTTGACGGCTTGCGTTTTTGGAGCAACCGCGCGTTGCGGCTATTGCCGCCTTATTATTTCGTTTGCGCCCTGACATTGATTGCGATCGCCATCGCGCCGGATCAAGCTGCCGCGTACGTGAAATTCTGGCGCGGCCTGCCCGACGCCGGCGATCTCATGATCAATCTGACGGTGCTGCCGTTGCAGTCGTCTTACGGCTTCATTCGATTGGTGCCGCCATTCTGGTCGGTCGCGATCGAGGTCGACATGTATCTGTTGCTGTATCTTGTAGTCGCCCGGCAAATGAGCTGGGCCTTGATCGCGCTTGTCAGCGGGCTGACGCTCCAACTGGTCTGCGTCTATGACGCCATCAACTGGACGTTGATCTATTTCACGGCACCTTCGGCCGTCTTTCCCTTCGCTGTTGGCGCGGTCCTGTATTTTCTCAAACAGCGCGGCGGGTGGGTAGCTCCGCCGCTTGCGGCGGCATGTGCTTTCGTTGCGTGGACTGCCAACATGCTCGCCGGCGGCGCGGTGTTTGCCGAAACCTACATTTTTGGATGGGGCTATCTTTTCGACACGCTCTGCTTTGCGGTCGTGGTCTCCGGCCTATCAAGCCGTCAATTTACCCCGTTGGCAGAGCGCATCGATCGAATGTTCGGCGAGTGGTCCTATTTCGCATTCCTGGTGCATTGGCTGGCCGGTTTCCTGGTGGCCAGTGTCTTACTCGGCAGCGAGTGGCGGGGCTGGACCCTGCTGCTTGCGGTCACGCCGGTCGTATTGGTCGCAAGCGCGGGTTTGGCGATGCTCAATCGACGATTCGTGGAACCCTTGCGCAACAGAGTACGCCGCTCGCAGGGAGGACCGAGGCTGGCCGCGCCGGCGATCCCTGCTGGTTCCCGATATGCCTAGCGGTTGACCCAAAGCACGTCGCCGCTGGCGGCATCGACCGCCATTTCCATGTATCGCCCTGTTCTGTCGCGGCCCTGGATTTTCCATTTATCACCCTCGAATTGGGTATGGGATACGGTGACCAGACCAATATCTTCCGCAATGCCCAGCGCTTGCTGCATCGACAAGAGATCGCCCGTGTCATACGCCATTGCAGGGCTCGCCATCCCGAGCGCCATGACCGCAACGATTGCCATCATGTATTTTCGCATAGCTTACTCCTGATCAAATCAATCCACCTGTCGCGTCCCGTGGCCAGGTTAACATCACTGCTAAACTTTTCGACGCGCGGGCTGTTCCAGCTCCAATCTTGCGAAACTGCGTAAATTTTTGGCGGTTGCGGCATTTTGTTGGCCGATTGGCACCAATCTCACCTCAGATTCCCGCAACCGATGACCAAAAGCCCGCAAGCCTGCGTTTGAAAGAGTCGAACCGCGTCGTCGCCGGAACCTGCTCCGGGTCCTCGGGCAAGCGGAGACCGATGAGATTGACCCTTCCGCCACTGATACTGCGCGCCACCAGGTCAATGGTGTCCAGTTCCAGTGTCGCGCCCTCCTTCGGCGCATGGTCGAGATGAATGTCGAAATAATCGGCAAGCGTCAGCCTGACCTGGTCCTCGCCGACGGCAACGCCGTAGACCTCGGCCAATTCGCCGAGCGTGTGCTCGCCGGAGACAGTGAAATCTCCGAGCAGATGCGGGTCGGGCGCCGAGCTCGGCTGCATATCGACAAAGAAGCGATCGAGCGCGTCGGCCTTTTCCGGCGGCGCCAGCAGATAGATGTAATCGCCGGGGCGAACCGGATCGGCCTCGATCGGCGAGAGGATGTGCTGGTCGCGGATCACCAGTGTCGGCTTCGACCAGGACGGGATGAGGCCGCGCCGGAAATACAGGCTCTTGGGCCGCACGGAATAGCCGACTAGTTGCTGCTCGAGCTGCCCCGGCAGGTCGAGTTCGACCCGGCGCGGACCGCGGTCGGCCCGCGGCAGCGCGACATGAAGCCGCCGCGCCGCCGGCGCCAGCGTCCAGCCTTGCAGCAACAGCGAAATGAAAACGACGACAAAGGCGAGGTCGAAGTAAAGATAGGCCTTGGAAAGCCCGACCAGCATCGGGATCGACGCCAGGAAGATTGCCACCGCCCCGCGCAGGCCGGTCCAGGCGATGAAAATCTTCTCCCGCCAGTTGAAGCGAAATGGCGCCAGGCACAGAAACACCGCGAGCGGGCGCGCCACCAGCATCAGGACCAACGCCACGATCACCGCGGGCATGACGCTCGCCACCAACCGCTGCGGCGAAACCAGGAGCCCGAGCAGCACGAACATCACGATCTGCGCGAGCCAAGTCGCGGCGTCCAGAAACGTCACTACCGAATTATGCGCGCGGGTCGGCCGGTTGCCGATGATGATGCCGGCAAGATAGACGGCAAGAAATCCCGAAGCGTGCGCAATCTGCGCCGCGCCGAAGATCACCAATGCGGCGGTCGTGACGAACGGCGCATGCAGGCCCTGCGGCAACGCCATGCGATTGAGCGCCAGCACCACCAGACGGCCGCCGATGACGCCGGCAATGGCGCCGAGCATGGCCTCGCGGCCGAGCTCCAGCATGACATGAGTGAGCGAACTCTCGCCGACCGAAATCAATTCGACCAGCATCAGGGTGAGGAACACCGCGAACGGATCATTGGTGCCGGATTCGGCCTCCAGCGTCGCGCCGACGCGCGGGCGCAACCGCAGACCATGCGCGTGCACCAGCAGAAACACGGCCGCCGCATCGGTCGACGCCAGCACGGCCCCGGCCAGAAACGCCTCGGTCCAGTTGAGGTCGAGCGCATATTTGGCGACCGGCGCGGTGATCAGCGCCGTCAACAGCACCCCGATCGTCGCCAGCACCATCGACGGCGCCAGCACCGCGCTGATATTTTGAAACCGTGTCCTCAAACCCCCATCGAACAGGATCAACGCCAACGCCACCGACCCCACCAGATAAGTGGAGCGCAGGTCGTCGAACTGCAAATGCCCGGGACCGGAATCACCGGCCAGCACGCCGATCAGCAGAAACATCAATAGCAACGGCGCGCCGAAGCGCAGCGCGAGCAGGCTCGACAGAATGCCCGCCATGACGAGCACCGCGCCGAGCAGAATGGCTATGCTGACCGAATCGAGAGAAGCCATGGCTTTCGTAAATTCCCTGTATTTTCATCCTTATCGTCGCCACAGTTCGACGCCAACCCATTTCTGCCGATGGTCGACGACCTTTGTTCGGCCCCGCCGGCCTGTCGCGGCGATAGCGTTGACGCTGCGGTTGTGTGAATCTGCGCGAGCATTCGAATCAATCCTGTTCGGCGGCCCGGTCTGACCCTAGGCGAGAATTGAACGATGGACCTGAACGACATCATGGATTTCCTGGACACCACCGCGCGATCGATCGGCGCGGAGGCCACATCGCCCTGGTTCTATCTGCAGATCGGGCTGATGTTGGCCGCAGCCGGCATGGCGCTGGCGGCCGATGCCGCCATTCGCAGGCGGGTCGACGTGAAATCATTCGCGCAGGGCTGGCCGCTGCCGTTGCGGCACTTCGCGCGGGTTTTGGTCGGCGGCGTATCCACGGCCGTGTTTGCGGTCCTGGTGATCGCGGCGCGCGTAGCGATGTATCCTTCGACCTGGCCGAGCCGAAGCTATCTCTTGATGGTGGCGGCCAAGCTCGCGGTGGCTTGGCTGGTGATCCGGCTGGTGACCTCGGTCATCCGCAACGCCACCCTCGTCAAACTGGTGTCGGTGTCGGCCTGGTGCGTCGCGGCGCTGAGCATCATCGGCCAGCTCGATCCGGCCATCGACGCGCTCGACTCGGTCTCGGTGGTGCTCGGCGGATTGCGGCTGACGCCGCTGGTGGCGATCAAGCTCGGGCTGTTGCTGATTGCCGCCCTCTGGCTCACCAACATCGCCAGCAATTTCGCCGAGAGCCGGATCAACCGGTCTACCGACCTGACGCCTTCGATCCAGGTGCTGCTGGTGAAAATGATCCGGATGGGGCTGTTGGTGACAGCGGTCGCCATCGCGCTCGGCGCGGTCGGCATCAATCTGTCGGCGCTGGCGGTGTTCTCCGGCGCGGTCGGCGTCGGTATCGGCATCGGCTTGCAGAAGATCGTCGCCAACTTCATCAGCGGCATCATCCTGCTCGCGGACAAATCGGTGAAGCCCGGCGACCTCGTTACCATCGGCGACAGTTCGGGACGCATCAGCGCGATGAAGACGCGCTACATTTCCGTTGCCGCGGGCGATGGCCGCGAATTCCTGATCCCCAATGAGGATCTGGTGACGCAGAAGGTCACCAACTGGACCTACACCGACAAGAATACGCTGGTGAAGGTCAATTTCGGCACCAATTACGACGCCGACCCGAGGCAGGTCTGCAAGCTTGCGGTCGAGATCGCGGCCGCCGCGCCGCGCGCCATCAAATCCAGGACGCCGAACTGCATCCTCACCGAATTCGCCGAGGCCGGGATGAAGTTTTCGCTCACCTTCTGGATCGCCGATCCCGACGGCATGGACAATGTGAAGAGCGAGGTGATGGTATCCCTGTGGGAGACATTCAAGCGCGAGGGCATTCGGGTGCCTTATCCGGTGCGCGAAATCCGCGTCCGCGGCGGCGCGCTGCCGGTTGACACCACGGTGGAGGTCTCGAACTGAAACACCGGCCGGCGGCAGCTACCGGCAAGACGGTTCCGGCGGTCTCAAGCCCGACGCAGGCCGCTTGCGCCGACAGCGCCAATCATTAAATTAGGCCTGCAAATCACCGCTCCCCGCCAAGACGCGATCCGCCCATGAGCTATGTCGAAGCCACCGAATCCTCCTTGCGCAAGACCGGGCAGATCAAGCTGCACGGCCCAAGCGGGTTCGCAGGCATGCGCAAGGCGGGCGCGCTGGTGGCCAAATGCCTCGATGAGCTGACCGATATCGTCAAGGCGGGCGTGCCGACTTCGCGGATCGACGAATTCGTGCGCGAATTCGCCTTCAGCCGCGGCGCCTATCCGGCCACGCTGATGTATCGCGGCTATCGCTATTCGACCTGCACCTCGATCAACCATGTGGTCTGCCATGGCATGCCCGGAGACCGGCTTTTGAAGGAAGGCGACATCGTCAACATCGACGTGACCTTCATCGTTGAGGGCTGGTATGGCGATTCCAGCCGGATGTACGCGATCAATCCGATCGCGCGCAAGGCCGAGCGGCTGATCGAGGTGACCTACGAGGCCATGATGCGCGGCATCGCCGCCGTAAAACCCGGCGCCACCACCGGCGACATCGGTCACGCCATCCAGAGCTATGTCGAGCCGCAGGGCATGAGCGTGGTGCGCGATTTCTGCGGCCATGGGCTCGGCCGCATGTTCCACGACGAGCCGAACATCATCCATGTCGGCCGCCCCGGCGAAGGCGTGACGCTCAAGCCCGGAATGTTCTTCACCATTGAGCCGATGATCAATCTCGGCAAACCGCATGTGAAGATCCTGTCCGACGGCTGGACCGCGGTGACGCGAGACCGCTCGCTGTCGGCGCAGTTCGAGCATTCGGTCGGTGTGACCGCGACCGGCGTCGAAATCTTTACCCTCTCGGAGCGCCACAAGGAAAAGCCGCCGGCGGCGTGACGAACTTGTGTCAGATGCGGTCGCAGCCACCGAGCCGCTACAGATTCAAATTTCAAACAGCCAAACCGTCATTGCGAACGCAAGCGAAGCAATCCATAGGGCAACAAGGAAGCAAGAATGGATTGCTTCGTCGCTTGCGCTCCTCGCAATGACGGCAAGACACAATATCGCGTTCTCGCCGCGCATTTTCGCGCGAGTTATGCCTGAACTTCCTGCCCCCTGAAGAACAGAGGGCGCAGGGAATGCCGGGCGCTCAATGCGCCCGCAGCCTTGTGTGCGAAAATAAAAAAGCACACAAGCATAGTCACCACGGTCACACCGGAAACACCCGGCATTCCCCGCGCAATGGTTTTAACGGTTTCCTCCGCGCTCTCCTCGGTGACCGGGCTTTCTTGCCACCGTCATCGGCGGATATCGCTTCCGCCGACTTGACGCCAGCGTCGGGGCGTCGGGACCACACGGCTTCGCCGTCCGCCTCATGCGCCATTCGTCAAAAGCGCCAAAGCGTCCACCGCATCCCGTCCCGCGTCTGTGACGATCGCGAGCCGCCCCTCCAGAGGAACGGGACGGCAGGCATATATTACTGATTTGGGTCCGGTGGCAAGCGAAATTTCTGAAATTCAGAAATAGATCAGCGCGCCTGCGGAGGCCAGCACGGCGGTGGCGGCAAATGGAATCCACTGAAAGAGTTTCAACACGCCGCCAAGACGCAGCGAAATAACCAGGTAGATCGCGGCGTAGCCGGCGAATTGTGCGGCAACGAGCCAAATGACGCCCTGCTGCTGCCCATGCATCCCGAGAAAGAGCAGGGCTGCGGCCGACAGCACGAAATGGACGGTGATGAGATGCCACATGCCGGTCAGAACGCCGGCAAGCAGGCGGTCGGTCAGGGCCGATTTGAGCGGCTGATAGAACATCTTTGCTCCGGGATTGGCATGGCCCGCCGCGCAGAACGAAGCCATCAAGCCGCCGCCAATCAACCACCCGTTCATGATGAAACCTCCTTGTTCACAGCGAGCCTCCCTGCTCTGCAATGTCGCTCAGACACAGGCGGGCCGGCCTGCGCCCTTCGGCGACGTCCTTGAGTTTGACAAGTCCGGAATAGGTCCAGCCGCGCCGATGCGGTTCGACCGCGGATGGCGGAAGCCCGAAGTGGCGCAGCCGGACCAAGGTGTCCGCGCCGTCAGGCTCCAGCAGGAATTCCACGGTCGACTGCCCGGGTTTGAGACCTTCGACCCCGCCCCAGGTGAACAGCACCTTGTTGTGCGGGATGGTCTCGAGATAGGTCCCCTCGATGGTGAGACCGGAAGGGCCCGAGATGCGGAATCTTCCGCCGGGCCTGGCTTCCGCCTCCACAATTTCGGCGAGCCAGGTCTTCATCTGGGTCGGATCGGTCAACAGACCAAAGACGGTTTCTTGCGACGCAGCGATGCGTATCTCGAGCCGAACCTCTCGACCCTGGTCCGCCTTGCTCACTTCTTCACCTTGTCCCGTTCGATCGCTTCGGCGGCGGACTTCAACCGTTGCAGTCGGGGACTCCAATATCCCTCGATGAATTCGAGAAGCTCGTCGAAGGCTTCAGCTCGAACGACGTAGAGGCGCTTCGATCCTACCCGGCGTTCCCTGAGCAAACCGGCCTCGCGAAGTACGCCAAGATGCTGGGAGACGGCCGGTCGAGATATTTTGAACCGCCTGGCCACGGCGCCGGCTTCCAATTCGCGGTCGCGGACCAGCTTCACGATCTCGAACCGCGTCTCGTTGCTCAAAGCGCGGATTTTGGCCAATACCGGCATTGTAGATTTATTCCTTGCAGGTTTTACTTTACGTAAGAAAAAACTTACGCCACGATGGAGCTGCGCGCAACAACCCTTGTGAGCATCCGCAAACCTGCGATCAAAAGAGGAGTGGACCATGAGTTCAGTAGTGGCCTCCAACGCTTGGGGCGAAATCGTCCATCACGACGCCGACCGCATCCTGGAACTGCGATGGCTGTCGACGAAAATGACGGACGCCGGCTTCAAGGCGACGCTCGCGCTGTTCGCCTGGGAGGCGGAGAAGTCGCGGCCGTCCTTCCTCCTGATCGACGCAACCCAATTTCGCCATCAGTTCGGCCCCGGCGTGATGCAGTGGCGTGACGACAGCATCATCCCGCGTTACGGCGCGGCGGGCGTGACAAAGTTCGCTTTCCAAATGCCTGCCGGCGTTCCGGGCACGATGGAGGCGGGCGGAACGGAGAAGGTCGACGGGCCGGCGGTGTTTCCGACAGCCTGGTTCTCCGAGCGCAGGCATGCCCTCGACTGGTTCAAGAAGGCCTGACCGAAGCCGACAAGCGGGAGACCATCATGAGCCTGACGCTTGCCGCCGCGCTTGCGACTGCCCTGAATTTCGGCATCTTCACGCTGATCGCCGTCTGGTACGTGGCGCCCTGGCTGCAAAGCCAGCAGCGCACCACTGCGCTCAGCGCCCTCATTTGGGTTCATGTATTTCGCGATATCGCCTTGCAGATTTTCTCGGCCCAGAAATTCGGATTCGCGGTGTCCGACCCTACCAGAGACATGATTGCGCTCGGCGATGTGACAGGCGCGTTGCTCGCGCTGATTTCGCTCCTGGCGCTGCGCTACCGGCCGCGGATGGCCCCGTTTTTGGTCTGGCTCCTGATCCTGGAAACGGTCGCGGACCTTCTGTATGGAACGGTGGCGGGGTCGCAAGAGCAGATATTCGAGAAGGCGTCCGGCGTTACCTTCATGATCCTCGCGTCCTACGTTCCGCTGCTCTGGGTCAGCCTGGCGCTCACGACTTGGCAGCTATTGTCGCGGCGGAGCGAAGCGCCCCCGGTCTTCGCCCCAAGCAGCTGAGCGCCAAGGCGGGCTGGCAGATTACAGCCGTGTGCTAAGAGAAATTCACCGGGCCTCCCGCCGCCCAACAATTCCCGGTTGCAAAACCCGGCCGACCCGGCATGTTGACGCCGATGCCCGCCAAGACCGACCCGCCGCAAGACCCGCTCGCCGAGCCGCCGCACTATCACGGCCATCGGGAGCGGCTGCGCGAGCGGTTTCGCAGCGCCGGGCCGGATGCGCTCAGCGATTATGAATTGCTGGAAATGGCGCTGTTTGCCGCCCTGCCCCGGCGCGATACCAAGCCGCTGGCCAAATCCCTGTTGAAGAAGTTTGGTTCGTTCGCCGAGGTCATTCATGCCCCCGAAGCGCGTTTGCGCGAAGTCGACGGCATCGGCGATGCCTCGGTCACCCAGCTCAAGCTGATGGCGGCGGCGGCGACCCGCATCGCAAGGGGCGAATTGCGAGAGCGCACCCTGCTGTCGTCATGGAATGACGTGCTCGACTATTGCCGGACCAGCATGGCGTTCGCCGAAAAGGAGCAGTTTCGCATCCTGTTCCTCGACAAGCGCAATCAGTTGATCTCCGACGAGGTGCAGCAGACCGGCACCGTGGACCATACGCCGGTCTATCCGCGCGAAGTGATCAAGCGGGCGCTGGAATTGTCGGCGACCGCGCTGATCCTGGTGCATAATCACCCCTCGGGCGACCCGACGCCGTCGCAAGCAGACATCCAGATGACCAAATTGATCATCGACATCGCGGGACCGCTGGGGATATCGGTGCATGACCACATCATCGTCGGCAGAAGCGGACATGCGAGTCTGAAGGGGATGAAGCTGATCTGACGCCCGGGCAAGCCGCAGATCCCACTTATTGTCCGTGTTTGGGCTAAAGCGGAGGACGTTTGCCCGGCACACCATTTCTCACTTTGAACCCTTCTGGACGTTGGAACCCTAAAAGATATTCTATTCAACGCGCGCCGACCTCTTCCAAGTGTCGGGTTTGGGCATACACTGCCGCATCGCTAGCGTGGGATTTCATATGGTCGAAGCAACTACGGGTAATCCAAGATTTTTCAGCCGAAGTGGACCGTATCCACTTGCGGTAGTTGCGGGGGCGGCACACGGGATTGCTGAGGAACTCGACTTGCTCCTTGAAGGTGTGGCACCCTTGCAAACGGCTGGTCCTAACGAAGTGAGTTTTCTGGACAATCGACATTATGCATCGGCGCTCGATCAAACGTTGGCGGGTGCCGTGATTGTGCATCCTGATTTGGCGGCGCGAGTGCCAAAGGCAACAGCGGCAATTCTAACGACCGAACCATATGCCGGTTGGGCCCGGGTCGCGGCACTGTTCCATCCCGCACCACCGGTTTCTCCAGGCATCCATCCTTCCGCCATCGTTGCCGGCGGCGCAATCGTCGATCCATCCGTGGAGGTTGGACCGCTGACTGTGATCGAGACCGGAGCAGACATAGGTCCTGGTTGTCGGATCGGAGCTTGTGTAGTTATTGGAAATGGCGTGGTTATCGGTCGGGATTGCCGGATTGGTCCACATGTGAGCTTGAGCTATGCGCTTTTGGGAGCGCGCGTTTACGTCTATCCTGGCGCCCGGATCGGACAGGAAGGGTTTGGCTTCGCCTCCACCAAGGACGGATTTCTCTCTGTTCCCCAGCTCGGGCGTGTCATTCTTGAAGACGATGTTGAAGTTGGTGCTAACACGACGATTGATCGCGGATCATCGCGAGACACGGTTATCGGCGCAGGCTCCCGCCTCGACAACCTCGTACAGATTGGCCACAATGTTATCCTCGGCCGATGTTGTGTGATCGTTGCACAGGTTGGAATTTCGGGCTCAACCGTACTTGAGGATTTTGTCCGCGTCGGGGGGCAGGCGGCTATGGCCGGACATCTTCGGATAGGTCAAGGCGCCGAAATCGGAGCGCAGGCGGGCGTCATTTCAGATGTGGCTTCTGGTGCTAAGATGCTTGGAAGCCCTGCCCAACCAATACGAGACTTCTTCCGACAAATTGCCACGCTCAAAAAGATGGCAAAGGGGAAAGAATAAGACTGCTTGTGCGGCAAGAGCGGCTTTATAACGTTCCTGCGAATTCCGCGCTTGCGGCTTCCCTAGTTAGCACCAAATGGACTGCCGCGGCAGTACCCCCTTGAGAGCGCACCTTAGTCTGGCACCGCCTGATCTCGTTCGGGTACTTGCGACGACCACGAAAGACTACCACGTGCTGTTGTTGTCCAATCTGCTTCGACGCTTTATCCGGCAGGGCACCCTGCGCGTTCGCGACGCCGACGGCGCGGTCCATGTTTTCGGCGAACTCCTGCCCGGGCCCGACGTCGCCATCCGCCTCCACGATCGCAAGCTCCACACCAAGCTTTTCATCAATCCGGAGCTATACGCCGCCGAAGCCTATATGGACGGCACGCTGACGCTGGAAGACGGTGCTGCAATCCATGATTTTCTGCTGCTGTTCTCGGTCAACCGCGCCGGACTTTATTCATACGGGTCTCAGAAGCTGATGCGGCGGGTGTGGCGCGGCTTGCGCCGTTGGCATCAGGCCAATCCGATCGGGCTGGCCGCCGCTCATGCACGCCACCACTACGACATCTCGACCGAACTTTACCGTCTGTTCCTCGACGATCAGATGCAATATTCTTGCGCTTATTTTCGAGACCCCGAGCATGAAACGCTCGAACAGGCGCAGCACAACAAGCTTATCCACGCCACAAGCAAGCTGCAACTTAGGCCCGGCATGACCATCGCTGAGATCGGCTCAGGCTGGGGCGGCTTCGCCATTCATCTGGCGCGCGAAACCGGTGCCCATGTCACTGCGGTCAATGTATCGCCCGAGCAGATCAAGGCAGCACGCGTTCATGCCCAGGCCGCTGGCGTTTCCGATCGCGTCGCGTTTCGCGAGTTGGACTATCGCCACCTCACCGGCCAATTTGACCGCGTGGTTTCGGTCGGCATGATGGAGCATGTCGGCATCGGACATTTTGACGAGTATTTCCTCAAAATCCGCGAGCTTCTAACGCCTGACGGATATGCCTTCATCCATTGCATCGGCCGGATGTCGCAGCCCGGCACCACCGGCCCCTTCATCCGCAAATACATCTTTCCTGGCGCCTATGTGCCGGCGCTATCCGAGACCTTCGCCGCCACGGAGCGTTGCGGTCTGTGGTGCGACGACATCGAAGTGCTACGGCTGCACTATCGCTATACGGTGAAACACTGGCGCGAGCGCTTCGCCAGAAATAGAGCGCGGGCTGCTGCGATCTACGACGAACGGTTCTGCCGAATGTGGGAGTTCTATCTCGCCGCCGTCGAGCTCGAATTCCTACACGGCTCTCATATGGTGTTTCAAATGCTGCTGTCGACCCAACGTGATGCGGTGCCGATCAGGCGCGATTTTATGGTCGACTCTGAGAGGGCAGCTTGGGCGAAGACGTACGGCTGAACGACGTCGACTTAGTATGAAGACAAAGCGCTTTGGTAATTCCTACTGCCGACTTCCACTTTCGGTGCATAATCACCCCTCGGGCGACCCTATCCCTTCGCAAGCCGATATCCAGATGACACGCGCGATCATCGACATCGCGGGACCGCTGGGGATATCGGTGCATGCCACATCGTCGTCGGCAGAAGCGGCATGCCAGCCTGAAGGGGATGCTGCTGATTTAGAGCACCGCTCTGCCTATTTACCATTTATTAACTATCCGCTTCGCGTTTTGGCGAATGCGTGGGAGAGTGGTTCATCGGATGAGAGGGGGTAGCTCATTATCGAAAACGAGGGGATCGATGATGAACCAGCTAGCAGAGCGGATAGGGGTCGCGGCTCTTGCGATGAGCCCGGGGCGCCTGGTCGACAAATTTCTGGACTGGCTTGAGGAACTGAGGGACGCGATGGTGCCTGCTGAAATCGACAGACTGGCCCGCAACGAGGTGCGAACCAAGGTGCTGTTCGATTGATTCGACGCCGAAGCGCGATGGCACGGTCGAACCGCCATCGCGCTTTGGCTTATTGTTGGCGGGGTCTAGTCAATCGCGACGCGGGTCATGCGTCGTTACCGTATTTGTCGTCCTCTGCGATGTTCCCGGCACGGTAACCCGCCCCGCGCTTCGACCGCAGGCTCTTCTTGAGCGCGGCGAAACCGGCACGCCACTCGGGATCGCCGGTG
>DATGGY010000228.1:0-51880 GCA_035308285.1 Bradyrhizobium sp. | reverse complement strand
GCATCGGCCGGCAGTGCGGCCAGCTCCGCAACCTTTGACCTGACCTCGGAACTGCTGACGTGCTTCAGCATGCCGCGAGCGATGCGATCGCCGACGATTTCCTCATAGGGCGTTCCGACCTTCAGCAAACGCGCCGGCAGGTCGTACATTTCGGCAAAACGCTGGTTCCACGCGATCAGCCGCCTCTGACCGTCGAACATGCAGAGGCCCTGCGCCATGTTGGTTAGCGCCGCGCTGAAGCGGGTGTTCGTCACCTCGAGTTCAGCCGCCTTCTCCGCCAGCAGTTTTTCGCTTTGCTTTTCCGCGGTCACGTCTTCATGGGTCGTGAGCCAGCCGCCACTTGCCATCGGCTGGCGTTTGATCGAGACGACCCTGCCGTCGCTGAGATGCTGGATCTCATTCGACAGTTTGATGTTGACGTTGACGTAGGCGTCGGGGTCGGTCGTGAAATTGGTGCCGTTCTGCCGGCGAAGTTCGAGGATTTGTCGCAAGGTAGTCCCCGGCTTCACCTGATCTTCGGTAAGATGGTAGATTTCCGCGTAACGGGCGTTCGCAATTACCACCCGCTGGTCGGGGCCAAACAGGCAAAGACCCTGCGACATGTTGCGCATCGCCGCGTTGAAACGCGCGTTGATGAGTTCGAGTTCGGCGGCCTTTTCCGCCACAAGTTTCTCCTGGGATCGCTGAGCCGTGACATCCTCGTGAATGCCGACCCAGCCGCCGCCCGCGATGGCGGTGTTGACGACGAATATGCTTCGTCCGTCATCGAAGCGGGAGGTCAGCGTGAACTTCCCGGTTTCGGCCAGCGACTTCCGAAGCTGTTCGATATAGGCGGAAGGGTCGAGTTCCAGATTTCCGAGCTGCTTGCGCTGCTCGAGGATATCGCGGACGCTCATTCCCTGGCGGAGGAAATCCCTCGGCAGTCCGTAGAGTTCGACGTAGCGTTCGTTCCAGATCATCAGCTTGCCGTCGGCATCGAACATCGAGAGCCCGTTCGACATGTTGGTTAGGGCGGCGTCGAACCAGACGTTCTGTCTTGAAATCTCTTCGTTGAGTTTCGTCAGGTCTTCCTGGCTGCGGTTAAGCTTCATCTGGTAGCGGATGGTGAATGCCATCGCGATCAGAACCAGGAGGGTGACGATCGAGGCCGCCACCTCGTAAGCTGTATGGTGTCTTTCGTAGTCGCTCAGGATGGCTTGTTCGGAAAGGCCGACCGCGAAAATCAGCGGATACTTGTCGGAGGTGCGATAGGCCACCAGACGGTTGGTGCCGTCGATGGCGCCGCCGCCCCAATAGTGGCCGGAGGGCGCGCGCTTGAGCGCCTCGATAAGTACGGGCTGTCTGACCTTCCGGCCGACGGAGTTGTTCGAAAGCCCCTGTGCCGCCAGCAGCACGCTGTCGCGGTTTCGCAGCACGACGCTGCCGCCGACCCCAAGATCGACGGTCCGGTAGAACCGCTCGATGAAATTGGGGTCGATCGAGAGGACGATCACGCCGGCAAAACCCCCGTCGGCGGTGTTGAGGCGGTGTGAAAACTGCAAGGACAATTTTCCCGATGTTCGCCCCCGCACCGGTTCGCTGATGAAGAGATTGTCGACTCCAAGGTCGAGTTGCTTGCGGAAATGTTCGCGGTCGCCGACGTAGACCGGCGGCCCGTGGCGCTCCAGCGTCGTGGCTACAACGAAGCCGTCGGCGTCGATCAGGGCAATCTGAAGCGTCTGATCGCCGACGAGCGCGGTTCGTCCCGCCCAACCGCGCAAATCGAAGTGCGCGGGATCATCCTCATAGCTCTTGCGCAACAGAAGCAGGGTTCGATCGAAGCGATCGAAGATGTCCTCGGTGTTTTGTTCGAACAACCGCACCAGGCTGTCGGATTGCTTGACCGCTGCCTCGATCGCCTTGTCGCGCTCAAGCGACGACACGAAGGCCACCACGAACCAGCTTGCCGCGATCAGGATCAGACCGGCAAAGCTGGCCGAGTGCAGGGACGCCCGCAGCCATACCAGCAATTTGCCGCGCAAGCTCATCGAATGGCCCGGAAGGGAAAAGTCCCTTGTGAAAGGGGTTTTTATCGCTTCCGGCACTTAAATCGCGTTACGCCCGTCCCGCACCCGCGCGATTTGGTTAATACCGTTCGAATTCGCCGTCGGGTCAGAGCCGGAAATTTACCATGGGCGTGAGGCTTGCGCGGCGACGGGCCCCGATTTTGCAAGACCAAGCGTTCGCGCGAGGCGGGCCCTAGTACTGGCTGCGGTCCATACTTGGAACAGGCCCGCTCTTTGGCGCCAGCCTGGCGGCGCTGCGATCGGCTTCAAGCGCCAGCCGCACTTCCTTGGCGCTCATCAGCGCTTTTCGAATGTTTCGATCTTCCGAACTGATGTCGAAGGTAATGAGCCTGTTACAGTGCGGGCAGTTGGTCTGATAGCCGTTCCGGACCCTCAGCGCGCGCTCGCGGAAGACTTGCGAGCATTTCGTGCATTTGATTTTTACTTTTTCCTCGACCATGAATGCCCCTGCGCTGGAAATGCCCTTTGACTGAAAAGCTCAGTCTGCGTTTCAGGGCTTAAGGGCCTGTTCGAGAATTTCCTAAATCTCTAACGAGATGAGGCAAGCCGATTCTCGCCGCGAGGCTCCGCCGGCGTTCGTTGCGGCCGTGCCGCGCTCAATCCGGCGGTTAGTGGGTTGTTAAGGATGGGACCCATTTCGCGAGAGCTCTGGGATCGAGCAATCATTTGAACATCATGGGATCGCTTCCGTCGCCTGCCGCCACGCGCCGGGTCGCGGCCTATCGGCGACATTGATGCGATGCAGCATTCCAGGCTCATAAGGAGGCCGGGAAGTTGTGCTTTTTCAATCGGATCTTGCTTCTACCGGCCACTCACATGGCCGGATGGCGAAATCTGCTATATTGGCCTGGTGGCCGCGCTGGTTGCAGCATGACCTGCAGTTTGGGTGGAGTGAGATAGCCGATACCATGACCGAGGAGAGGCTCACCGGGGAAGGGGCCCCCGGCATTGCTGCTGGATCTTCGACGTGGCTCAAGTCGATATTGGGAATCGCGCGCTTCAATGCCTATGATCTCGCCACCGCCGTTCTTCTCGCCGGGCTAGTCATTCTCGCGCTTTGCACCTTCCACGACTATGCGGTCTCCAACGATGAAGGCGTTCAGCAACATTACGGCGAACTGATCATTGCCTATTACGCCAGCGGCTTTGCGGACAAGAGCCTTTTCACGTTCGAAAACCTCTATCTTTATGGCGGCCTGTTCGATGTCGTCGCGGTTGCGCTCAGCCATCTGATCCCGATCGATCCGTACGATCTGCGCCACATCCTGTGCGCGCTGACCGGCATCGGCGGGATCGGTGCTGCCGCCGCGGCCGCGCGGCTGATCGCGGGCCCGCGCGCGGCCCTGATCGCCGTGATTGCGCTTTGTGCTTGCGGCGTCTGGTACGGCGCCATGTTCAACCACACCAAGGATATTCCGTTCGCCGCCGCCATGATGGCGGCGACCTTTTTCCTGATCCGCATCGCGCACAGACTGCCGGCGCCGCGCGCGGTCGACGTCGCCGCGTTCGGCCTCCTTGCCGGCGCCTCGCTCGGCATTCGCGTGCTTGGTTTGCTGCTCTTGATCTATTCCGGTGCGGCAATCGCCATCTACCTGCCGTGGCACGGAAAGGAGCGGTGGCGCTTCGCAACTGCCTCAAGCGTGCGGCTCCTGCCTGCGCTGATGCTCGCTTATGTCATCATGATCCTGACCTGGCCATGGGCGGCGCTCGCTCCGCTCAACCCGATCCGCGGCCTGCTCTCGTTCTCCGAGTTTCACTACGGCATTCGCACCGCCGTCGGCGGTCAGGTCTACATGATGTCGAAGGTGCCAAGGCTTTACGTGCCGATCTATTTCCTGATCCGTATGCCGCTGCTCGCGCTGCTCGGCGCGGCGCTGGCAATCGCGGTCGCGCTATGGCCGGCTCTCGCCGCGCCCTCCACCCAGCTCCGACGCCGGGACGTCGCACTGGTTTCGCTGACGGTGATTTTCCCGCTCGCCTGCGAGGTGATCTCGCATGGTCCGGCCTTCGCGGGCTTGCGCCATTTCCTGTTCGTGGTTCCTCCGCTGGCGGTCCTTGCCGGCATCGGTCTCGACGCGGCTATGACGGCGCTTGCCGCACGGGACCGGCTTGTTGCCGCAGCCGGGCTTGCGATCGTGGCCGCAGGCTTCTTGTCGGACGCGGTGACGCTGGTCAGGCTGCACCCTTACGAATATTTGTTCTACAATCAGTTGGTCGGCGGTCTTCAGGGCGCATCGCGACGCTACGACCTCGATTATTGGTTCGCCAGCATGCCAGAGGCGGTGAGCCAGCTCGAAGCCTATCTGCGCCGTACCGAGCCGGTCGAGCCGGGCAAGCCGACGCCGGTCTACTCCGTTGCGGTTTGCGGCGAACGAATCCCGTTCGAGAAGTCCGTCACGCTTCCGCAACTGCGCTGGGACTTCAAGTCGGAGTGGGAAGAATCCGAATTCTTCATCGCGCCGACCAACATGAATTGCGACGGCGATCTTGACGGCAAGATCGTCGGCACGGTCGAGCGGCTGGGCGTCGCAATCGCCTACGTCAAGGACCGGCGGGCGCTGATCCGTACCACGGCAACGGCCGTGCGCTGAGCGTGGCCCGCGCTGACGGCGAGGGAAGGCCTCACTCAGCCCGCTCCGACGATATCGGCGTTGCCGCCGTGCTCCTTCGTCCAGTGCCGGCTCGCGATGTCGGAGCGCTTGTACCATGAGTTGAGCCATGCGGCTCCGGTCATCAAGAGGATGCCGATAAAGGCTGCGACGAAATGCAGGACGAGCCCCGCCGAAAGCTCGGTGAGCACGAAATATCCGACAAAGGCCAGGAACACACCGATACAGAAAATCTCAAGCGAATGCTGGCCGCAAAGGATCATCGGCCATAGCCACGGCGATTTCAATCCGGCCCAGCCGTTGGGCACCCATCGTACCGTGATCGCCGCCAGCGACAGAAAATGCAGAAACCGCAGAATGTCGAGATCGGTCTTGCTGATCGGATAGATCCATTGCTCGAGGCGGTGCGGCATCAGGAAGGCGAGCTGTGGAAAATACCACGTCATGGTGACGCAGAACGCCGCGAGCAGATAGGCGATGGCGATCGCTTGCGTGATCGGCGACAGGATCAGCCACGAGATTCGTTTGGCGCCGCCCAGCGCGCACCAGGCGCCGAACACGAACAGGAGCTGCCAGAAGAACGGATTGAAGGCCCAGAAGCCGTTCGGATAGGACGTCAGATGCAGATCGAATTTCGAGGCGAGCACGTAGAGCGTCACCGACAGGAGAAGCGTGAGGTCGGCCCGCCGCTGCATCAGCCACAGGATCCAGGGCAGGAAAAACATCAGCACGACATAGAGCGGCAGCACGTCCATGTTCAAGAGGCGAAATCTCAGGAGAAGCGCCTGGACGATTGCGACATTGGGTGCTTTGAGAAAATCGTTGACGCCCATTTCCTCGGTATAAAGCGGATTATTGAGAGTCCTGCCGGCGTAGACGATTTCGGCAAAGAAGATCGTGAACAGGAACACGTTGGCCACGTAAATCTGCCAGACCCGCTTGAGGATGCGCGCGGCCCCGATCACGAAGCCTCGCTCGCGCATACCGCGGCCGTAGACGAAGGCTGCCGTGTAGCCGGAGATGAAAATGAAAATCTCGGCGGCGTCGCTGAAACCGTAAGAGCGGATCGTGAACCAGGTCAGAAGATCGGGCGACATGTGATCGATGAAGATCAGCCATAGCGCCAACCCGCGGAACAGATCGATCCGCAATTCCCGGTCGAACGAGGGCAGGGAGACAGGTGGTATCAAGACGTGCGCCGGAGCGGGGCCTGCGCGATCGAGTCCGCCGGCCTCGGCAGATGATGGTGCAGCAACTCGATCGACGGTCGTCACCCGATTAGCCCCGCGCACTGAGAGAAAGGATCAGCTTGCCCGCTCGCGCCCATCCGCGATCATACAGGCCTGGGCGCAATTTGCTAATGACACAAGACCGGCGGGCCATCCAGATCGGCAGGGCTTTTACGGCATTCAGGGCCAAACGGGCCGGGCGCCGACAGCCGCGAGGGTCACGTAGCCGAGCCGTTTCCGACCATCGTTCCGTGGGAATCGTCCGATGGCTGTGACGCGGCATTCCCGGTGCTCAAGCGGCGCCGTATGCTCACGCGGGCTGACGAGATGATCGAATGAGGCCGCGGGAGCGGCACTTCGATGATCCTGTGGACAGGGCTTCACTGCTATGTTCTGCTCTGCTACCATTATAGTAAATCTGTCGGGAGGCGGCATGGCCGACAACGAGGGCGTGCGCAGGCGCGATGTTTTGAAAAGCATCGGCTTAACCGGCGCTGCGGCTGGCCTCGCCGCGACGAGCGTCGCTTCAGTGGCGAAGGAGCCCGAGTCCGAGCCCACAATGCAGTCGCATGCTCATGCGCCCGCGCGCAATGAGAGTGCGGCCGAAACCTTCCGATTTTTCACCGAGCGTGAGGCGGCGGTCGTCGTTGCGCTCGTCGATACTTTAATTCCTAGGGATGACGTCGGCCCCGGCGGCGTTGAGGTCGGTGTGCCGACCTTTATCGACCGCGAGATGGCCAGTGGCTATGGCCGCGGCGCACGCATGTATCTCGACGGGCCGTTTGGTGAAGGCACGCCGCAGCAGGGCTATCAGTTGCCGCTGCCACCCGCAGAGCTCTACCGCGTTGGCATCGCCGATCTCAATGCATGGTGCGCCAAGACGCGCGGCGGAAAGACTTTCGACCAGTTGTCGGCCGCGGATCGGACCGCGGCGCTTAAAATGGTCGAGGCCGGACAGGCGGAATTCGCGCAGGTGCCGGCGCGCGCGTTCTTCAACATTCTGCTCCAGAACTCGATGGAGGGATATTTCGCCGATCCGGTCCATGGCGGCAATCGCAACAAGGCGGTTTGGAAGATGATAGGATTCCCCGGCGCCATCGGCATGTATGCCGACGACATCGAGAAATATCGTAACAAGAAATATGACGTCGAGCCGAAGAGCATCCAGGACCTGAGCTGAGAGAATGCGGCCATGACCACAAAGCTCAAGTCCGCCGACATCGTCATCGTCGGCCTCGGCTGGACCGGCGGGATTCTTGCCAAGGAGCTCGCCGACACCAATCTTTCCATCATTGTGCTCGAACGCGGCGCGCCGCGCGATACAAACCCGGATTTCATGTATCCGACCGTGCACGATGAGCTGCGCTACGCGCAGCGGCACGAATTGATGCTGAACGTCTCGCGCGAGACGTTGACCTTCCGTAATACGGCAAGCGAGACCGCGCTGCCGATGCGCCAGCTCGGCTCGTTCCTGCCGGGCGAAGGCGTCGGTGGCGCCGGCGTGCACTGGAACGGAGTAACCTGGCGCTGGCTGCCGTGGGACCACGAACCGCTCAAGCACACGCTCGATCGATACGGCAGGGGCGCCATTCCACCTGACATGAACCTGCAGGATTGGGGGGTGTCCTACGACGAGCTCGAGCCCTACTACGACAAGTTCGAGTATCTCTGCGGAAGCTCTGGCAAGGCCGGCAATCTGGGCGGCAAAAAAATCGTGGGCGGCAATGTGTTTGAAGGGCCGCGGCAGCGGGAATATCCGAACCCGCCGATGATCCAGACGCAGGCCGGCGCCCTGTTCGAGAAGGCTGCGAGCAGCCTCGGCTATCACCCTTTCCCGCAGCCTTCATCGAACGCGTCGCAGCCCTATGTCAATCCTGACGGCGTGGCCTTTGGTGCGTGCCACTACTGCGGCTACTGCGAACGCTTTGGCTGCGAGGCAAACGCCAAGGCGAGCCCGCATTTCACGGTCATTCCGCTCGCTGCGAAAAAATCCAACGTCGAGATACGAACCAACGCGCGGGTGCTCAAGGTAAACCTCGATGCTGCAAGGAAGCGCGCCGAGAGTGTAACCTATATCGACGCGGGCGGAC
Organism: Bradyrhizobium sp.; assembly: GCA_035308285.1. Classification (GTDB taxonomy): domain Bacteria; phylum Pseudomonadota; class Alphaproteobacteria; order Rhizobiales; family Xanthobacteraceae; genus Bradyrhizobium. The sequence continues at coordinate 43,886 of DATGGY010000228.1, read as the reverse complement.
GGGAATTCGAGCAGCCTGGCAGCCTCGTGATCCTTGCCGCCTATGCGCTCGGCAATGTCCATTTGATGCTGTGGTCGGGCATCGGCCGGCCCTACGACCCGGTGACCGGCGAGGGCGTCGTTGGCCGCAACTATGCCTATCAGATCGGCAGCGGCGCCACAGTGTTCTTCGATGAGAGCACGTGGATGAATCCGTTCATGGGCGCGGGCGCGTTGGGCACGGTGATCGACGACTTCAACACCGGGAGCTTCGACCATGGCAAGGAAGGATTCATCGGCGGCGGCGGCATTACGACCCCGACTGCGACCGGACGGCCGATCGGATTCCGGCCGGTGCCGCCCGGCACGCCGGCGTGGGGCACGGAGTGGAAGCGCGCGGTCCGGCGCCACTACAATCATACGCTAGCCATCAACAATCAAGGCAGCGTGATGGCCTATCGCCACAACTATCTCGATCTCGATCCAACCTACCATGATCGCTATGGTCGGCCGCTCCTTCGCATGACGTTTGACTATCACGCGAACGAGCAGAAGCAGGCGAACTACCTGGCCGACATTTGTGTGAAGATCGGACAGGCGATGGGTGCCGATCGCGTCGTCCGGCGCGCCTCGCCGCAGCGTTACAGCATCGTGCCCTACCAAAGCACACACAATACCGGCGGCGCTGTGCTCGGGACCGATCCGCGGACAAGCGCTCTCAATCGCTTTTCGCAGTGCTGGGACGTTCCAAACGTTTTCGTCGCCGGCGCATGCGCTTTTCCTCAAAACGCCGGCAAGAACCCGACCGGTCCGGTCGGCGCGCTCGCCTTCTGGACCGCAGATGCCGTCAAGCGATACCTGAAGAGTCCTGGACCACTGGTGCCAGTGTAGCGAAAGCGGACGGGCTATTTCACGATACGACTAGATTGAATCGCATCATGATCTAATCTCTTTGTTTGCGGATGTTTTTTCGGAAAACCGGGTTCCCACTTTTCCGGATCATGCTTTGGGCGATTTCTCGAGCGAGTAGATGCAGCGGCGAAACTTCGTCAGATTTCTTGGCAATGCGACACTGGCCTGGCCATTTGCGGCCCGCGCGCAGCAGAAGGCGCCCAAGTCCGCGCCGGCGTCCGGCCCCGGACCGGTCATGAATGCGCTGAGCAACTACATGGCTTCAGCCCGAGCGCGGGAGTTGCCGGAGGAAGTGGCCGAGCAGGCCAAGTATCATCTGATCGATACGTTCGCGGCGATGATTTCCGGCTCCGAATTGCCGCCGGGTCAGGCGGCGCTACGTTACGTGCGCGAACACGGCGGCAAGGGCGTTACGACGGTGGTGGCCTCCACGCTCACGGCCGCGCCGCTTGATGCCGCGCTCGCCAATGGCGTCATGGCGCATGCCGATGAAACCGACGATTCGCATAATGAATCGCGCTCCCATCCCGGCTGCGCGGTCGTGCCGGCCGCGCTGGCGCTCGGTGAGGAATACGGCATCGACGGCACGAGCCTGTTGCGCGCCGTGACGCTCGGCTACGACATCGGCCCGCGCGTGATCATGGCGATGGGAGGCGCGGCCTTCAGCTATGAGAGCAGCCTTGCCACCCACAGCATCGCTGGAACGTTCGGCGCCGCGGCCGCTGCGGCTTCCGCCGCCGGCCTCGATGCCCGCCAGATGCGATGGGCGCTCGACTATACCGCGCAGCAATCCTCAGGCTTCATCGCCTGGCGGCGCGACAGCGATCACATCGAGAAGGCCTTTGTGTTTGCGGGCATGACCTCGCGCAACGGCGTCACTGCCGCACTTCTTGTCAAATCCGGGTGGAACGGCGTCGACGACGTCTTCTCCGGCGCGGACAATTTTTTTGCCGCCTATGCGCCCAAGGCGCAACCCGACCGGCTGATCGAGAAGCTCGGCGAGCGTTACGAGATCACCCAAACCGACATCAAGAAGTGGACGGTCGGCTCGCCGATCCAGGCCCCGCTCGATGCGATCGAGGCCATTCGCGGCAAGCGGCCTTTCGAGGCCGATCAGGTTAGACGCGTGAACGTGCGGCTTGCGCCGTCGGTCGCAACCGTCGTGGACAACCGCGACATCCCCGATATCTGCCTGCAACACATGATGGCCGTGATGCTGCTCGACAAGACGGTCTCGTTCCATGCCGCCCATGACAAATCGCGCATGCAGGATGCATCCGTGTTGCGACAGCGCGCCAAGGTCAGCCTGGTGCGCGATGAGGAACTGGCAAAACTGCTGCCGGTGCGGGTGGCGGTTGTGGAGATCGAGCTCAATGACGGCACTCGCCTTTCAGAGCGCATCACCGCGGTGCGCGGCACGCCCCGCAACCCGATGGCGCGGGCCGAAGTGATCGCCAAGGCGGGCGATCTGATCACGCCGGTGCTCGGGCGCGAGGCATCGAGCCGGCTGATCGAAACCACCTTTGCGATCGAATCCGTCACCGACGTGCGCAATCTGCGGCGCCTGCTTCAGCACGCCTGATGTTCCCGCGGCGATACGCTGCATGTCCGGGATAATAGGCCCGACCCGTCGCCACCGGACGTTGAAAAGCATTTGATCTGCGGCAAGGAGCGACCTAGCATCAGCCCAAACAAAAGGGGAGAAAATGATGCTTGAGATCGATCGGGCTTACGTTTTTATCGGCTTGCTCTGGGCTGTCGTCGGAATGCTGCTCGGCCTCTATATGGGGATCGCCGAGGACAACAAGCTTCTCACGGTACATGTTGCGATGATGACCTCGGGCTTTGTGATGCTGGCCCTTTACGGCATGGTCTACCGGCTGTGGCCGGCGCTCAAGAAGTCGCCGCTGGCGCCCGCGCAGTTCTGGATCACCGTGGTTGGCGTCGCCGCCCTGATCGTCGGCAGCTATTTCCTAGTCACCACCGGCAGCGTTCCGGTTGCCGCAATCGGTTCCGTCCTCATGATTGTCGGCGGGATTCTGATGGCTTGGCTGTTCTTCGCGCGGGGCCGCGAGGCTGTCTGAGGGCCTTCCCCGCCGTTCCCGGCGCCGAAAATCTCGGCCAGGATCGCGAGCGAAAATGTCCGCCCGTCGCGCGGGCGGACATGCCACGGTCAGGGCTTCGCAAGCTGCTTGGCGCCAAGCCCGTCCGACGCCTCCGTCGCGAACTCGTTGTTCACAGCTACGGCCGTCGTTTGGTTTGCGATTTGCGCAGCGGCGTGTTTTGTTATGACCGATAGGCGTGGGCTCGTTTGTGAACAGAACGATACATGCGGTGGGTGGAATTGCGGTGCGCAAGGGCGCGCGGCCGAGAGTGGCTGTCGTCCAGCGCAGCAAGGACAAGCTTTGGGTGCTGCCCCGCGGCAAGCTCAGACCCGACGAACGTCCGGTCGCGGGCGCGCGGCGGGAGGTAGTGGAGGAAACCGGCTTTCGCGTCGAGGTCGGCGAGTTCCTCGGTGCCATCACCTACGAAGTGCGCGGCCGGCCGAAGGTGGTGCAGTTCTGGCTCATGCGAGCGGAGGCAGAGCCGAGCTATGAATTGATGAAGGACATCGTCGCGGTCAAATGGCTGCCGCTCGGCGCGGCCGTCAAGCGTCTCAGCTATCCGCTTGAAAAGCTGTTCCTGACCAATGTCGGCCCTCATGCGTTCCGTCAGCGCCGACGCCCGCAAAGGCGGAAAGTGAAGGCATCGAGCGCCAAGACCGGGCTGCGGCGAAAGAGCTCGGCCCGTCGAAGGCGCGGATAACTCAACTCGCCTCGATTTTCGACCGCCCGGTCCCGCTACAGCCATTCCTTAAGCTGTCACGCCGGCTCTGCCGTAGCCGCCGCTGGTGCCGCGGCGCCGCCCCGATCCGACAACTTCCAGAAGGCTTTGGCGCCATCGAAGCGCGAGAAGGCCTTGCGCGCACGGTCAAGCAGCCTCTCGACCTGCGCCTGTTGATCCCCAATGATAAGTCCGGCCGCAAATGCGCGGTGGCGGCCTTGCTCCTCGGTCAAACCTTTCGCGCGGCTGGCGATGATATCCGAGAAGAGCGCCTTGTGGGTGACGATGTCGTTGACCCTGCCCAGGCTGTTCTGCAGTTGCATCAAGGACGACCTGATTTTTTTGCTTTGCTTGGCGGATTTCTTGCCGTGATAGATGCCGGAAAAAAAGTCGGTCGCGTATCGGGCCTTTTTGACCTGAATGCGCAGCCGGTGCAATTGCTCCGGATCGAGGTGGTCCATTCGTCTGCCCCGCCGCCTTATCCGTTTGTAGCGATGCGAAAGCTGGCCGGCGGCAAAAATCTCGACCGGCAGCTCGCGGCGCGCGCGCTTCAACGGGTCTTCGGACGTGCTCCAGGGGCCTGCCTCGACCCACTCCGCAGTATCGAGAACGAGTGTGCGGAACCTGGCCGACTGAACTGCAGCCTGCGCCCGCCGATAACACTTAAGGCGCTTGCGCATGAACATTTTGCTGATGCTGACAAGCCCCGGCTCGTTCTTGTGCAGCTCGCGCATCGGCTGGATGACTTCGAGGATAAGCGTATCGAGATCGCGCGCAGGGCCCAATTCCTGTGCAAGCCATCTTAGTTCCGACTTGATCGCCTCGGTTCGATCGTCGCCCACAATCACGGAAAAGAGCGACATGGCGGCGCGCAGCCGGCGCAGTGCGACCCGCATCTGGTGCAACGCAGTCACGTCGCGCCCGATCATTGCAGGCACGTTCGCAACCAGATGGCGCAAGCAGGCCCGGCCAACCAAAGTGAAGGCCTGGCCCGCACTCATTCCGGCGCTCAGCTCCGGGTCACAGGCGGTCTCGGCGGCAACCGGCGTCTTCTCCACCAACTCATAGCCGCGCTCGGGCTTGCTTTTGAACTCGAGATGGGCGGGGACGATATTGAATATGTCACGCGCGATCCTGAAAAGGTCGGCCGGCTTGCCCTGCTTGAGCTCAAGCTCGATCTCGGAAACCGGCCGGGAAGAGTCGGGTGCGAGAATTTGTCCCTCGTCGATCGCCATGACGATGTCGGCGCCGTTACCGTTGAGATGATAGGCGGTGCGTTCGATCCTGGTCTCGAACACCGGCTTTAGCGCTTTGCGCACATCGTCGGTCAGAATCCGGCCCAGCGCCGTATCCTTCACGCCGGTGAGATCGGGTTGATCGCCCTCGATGGTTTGCTCCCACTCGGATCGCTCGAACAAGCCGACGCTTTGATCGGCGGACTTGATGGTCTGGATGCGCTTGTCGTCGATATGGCGCACCCGCAAAGTGAATCCGTGGTCGCGCAAGAACCGCTCATCGGAATCAAAATAAGTAGAATCAAGGACTTCGTGGGTGGGGTGATGAAGAGAGTCTGCAAAGCCGGGATAATTCCGGAGCGCATTGATGTCTTCGGGTGCGACCCAAAGCTTCAGCTCAACCTCCGTTGGCCTGCCGACCATAACGAATGACCATCAAAAGGTGGATTTAGGGTCGCCAGCGGAGCGACGGCAGTCACAAAACTATCACAAATCAACGCGCCCAGGCATGGGCCTTTTGTCAATCCGACGTTGTTTTTACCGCTTGACGTCGCGATAGAAACCACTTTTCGCCCGCCGAACGCATCGCCGAGGCCAACCCGAAATGCTCAACTCGCCCTCAAATCAGGCGACAATTGACGGGTTCGCTGATGATGAAGCCGGGAACGCGGCCGAGGGGAATACTTGTAGTAGTCCAATGGTATGACCAGCCGAAAGGCCTTCAGCTTGGGGTCTTCCCAGGATTCCAAGAGCTTGCCGCAGACGGCGCATTCGGCCCGCCCCGGACTTCCTTTCACCGATGCGGATTCGGCGACCTCATAGGCCGAGGTGCAGGATGCGCAGGTAAAGTCGGATATTCTCATAAAACTAAGTCTACACTCTCCTTGGCGGGTTTGAAAAGTCGGCTTCCGCTGGCCTTCTCTTTATGACAGCCCCGCATCGATGCCGTTCGGTAAGTCGGAACGCGATGAACCAGTTGGTTCATCGGTTCGCCGCGAGACTTCTGCCCGTCCGGCATGATTCCGCGTTCGCTGCGCTCGGCCCCCTGCCACGCGCCAGCATAGGCCGACACCAACCGCTTGACGTTGATTGTTTGCTTGCGAACCCGTGCCAGGTCGTAATTCATTTGCGTCCTGAGCCCAGGTGTCGGCCGTGCTGCCGATCGCCTTCTCAAGCTTCACGGCCATTTCCGGCGTGATCCGGCTACGCCCTGCAATCAGATTGTGGAGCTGCTGCCGCGTGATGCCGAGGCCCTTTTGCGGCATCGACAATCGAAACGCCGATATCGTCGAGCGTATCGCCAATCAGCTCGCCGGGGTGGGGTGGATTTTCATCTCCATGTTTTTTCTCCCTGTCCGGATCCATAACGGTGCCATTGTGCTCAAATTAAAAGTGCTCAAATTAAAAGTGCTCAAATTAAAAACCGGACCGTTATGCAGCCGCCGTCTGCATAAGGGTCCGGCCTGATCATTGGATGCTCGGATTTTCTTCGGAAGCAGGCCGCCGCCTGCTCGTGTAGCGACGGCGTGAAGCGCCTCAATATCCGGGCACGAGTTTTTGTCGAACGGGTTACTTCTTCTTCTTCCCTGTCTTCTTGGCCTTCTTAGCCTTCTTCGCTTTCTTCGCCATATTCCCCTCCATAGTCCCTGATGTTGGATCAATGCAAGCCGACATCGACGTGCATGCGCTCAGACTACACCATAATTAAAAATTTCATACTGCGTGCTTCGAAGAAGGTAAACGGCGGTCGCGGAGCTGCGGTCGGCGAAACGATTTTCAACTCGCCGGCGGCACCGGGAGCTTGATCGTGTTGACCGGAATGCGCGGTCATCCGATGCGTTTTCACATCCGCGGGCTTCCCGATAGCAAAGTGGTCGAGCAGGACGCGTCGGGCGTAATGCAAAAACTTTGAAAGACTCGACCGAAGCGAATTGCAAGAAGCTCACCGCCGCATCGAACAACAGCCGCTGCAGGCAATCGATCGTCGAGGTCCGATTTTCGTGCCGTCGTACCCACCTTCCGAACATCGTCACCACTTCGCATGTACCATGTGGGCCGGCTCACAATTTTTCGAAAAATTCCGGTCGTAAATCTTGTCTGATCCGGCGCGCGCTATCGATCGCGCCTGCGCAGCTCCGATCGCCGGGCAGGCGATGGAACCGTAAAGCGAAGGCTTCCGCGCCCCGCGCTACGGGGGCAAGCCGTCGACCCGCAAAGTTCCAAAATCGGGTGGGACGTGATCGTCGGCCGAGTCTCCCGTTTCGGGGCCGCAGCTTTTGCTTAACCATTGTCCTTTAAGAATGCCGTAACCGCCATGACGCACCATGGGTCGCCATGTCAGAAGCCAAGCGACTATATCAACGCGTTCGGCCATCCGGTCCGGCGGCAGCCAAGGCTCAGATCATCGTGGGCCCGAAGCTGCCTGTCGTGCACTGCCGGCTGGTCGACTATTCCGCAGGCGGCGCTTGTCTTGAAATCTTCCCGATGGTGCCGGTGCCCGAGCGGTTCGAACTGCTCCATGGCAGTGTGAGGAAGCGAAGCCGCGTGGTCTGGCGGCGGGGCGTTCGGATCGGCGTTGCCTTTTGAATCGGGCCGCGCCGCCGGTTCGACAAGCGATCAAGCGACATCGGAGCGAGGATTCCTTCACCGCAGCGCGGGATGTCGATTTACGAGTGAAGGGGTCCGATTTCCCGGATAGCGGGCCAAATCCGCCGCTCTTGCCGGCGCGGCAACCCCCGGCCTGAAAGCCCAGCATTGCCGCGCCTGCCTTAGCCCGATAATGATGTCTTTTCGATTTATTGCCTCCGTCGGGGGCCCTCTCCATTGGTCCCGGTCCTCCCGCTGCCGGAATAGAAGTTAAATTTGGAGAAGTTTTCCAATGTTGGTTTTCTTTGCCTGGCTGGTGCTGTTGGCCGCAACGGCAGTCCTCGCAGAGCTGGCATTTTCTTCCGAATTGGCCCATCTCCCCGGTGCCTTTCTGGCGCTGCCGTCCTCTCAGCGAATTGCAGTCGGACTTATCGTGCTGATGGTGCTGGCGCTGACGGTGTCCACCCTGTGGCAATCCTGGCGCTTCTTTCGGCGGGAAAAAAACGCCAAGGCCCTGCATGGTGGCCTGAGTGGCGCGCAGCGGACGATGGCTGCGGCGAGCGGATCGCAGAAGGACTTCGATGCGGCGGTCCAGCATCTGGTGAAGAGCGATCCCGAAGAAGCCATTTCCACCCTGCAGAAGCAGCTTGCCGAGACCGAGGCGCGCGCGGCGCAGCAGCGCGGCCGCAACGAAGCCGTCGACATGCGGGAGCGACTCGACGACATCCGCCGCCGTCAGCAGGCCTTGCGCGAGCAGATCGGCGAAGTGGCTGAGAAGCGGCGGATCATGGAACCGGTCTTTGAGGAGCTGAAGGACCGTCAGCGTCAGCTCGATCGCTCGCTCGACAAGATCGAGACCGACGACAACAACAACAACCTTGCCGATCGCCTGAAGGAGTTCGACCAGAGGATCGCGCTGCTGCACGAAAGGCACAAGGCGCTGCAGGATTCCTTCACGGCGCTGAACCGCTTCAAGGAGGAATTGACGAAATCGCAGACCGAGCTGGTGCCGTTGCAGGCGCAGGAAGGCGGCATCAAGGCGCTGCTTGCCGAGCAGCAAACCCAGCGCGAGCGGCTCGCCAAGGCGATCGAGGAGCTCGAAACCAGCGATGGCGAAAAACTGAGCTCCCGCGTCGAGGCGCTCGACAGCGGCAAGAAGGATGCCGAGCAGCGAATTGTACGCCTCGAAGGCTCCTATGCGATCCTCGATACGATCCGCCGGGATTTCATCGATCTCGCCAAGCGTCAGGACGAGCTAAGGCTGGCTTTTGCGGAGGTCGAGACCGACGCCACCGGCAGGAGCCTTGCGGATCGTCTTGGCGTGCTCGACAAATTCTCGGCCGAGACCCGCGGCCGCCTGCGTACCTTGCAGGAGGCCCTGACCACACTTAACCGATACCGCAGAGACCTCGTCAATGCGCAAACCGAACTGGCGCCCCTGCAAGCGCCGGAGGAGGGCGTCAACGCGCTGCTCGATGAGCTCAATACGCGCCGCTGCCAGCTCATCACGGCACTGGATGAGCTGGAATCCAGCGGCGGGGAAAAACTCGGCTCTAAGGTTGAATCGCTTGCCGACAGCAAGCGCGCGACCGAAGAGCGCATTGCGCAGGTCTACCAGCATTTCGAGAGACTGGAGTCGATCCGCAGCGACATCGCAAAGACTTTCGAAAACCTGAGCGGGGCCCTCAACAAGCTCGGCTGATTGCGGGATTCCCCGCCATCGGCACGAAATCCCTTAAGGCAGGCAATATCCGGCTTCCGCCTCCGCACTCGCTCGGGTAGACTCACAAACTGGTTGCAATTCGCGTCCATAAATGCAGCGTGCGGACGCGCTATTGTTTGGTCTGCTCGGCGACTTGGACGAGGGATTGCATGAAACGTCGTGACTTCATCAGATCAATCGGCGGTGCCGCTGCCATGTGGCCAATCGCGGCGCGCGCGCAGCAGCCCGTGCGCGTGCGGCGGATCGGCGTGCTGGCCTCATGGGTGGCAACAGATCCGGAAAATCAGAACCGCATCTCGGCGTTCCAACAGGCGCTTCGTGAATTGGGCTGGACAGACAGCCAGAACTTGGGGATCGACTACCGCGCAGTCGATGCCGACGGCCTTCGCAGCGCCGCGGCGGAACTGGTAGCCCTTGCGCCGGACGTCATTCTTGCGGTGGGAGGCTCGGCTTTGGCGGCACTCCGGCAGGTCACACGTACCTTACCGATCGTGTTTGCGATCGTCGCCGATCCCGTCGGCTCCGGCTATGTCGATAGCCTGGCGCGACCGGGCGGCAATGTGACCGGTTTCCTTTTGTTCGAATATGGAATCGCTGGAAAGTGGCTGGAGCTTCTCAAGCAGACGGTGCCGGCGGTAACGCGAGCGGCTGTCATTCGCGATCCCAGCGGAACAGCCGGTATTGGCCAGTGGGCCGTGATCGAGGCCCTAGCGCCCTCGGTGGGGGTTGAGCTGAGCCTGATCAATATCCGCGACGCCGACGAACTAGAGCACGACATTGCGGCCTTCGCGCGCTCGTCGAATGGCGGCCTGATCGTGACCGCAAACCCATTGGCGACTCACCATCGCGAGCTGATCATCAGGCTGGCGCGCGAATACAAGTTGCCCGCCGTCTACTTTGAACGCTACCTCGCCGCCGGTGGCGGCTTGATTTCCTATGGACCTCGCATAGTCGACCAGTTCCGGCGCGCCGCTGGTTATGTCGATCGCATGCTTAAAGGGGAGAAGCCCGCCGATCTGCCCGTGCAGGCCCCAACCAAATACGAGTTGGTCATCAATCTCAAGACTGCGAGGACAACCGGCATTGACGTCCCGCCGGCTGTGCTTGCTCGCGCCGACGAAGTGATCGAATGAAGCGGCGCGAGTTCATCACGCTTCTGGGTGGTGCGGCAGTCGCATGGCCGCTTGCGGCGCAGGCGCAGCAGCGCGGCGGCGTGCTGCGTGTTGGAGTCTTGATGGGGCGCGCCGCCGATGACGCCGAAGGGCAAAAGCAGACGGCGGCGTTGGAGCAGGGACTCCTGGAACTGGGCTGGACGCCGCACAAAAATATCGAGGTCGACTACCGGTGGGCAGCGGGAGATACGGCCCTCGCTCGGACGCTCGCCAGGGAACTCGTCGATCCGCGCCCCGACTTGCTCGTCGTTAATTCCACCGCCTCGCTAGTCGCGGTATCGCAGCAAACACAGAGCATTCCCGTCGTGTTCGTTGCCATTACCGATCCCGTAGCCCAAGGTTTCGTTCAAAGCTTAGCCAGGCCCGGTGGAAATATAACCGGCTTCGGCGCCGAAGAACTTAGCATGGGATCAAAATGGCTAGAGCTGCTGAAGGAAGTTGCTCCGAATGTTACTTCGTTTACCGTTATCTTTAATCCGGACTCCGCTCCGTTTGCCCGCATGTATTTGCCATTTATCGAAACGGCGCGGCGGGCTTGTTCATGCGAGCTAACCGTTTCGCCGGTCCACAACGAACGTGAGATCGATAGTGCCGTCGCTGCCGCTGGGCAACGTTCCGGCAGCGGGTTGATCGCTCTGCCCGACAGTTTTCTCAACTCACATCGGGAACGTATCGCTGCTTCGGTGGCAGGTCAGCATTTGCCCGCCATTTATTCAGTCACGGAGTTCGTGAGAAGCGGAGGATTGATCGCCTACGGGATAGATCGAGCCGACGTGTTCCGACGAGCCGCTACGTATGTCGATCGCATTCTAAAGGGTGCCAATCCCGCGGATTTGCCGGTCCAACAACCAACAAAATTCGAACTGGCTATCAATTTGAAGACAGCTAGGGCACTAGGTCTCTCAATCTCGCCGACGCTTCTTTCCCGGGCCGACGAGGTGATCGAATAATGGCGGGCGATCTTCGCCCCGCGGCCTATCGGTCCGAGACCTTATCGGGATGAAAGTAGACGTCGGCCTTCATTCCGGACGTCAGCCCTTCCGATGCCTTCAATCCGACCATGACCCGGACCACGTCAATTTCGGCCTGACTGCGCGATGCGGGCGGCTCGAGGCGGCCGGGCTCGACCAGCGGTGCGATCGAGGCGACCATTCCCTCGAACTCGCGGCCGGGAACCGCCGCAGCTCGCACGGTTGTCGCTTGCCCCGCCTTGATTGACCCGAGGTCGCGCTCGTCGAGTTCTGCGCGCACGCACAGCGCCGAGAGGTCGGCAAGCTGCAACGGCGGCTCAAGCGAAGCGGGCGATACCGACTCACCCGGGTGCACATTGACCTGGAGCACGGTGCCGTCGATCGGCGCGCGCACCGTCATTTTATCGAGGACCGATCGCGCAATGGCGTATTCCGACCGCGCGACGGTGAGCTGGCCCTCCAGCGCGGTCGGCAAAGGCGCATCGTCGTCGACGATCGTGCGAAGCTGCTCCTTTCGCGTTGACAGTTCGGCCTGGGCGCGCGTCAAGGCGAGGCGGGCGGCGGCCAGCTCAGTGTCCGGCCCGCCGCTGGCCCGCAACTTCGCGGCCGCCCGATCAACGGCGTATTGCGCGTCGTAGAGCGTCCGTTCGGCATCGGCCACGGCATCCTCGGCCTTGCGCCGCGACTTCGCGCCGCCGGTCGCCGATCTCTCATCTCGCGCGCGCTCATGCATGGCGACTTGCGTCGCCGCCGCCGCCAGCCGCGCCAGAAGTTCACCGTCAACAAGATGTATCAGCGGTTCGCCGGCAAACACCTTGTCGTTGGTCTTCACCAGCACCTTGTCGACCAGCCCGATCACCGCTGCAGCGACCCTGATCTGACCGGAGCAGGCTTCGACACGCCCCGGCGCAATGGCTCGCCAGAGCTTCTCTCGCGGCTCGTCGGCCGAGCTACCCCAAAATGCCGGCTTGACGGGGGTTACAAGCGAAATCGCGCCAAAGATTCCCCCGACCGCAATCAAACCCAGGACTGCGGCCCAGACCGTCCGGCGTTTCGACATGACTAGCTGCCCCCCGCGATCCTCATTGGCATTCTTGCGCCGCCGGGTTGTTCGGCGATGATGCGTCCGTCCTCGATATTAACGACCCGATCCGCGAATGGCAGAAGACGCGGATCATGCGTCACGATCAGTACGGCGTGCCCACGTTCCCTGGCGAGTTCAGCAAGTATCTTCACGATCGCCCGGCCATTCTCGCCATCGAGAGCGGCCGTGGGCTCGTCCGCAAGGATGATGGACGGCCTTCCAACGATGGCGCGGGCGATCGCGACGCGTTGCTGTTCTCCGCCGCTGAGTTCGCGTGGATAGGCCTTTACCTTATGGGCGAGGCCGACCTTCGCCAACGCCTCGCGTGACATTGCCCTTGCGGCTCTGGAGGGCAGTCCACGCACGTCGAGCGCGATGCGGACATTGTCGGTGGCGGACAAGGTCGGAAACAGATGAAACGTCTGGAAGACAAAACCCACGTGCTTTCGCCTGAGAAGCGCGAGGTCCTCGGGTCCGGCGCCGGCGGTGGATTGTCCGCAGATACGAACAGTACCTGCTGTCGGCCTCAACATGCATCCGAGAATGGACAACAGCGTGGTCTTGCCGCTTCCGGAAGGCCCCATCAGCAGAGTAAGTTCGCCGCCGTTGAGCGAAAGCGTGACGCCCCTGAGCGCCGCCACCCTTGCGGCACCGCTGCCAAGGTCTTTCGCGAGATTAGTCGCCTCGAGCAATGGTTCGGTCATCGCGCGAATACCGTGGCTGGATCGATGCGGGTGACCTGAACGATCGCCGCAATGGACGAGCTGACGCACATGACGACCGTAAGCAGAAACAGGCCGACGAGAAGTGCGGGCGTGATGAGGATCGGCAAGGCCGTCGCCTCGGTCAATCGCACGACGGCGTCGCCGATGACGGCCGCGATGGAAAATCCAATTGCCGCGTTGAGCAGCGCCTGCCACACGATCACTTTGTAGATATACCGCTTGGACGAACCGATGGCGCGGAGCGTGGCGAACTCCATGAGGTGCTCCTTCGTGGCTGAATAAAGCGTCTGGGCGACGACGACGGTACCGACGATCACGCCGAGCAATGCGCCGGCGAAAAGCGCGGCGCCGGCGCCGGTCCCGAACAGCCAGAATTTGCGGCTGCGCTCGCGAAACTGGGCCGCGGTGAGAACCTCCACGTCGGCGATGTTCGACACGATCTCCTGGCGAACGCGATCGCGATCGGCGTCCTGGTTCAGGCGAACAAGGAGATAGCTGGCCTTGCCCGGCTGAACCCCCGTGTAAGTCCGCGCCCGATTGACGTCCACGAAGACGAACGGCGTCGTGGTGAAGGAACGGATGCCGTTGGTGACGGCCGCCACGCGTACGGGTTGTTCGCGGATCTCGGCCGTGGATCCGACCCCCGAGACGCCAAGGCGATCGAAATAGCTCCGATCGACCGCGACGCCTTTTGGGCTCGACAGCGCCTCGATCCGGCCTTCCACCAGGTTCCACGGCTCCAGGCCGCCGGATCGCAGATCTGAACCAATGACGAAAATGGGGGTCATCTCTCCGCTCGACATTCGCCAGTCCGCAAATCCGATCACGAGGGGAATGGCATCCGCTACGCCACTGATCGAAAGCACGCGATAGCGATCACGGATGTTCAACAGAGACGGGTCCTCGAAGCACTTGGTTCCCTTCGGCATGATCCAGAGATCGGCGGACGCATGGTCGATCATTGTCGTCACCATGCGCCCAAAGCCCAGATACAGGCCCATCTGGATGGTTACCAGGACGATCGAAAACACGATTCCTATCACGGTTGCTATCAGGCGCAGCCGGTCATGAAACAGATTTCGGAACGCGAGCTTGAAGACCAATGGCATGTTCGCTCAACACCTTCCGCCCAGAGTCGGTTCAGTCATCACGCGCGTGTGTGCTCCGCGCATGGTCGCATTAGTCGCGAGAGCCGCAACAAACCGCCCATAGCGGCGGCGATCGCCAGCTCACGACAAGCGTGATGCCGAACACGATTGCGGCCGCTGGCAAGGATTGGAAAAACCACCCAAAGATGAAGGGGACTATTGAACGGATACGGGGTCGGCGGCAGGGAAGCGAAGTAAGGGAGAACCGAAAGCAACGCCAGCACGATCAGGATGATAGCCGCCCGATGATTGAAAAGGGCAATGCTCGATCTGCTCATCGTTGTGCAGCCTCGCGCCCCACCACCTGCAATATATGCACGAGATGGTGCCCTAGTTCCCGCGATATGGAACTCCTGCCAAATATTTAGTCCGCAATTCGCCGTTAAAGTGACGGTTTGGTGGCGGGTCAGTTGATGAGCAAGGGTTTTCCGGCCTGGTCATCCAAAGCGATTGAACCAAGTCCGCGCACAGCCAGACACAGTATGAGCCGGCGGTCGCGAGAGCGCTGGATGCGGTATCTCTATCCTCCGGTCGAACCATGCCCTTGCTTCGCTATTTCACTCATGTCGGCGCAGCGCTCCTCGCGCTCTTGTTTGTCGTGACGCCGTTTCTTCCGGAAGCGGAGAGCATCACCCGTCAAGACATGGCGCGGCCCGTCATTCGTATCGCTTCAGACAGGGTCGTCCCGCCGCGGGTGGACTTCGATACAAGCCAGCAGACGGGAGTTCTTCCCGCTTCGGTTGCGGGCATCCCATCGCAGGCGTCGGCGCTCGACGCAAGAGCCGAGCTTATTGCGCCGCCCGCGGCATCTGCGGCGCCTGTCAAGATACAACCCAGGATCGAGGCAAAGATCGAGGCGAAGGTCGAGCCCAAGATCGGGCAAAGGAAAGCGAAAATCGCAAAGCGGCCCGATCGCCAGAGAGTGGCTGCCAATCCCCAGGGACCTCAGCCCCTCCAGTTGACCTGGTAGACCAAGGCGTTCGTTGTCTAGCCTCGCAGGCTGCGAATCCGCGGCCTGAAGCCGACGCACTGCAATGTCCGGGTTCAGGTCGGGCTCAAAAACCGAGCAGTGCAAGGCCAACCCAGCTAAACGCAAATAAGCAACAAACCGCCGCTGCGGCTGACGCCAAAGTCGCAATCGTTCTCGCTGATGGCATGACCAGAACCTCTTGTAGGCTTCCGTCTCCATTTCTGTCGAACGACTTGTGCCCAAAAATGGCAAGAATCCGCCGGGAATAAAAAACGTCGTGCTGTGGCCGCTTGGCAACATTGCGCTTGCCCGCAAAAACCCGCAATCGACGTTCGTAGTGTGCGAATCGGATGGGGGACCCGAGGGCATGTTTCATTGGTGGTTGGACAGCGGCGTAACGGAACGCCATCTGGCGGCTGCCGCTAGCGCCGCCGCCTTGCTTGCGCTGGTGGTCGTATGGGTGGTTTTTCCTGGATCGTCGCCGCAGTCTGCGGTTGATTTCGAAGATTGCGTCGAACGGGTCCAGGCCCAACTTCCGACGAATGACGAACTCGCAGCCGAGATGACGGACTGCAACGTGCGCTTTGCGGGGCGGCGAAAGCCTGAGGGCGGCTATACCTATTACGACTTCATGCAGGACCGGAAATTCGACACTGCCGGACCTAATCCGACGGCGGAGGAACGCAAGGAGATCGATCGCTCTTATATCGGCTACCTCGAAGCGCAGCGGCGGGAGGCCGTTTCGGCCGACCTCGCCAAGAGGCAGAATGAACAGCTCCGCGCGGAAATGGAGCGCGCGCGCCAGCCGGGACCGCCGCTGATACTGACGCCGGCAAATTCTACAGCCGCAAAGCGCGTGGCCGACCGGCCCAAGACGCCGCGCTGCGCCGATGATTCGCTCTCCTGCACCTTTTCCAGGATCTCGTCCGCCGTGAAGAACGCGTTCGCCTCGTCGGCCAAGACCAAGGCCCAGTAAGACGCAGGCTGCGGCCGGACCTTACCTGCCACCCAGGGCCCCGAGTGTGCAGCGCACGGTTCGTCAGACCCGGCATCAAGAGCAGACATCGGGCGCTTTGATCCCTGCTCAAAAGTGCTGGCTAACGCCCGCCGCTGCGAACAGTAACAGGAGCAGCAGGCCGCACATCATCGGAGAATATGGGTTGGCAAAGTCGTTTCGAGAGCGATCGTTCATGGCCTGGCCTAAGAGAGAGGAACTTGGCGGCAAATATCTGGGAGAAACCGTAGTAATTCCAGATCAGTGGGGCGCCCGCGTTATAAAGGCGCAACAAGTGCCGGCGCGCTCGTTCGGGCCAGTCACGCGCTCGTGGACATTGCCTTTAGGAATATTTGCTCCTGCCCGGTGTCCCATGCGCTGGGGGTTTACGCCCAACAGGAGAGACGCATGAGCAAACTTGCGATCCGGCTTTTGGTACTATCCATGACTGTGACGGGGCTGGTGGCGGCTCCCATAGTCTTGCCGGTCGAGGCGGCGACGAAGGTCAGCAAGGTAAAGAAGACCAAAAGGACGGCGTACAGGGCGCCTCCCGCCAAAGATCCGGGAGCCAGCCCGTTTTCCCACGATATTTACGATGATTTTGATCGAAAAAATGGCGGGGGTGGAGGCGGCTATTAAGGCCGGCTGGTTCCCTGTTGAACCTTGGGAACGAAAGTCGCGCTGATCATCAACCTCAAAAGCGCTAGCGAAGTTCCGCTGGTCGGGGCTGCATTGCAGGAAAGCGCGTCGCCGTCTTTCGTGGGTCCCGCGCCGCCCTATGGCGCATTTCCGGTGAGTTCTAGCAGCGCTTGCCGGACTTGCGTCATCACGCTGCGCCACTCGCGCGTCTCCGGTTACCGCGATAGCCGCGCGCTTGGGTACTAGGGGCTGTCGTGCCGATCGAGCAGCCAGCGCCAGTCGGGCGCTGCGTCAATAAAATCCAGACCGGCTTGCCCAATGCGTCGGCCAAATGCGCGATGCTGGTATCGACGGAGATGACAAGATCGAGGTGCGATATCAGCGCCGTCGTATCGGAAAAATCCACCAGCGCTTCACCGAGCCGGAGCATGTCGCAATTCTCAGGTATCTTGGCATCACCGGCGCGGACCTCCTTTTGCAGGCTCACAAACGTCACGTGTTCGTGGACGTTGCCTTAGGAATATTTGCTCCTGCCCGGTGTCCCATGCGCGGGGGGTTTACGCCCAACAGGAGAGACGCATGAGCAAACTTTCGATCCGGCTTTTGATACTTTCCATCACTGCGGCGGGGCTAGTGGCGGCTCCCATTGTCACGCCGGTCGAGGCGGCGACGAAGGTCAGCAAGGTAAAGAAGACCAAAAGGACGGCCTACAGGGCGCCTCCCGCCAAGGATCCGGGAGCCAATCCGTTTTCCCACGACATGTACGAGGATTTTGATCGAAAAAATGCCGGTGGAGGCGGCTATTAGGGTCCGCCGTTTCCCAGTTGATCCTTGGGAACGAAAGTCGTGCTGATCATCAACCTCAAAAGCGCTAGTGAAGTCCCGCCGGCCGGTGCGGCATCGCAGGAAAGCGCGCCACGCTTTTCGGACGCCCCGCGCCGTCCTATGGCGCATTTCCGGTGAGTTCGTGCAGCGCTTGCCGGACTTGCGCGGTCACGCTGCGCCAGTCGCGCGTCGCTTGCTGACGGAATAGCCGCGCGCTTGGATACCAGGGGCTGTCGTGCCGGTCGAGCAGCCAGCGCCAGTCGGGCGCATGCGTCAATAAAATCCAGACCGGCTTGCCCAGCGCGCCGGCCAGATGCGCGACGCTGGTATCGACGGAGATGACGAGATCGAGTTGCGATATCAGCGCCGCGGTGTCGGAAAAATCTGTCAGCTCATCGCCGAACTGGAGCACGCCGCACCTCTCAAGCATCTCGGCATCGCCGGCGCGGACCTGCTTTTGCAAACTCACAAAAGTCGCATCGATGCCGAACAGCGGGAGAAGGTCGCGTAGCGGCATCGACCGTTCCTGATCCCGGACGTGCTTCGCATTGCCCGCCCAGGCAAGCCCGATGCGCAGAGCGCGCTTCTCCCCGAGCTGGTCACGCCAATATTCCAGCGCCTGCGGAGGCACACGCAGATACGGGATGTCAGCGGGAATCGTATCCAGCCGGGTCTTGAAGGCCAGCGGCAGGCTGGGAAGTGGGCAATGGAAGTCGAAATCCGGCAGCGGGTCGCCGCTACTGATTAGTTGCGGTGCGCCGGCAAGATCGGTCATGAGTTCAAAGAGCGGCTCCTGAACTTCCACGATGACGCGCGCGCCGCGCGCTGCAACCAGCGGCACGTACCGGCAAAATTGAATGGTATCGCCGAATCCCTGTTCGCCATGGAGCAGGATCGTCTTGCCGGCGATATCTTCTTCGCCGAGCCAGCGCGGCTCTGCAAGATCGCACTCGGTGTTTTTCAGGGATGGCGCCCTGCGGCGCCACTCATATTCGGTCCATCCGCGCTCGAAATCGCCGGTGACGAGGCTCGCCAGACTTTTAAGAAAATGCGCGTCGGCAAAATCCGGGCGCAGCGCGATCGCCCGGTCGTAGCTCGCCAGCGCCTCGTCGAACCGCTTGAGGTCATATAGCACGACGCCGCGGTTGGCGAGCGCCTCGGGATAATCGGGCCGCGCGGCAAGCGCGGCATCTTGGCTTGCCAGCGCGTGCTCGAGCTGGCGGAGTTTGTGCAAGCTGACCCCTGGCTCGGCGGCGATGGCCTGTTCGCGACCCGCCGGCGCCCGGTATGATCTCGCCACGTCGTGCAAGGCGACACCGCGATTGGTGAGCGCCTCGGCATTGTCAGGCTCCAAGGCAAGCGCGCGCTCGAAGTCCTTCAGCGCCTCATCGGAGCGGCGCAACTCGTGCAGCGTGGCGCCACGGTTGACGTATGCCTGGACGTAGTCCGCTTTTAGCGCAATCGCGCGATCGTAACTTGCGAGAGCTTGATCGAATTGACCTTGATCGCTCAGGGTGGCGCCGCGGCCGGCCAGGGCTTCGGGATAATCGCTGCGCAAGGCCAGCGCGCGGTCATAGCTTGCGAGCGCTTCGTTGAGCCGCAGCAGCTTGTGCAAGACGGCGCCGCGGTTATAGAGCGCCTCGGCGTGATGCGGCTGCAGCTTGAGCGCGCCGTCGTAGCTGGCCAAGGCTTCCTCGCGGCGTCCCAGTTTGTCGAGTGCGTTTCCCCGATTGTTGAGCGCATCGGCATTGTCGGGGCGAAGCGAAAGCGCTCGGTCATAGTCTGCGAGCGCTTCGCCGAACCGCTTCAGGTCATAGTGGGCGATGCCGCGATTGACCAGTGCCTCGACGAAGTCGGGGCGCAATGCGAGCGCGGCGTCAAAACTTGTCAGCGCCTCGGCATGGCGGCCCAAGGCCCGCAAGGTCACGCCGCGATTGTTGAGCGCCTCGGGATAATCCCCCCGCAAGGCGAGCGCGCGGTCATGACAGCCCAAGGCCTCGCCGTAGCGGGCAAGTTCCTGCAACACGCCCGCACGATTGTTGAGGACCTCGGCGTGATCCGGCTTAAGCGCGAGCGCGCGATCATAGCTTGCAAGCGCCTCGTCGTAGCGGCGCATCTGCTTTAACACCGCGCCGCGATTGCTGAGCGCCTGGATGAAGTCGGGCCGCAGCGCCAGCGCGCGGTCGCAACAGGAGAGCGCCGCGTCATGCCGGCCCAGCGAGGTATGGATGACGGCCAGAAGGTTGAGCGTAGCGGCGGAGCCCGGATCGGCTGACAGCATTTTGAGACATATTTGTTCGGCTTCGGCGAGCTTTCCCGCATAGAAGGATTTCAGCGCAATATCGAAGGCTTCCGATATCGTCAGCGAGACGGTCGTCATTGCCTTGGCCTTCAGTTGAAGCGGGCAGCCGTCGGTTTGGCTAGCCATCTTCGAATCGTCACGAGGGCGGACGATTACGATCCTATCCGACTCGCCTGGATTCTGGCCAGCGCGGTCGGCCTCGTTCAATCAGGAGTCCCCTCAAAACGGCGAGGCGGCAAAGCCGAGCGGCTGCACCACGTCGTAGGAGGCTTTCGTCAGCGGCACGGCATAGTTGACGGTGAGCCCGCCGAACGGGGAGGCCCAGGTCAGGCCGGCGCCGACCGAGGAGCGCACGACATTGGCGTTGGCGAGTTGCAGCGATTGCGTGGAGCCTGGAAACGTCGTCGGTCCGTTGTAGCGAAACACGCTGCCGGCATCGACAAAGGCGATCGCCTTCAACCCGTATTCATTGGGCACGCCGGGGATATTGCTTTGTAGCTCGGCCGTCGTCGCCCAATACATGCTGCCCCCGACATTATCCATCGTCGTGCCCGGCGTGAGGTCGCGCGGGCCGAAGCCGTTGGGCGCAAAGCCGCGCACCATCGAGGGACCACCGAAGAAGCTGTCGATCAGCGGCACCTGCTTGCCGCCCCAGCCGGCGATGTAGCCGCCTTGCCCGCGCGCCAGGCTCACCACGTCGTCGTTGAATTGGTGATAATAGCGAATGTCTTCGGTGGTCCGCAGGAACCGCACGTCGCCGCCGAGGCCGGCAAGGTCTTGCCGAAGTTGCGCATTGATGCCGTTGGCCGGCGCCTTGTTGTTGTCGAGCGTGGAATAGGTCGCCGTGGTGCCGACCGCCGACACCCATTGCGGTCCGGTCTGCGCCGCCTGCTGGATCGCAATCGACGGGGGTACTGCGAGCGAGGCTGGATCGACGGTGACGGCCTGGCGCGAGATCGAATAGCGCCACTGCATGCCGAGCTGTTCGGAGATCGGCGTGCCGATCAGCATCATCGCGCCGTAGGTCTCGGTGCCGTAGGACTGGTAGGGGCTGGAATCGCTCTGCTTGGCAAAAAGATCGACGCCGCCGGAAACGCGGTTGCCGAAGAAATAGGGGTCGGTCGCCGACAGATCGATGCCGCGGGCGTATTGGCCGTAGTTGAAGGTGGACGCGAGGGCCACGCCGGTACCCATGAAACTGCTGTCGCCGAGCTTGACCTCGGCGAGCCACCCTTCGACCGTCGAGTAGCCGCCGGCGACGTTGAAATAGCCGGTGTCGCGTTCCGTGACCTCGACATCGAGGATCAGGCGATCGGCCACCGAGCCGGGCTTGGTCGTGATCTTGACCGTCTTGAAGTAGTTAAGATTCTTCAGCCGCCGCTCGGCGCGGTCGATCAGGCCCTTGTTGAAGGCGTCGCCCTCGGCAATGTCGAACTCGCGCCGGATCACGTAAGCGCGGGTACGGGTGTTGCCGTGGATGTCGATGCGCTCGACATAGGCCCGCGGCCCCTGGCTGATCTCGAATGCCACGTCGATGCGCTTTGCCGTCACATCGCGTATGGTGCGGGGCTTAACATGGGCGAAGGGATAGCCGAGCTTGGCAAGGTCGATCGAAATTGCATCGACGCTCTTGTCGAGCGCGGTGCCGTCGAACAGGGCGCCGGATCGGGCCAGCAGCAGGCGGCGAAGTTTTTCCGGATCGACCCCGTCAACGTGGCAGTCGACATCGATGTCGCCAAAACGGTAGATCGGACCTTCGTCGATCGTAAAGGTCAGCGTGAATCCCTTTGTCGCCGGATCGTACTCGGCGAGCGCCGAAGGCACGCCGGCGTCGGCGTAACCCTTGCTGCGGTAATAGGTCCGCAACTGCTCGCGGTCGGCGGAAACAATATCGGGATCGTAGACGTCCCCGCCGATGATGAAACTCAGCATGTTGGTGGCCGAGGTCTTGATGACGGCGGCGAGCTGCCGGTTGCCGAACGCCTTGTTGCCGACGAAGTTGATCTGCCGCACCGGCGTCTTGGCCCCTTCGGTTACCTCAAACACAAGGTCGACGCGGTCGTTGCCGCGGTCGATGATCACAGGCTTCACGGCGACATCGTCGCGCCCCGCATGGCGGTAGGCCTCCACGATGCGGCCGGCGTCGGACTGCACCTGGGCACGTTGCAAGGTGCCGCGCGGCTTGGATTCAATTGCGGAAGAAAGCTCGCTGTCCTTGATCCGCTTGTTGCCTTCGAAGGCGACGCGATCGATTACCGGCGCTTCATGCAGATGCACGATCAGCCGTTCGCCGGCGCGATCGATTGCGACCCTGTCGAACAGGCCGGTCGCAATCAGCGCTTTCAGCGCGGCGTCGCGCGCGGCCTCGTCGAAGCGGCCGCTTGGAGCCGCATGGAAATAGGAGCGCACCGTTGCGGCATCGACGCGGCGGTTGCCTTCGACCTGGATGCCGTCGCGTGCCTTCACGTCGGCGTCGCGTGCCTTCACGTCGGCGTCGCGTGCTTTCACGTCGACTTGCGACGGATTCTCTGCCGCCGTCGCCTGCGCCGACAAAAACGCAAGAGCTGCGATCACGAGCGTATTCGTCGCTATTGACCGAAGGCGCCACCAATCCGATGAGCCGGATCGTCTCTTCATGTTCCGCCTGTTACCCGTCTGTCACAGCGCGCGATCGAAGTGCGTCCGAGGGGCGAAAGAATGTCGGCCAAGGGGTAAGATGTCGCCTTAAGTATTAACGTCTTGCCACAATTTCGACGCAGCCGCCGATCCGCGATCCAGAAAATGTCGCATAGCCGCTTCAAATGAAACCTAGCGATAGCCCCAACAAAGTTTTGCGTTTGGGAGCATCACATGCGTTGCGCAGCTTTCCTCACTGCATTGTTCGTGTTGATCCAGCCGGCGTCGGCCGCCGTTACGCAGGAAATCGATCCGCGCGCCTCGCTGAGCGTGGTTCAGCAGTGGATCTACAACTACCGCGCCAAGCCGGATTACGCGCATATCCCCGCGGCGGTGCGCGTATTGTTTCACTCGCAGACCTTCAAAGAGCCGGAGAATGCCGGCATCTATCTCGGCTTCATTGCCGGTGCGATCGGATCGAATCCCGCCAAGGCCGAGCAGCTCGTCAACAGCTTCTTTCCGGTGAAGGCGGAGGACGAATGGGTGATCGTGCGCGCAATCGCGTTTTCGGGCCTGTCGGACTGGCGCAATTTGTTGCGTAAGGTCGCGACAAGGATGCCGGGCCGGCGGGTGATGATCGACAGCTACCTCGCCGGCACGCTGCCGACCTTGACCGAGATTCCGTTGGAGGAAACCAAGCCCGACATGCTCGACAAGATCAAAGGCGCGTTCACTTTCACCAAGGACGAGAAGAAACTGAAGATGCAGCAGACCTTCGCCGGCAATCAGGATCTGCTCGACACGCTGTGGGGATATTATTTCGCCACCGGCTCCTTCAGGCCGATCCTTCGCATCATTGCCATGCTGCCGTGGAGCAAGAGCCGCGATACCGTGGACAAGCTGACGGTCGGCAGCATGGCGCGCTATACGCTGGCAAGCTACGCGGTGCGCGACGCCGGTTTGCGCGAATATCTGCGCAGCGAAATCGCGGTACAGCCGGCAGCCGTCAAGGTGCCGCTCACCGAGGTGGTCGAGGCGGCCGACACCGTGCAGCTCGGCGCGGTGCGCAAGGACGCGCTCGCCGCGGTCGACGAGCTCAAAGCCAAGGGCTCGGACGCGCGGCGCAATCTCGACTTCTGGGGCCAGGTCGGCGTTGGCGCGGTCGCGCTCGGCTGCGTCTCGGCGGCAGCCCTTGGTCAGATCGCGATCGGCATTCCTTGCGTGATCGGCGGCTCGGCCTCGCAAGGCTTGCTGTCGTTCTGGGAAAAGCAGCAATAAGCGAAAGAGGCCGCAAGATAGCGTCTCGCGGCCCCTTCCGGTTCGGACAATCCAGGCTGGATCACGCTGGCGTCGATTATGTTGGGCGACATCGGTTTCCGGCACCAGGCGATTTGAACCGGCTGCCTGCCGGGCCTAACTAGAGCACTATCGGTTCTGATTGAATCAGAACCGAGGCTCTATATTCTTGTTTTAACGCGTTTTCTTCACGCGAACCGGTATCCACCCGGATCAGGTCGGCGGCAGGCTTTCGCTCAAAAACGCTCTATTACTTCGGCGGATACGCGCTGAGATTCACCGCGGCAGACGACGCCGGGCTTCGGTAAGTCCGCGACTCGCGTACCAAACCAGGAAGGACCACGGATAGCCCGGCGGGCGCAAGGCATCCGTGATCCCGTCTGAAATGACAAATTGTTAGGTCCTAAAAAAAGCACCAAAGGAAGTTGGCCCCGAATTTCCGCAGCCGCGAGCTTCCTTTACGCTTAACCAACTAAGCCTGTCCGGAAAGCTGCGCTTTGACTTCGATCAATGTGGAAGACGCAAATCGCGCTCTCGCAAGCCGACCGTAAAGTGCTAGGCTAAATTCCAATAATCGGCGAGGGCGCGCGATGGGCTTCATTTCCTTTCCAGTACTTCTAATCATCCTCTACCTCTTCATTTCGCTTCGCGTGCTCAAGCAATACGAGCGCGGCGTGGTGTTCCTGCTCGGCAAATTCGCCGGCGTGCGAGGGCCGGGCCTGACGCTGATCTTCGTTCCGTTCCAGACCATGACGCGCGTGTCGCTGCGCACGGTCACGATGCAGATCCCCTCGCAGAAGATCATCACCAAGGACAACGTCTCGATCGATATCGCAGCCGTCGCTTACTACCACATCACCGACCCGGAAAAGGCCGTGATCGCCATCGAGAACGTCTACAACGCGATCAACCAGATCAGCCAGACCACCGTGCGCAATGTGGTCGGCCGCTTCAGCCTCGATCAGCTTTTGTCGGACACCGCAAGCATCAACGACCAGATCAAGAACGTCATCGATCTGCACACCGAACCCTGGGGAACCCAGGTGACCGCGGTGGAGATCAAGGACATCACGCTGCCGGACAACATGCAGCGGGCGATGGCCAAGGAAGCCGAGGCCGAGCGCGAACGCCGCGCCAAGATCGTCGCCGCCGAGGGTGAATACCAGGCCGCGGTCAAGCTCGGCCAGGCGGCCGATATCATCACCGCGCATCCCGTGGCGCTCCAGCTCCGTACGCTGCAAACAATGGCGGAAATTTCGGTCGAGAAGAACTCCACCATCATCTTCCCCGCCCAGTTCATGACCACGGTGCAGGACGCCGTCGCCTTGCTGGCAAAGGACTCGGCGTCGAAGTAGGCCGCTTTGCTAGAATTTGCCCGGCGCCGCTTGCGGCTTTCCCGCGAACGGCACCAGCAAGAGCCCGATCAGCCCCACGATCGCGAGCAGCATCCAGGCTTCGTTCGCGCTCATCGCAAACGCCGCCCTCTCGACCATCGGGCGGACATAGGCCTCGATAGTGGCCTGCGACGCGTCGGGCGGGGGATGCTGGAAAAGCTGCACGTCGAGCCCGATCGCCTGCGCCGCGGTGATGTCGCCCGCGATCAGCCGGTCGCGCAAGGCTTCGGCGTGACCGATGGTCCGGCCATAGAGGACGGTGTCGATCAGTGCGATGCCGATCGCTCCGCCGAGGTTTCGCATCAGGTTGAAGAGTCCGCTGGCGTCGGGCACTTGCGCCGCCGTCAATGTGCCAAGCGCGAGCTGCGTCGGCGGCAGCAGGCAGAACATGATGGCGATGCCGCGTGCGACCTGCGGCCAGAACATCTCGTCGAAATCGGCGACGCGGCTCTGGAACGCGCTCATCCCAAGGCCAAGCGCGAACAGGGCAAAGCCGAACGCCGACAATTTGCGCGGATCGAGCCGGCTTTCCAGCGCCCCCGCGATCGGCGAGGCGACCAGTTGGGCGACGCCCGTGACCAGCATGACGACGCCGATCTCGAACGCGTCGTGGCGCCGCACATAAGCGAGGAAGACCGGCATCAGATAGACCGAGCCGAACATGCCGACCCCAAGGCAGAAACTCAAAGCGCAGCCGATCGCAAAGGCGGGTGCGCGCAGCGTCATCAGATCGACCACGGGATGGGCCGCGTGAAGCGTCCTCCTCGCGAAGATCGTTGCGGTCACGGCGCTTGCGAGGAACAGCATGAGGCAGCGGGGTGAAAGCCAGCCATCAAGCGGCGCCTGTTTCAGGCCGAGCTCGAGTGCGGCAAGCGCTGCCGCCATCAGCACCAGCGAAGCGCGGTCCAGCGTTGCGAGAACGTCGAAGTTGGGCTCGTCCGCCGGCAGCAGGAACGGCGTGGCGGCGGCCGCAACCACCCCGGGGGCGACATTGATCAGGAACAGCCAATGCCATGACCAGGTCTCGGTGATCCAGCCGCCGACCACGGCACCCACGGTCGGCGCCAGCACCGCCATGATGCCGGCCAGTGTCGTGGCGATCGGGTGCAGGCGCAGCGGAAACAGTAGGAACACGGCCGAAAATACCGCCGGGATCAGGGTGCCGCCGGCAAAGCCCTGCACCACTCGGAACGAAACCAGCGTCGCAAAATCGGAGCTTGAGGCGCAGCCGATGGAGGCGAGCGTAAACAGGGCGATTGCGGAAACGAACAGCCAGCGCAACGTCAGCACGCGCGTCAGCCAACCCGTCAGCGGGATAGCGGTGATTTCCGCGATCAGATAGGCCGTCTGGATCCAGCTCATCGCGTCGCGCGAGATTTCCAGCGCCTCCTGGATCGCAGGCAGCGAGGTAGCGACCACCTGAATGTCGAGGATCGCCATGAACATGCCAAGGCACATCAGGATGAAGCCGAGCCATGTTGCGCCCGTGGCTTCGTCCGGCGCCGCGATCGCTTCGCTCATGGTGCGGCACGCGGCGCAATCGCGCGCGAGGCGTCAAGGGCGCGGTTTTCGGCACGAATGCGGATGAAGAGAATCGCGGCGTTGAGGACGGTAAAGAGGGCGGCGATCCAGGGCAAACCCACCACCAGCGGCAGCAGGGCGATTTCGCCTGCGACCACCGCATAATTGGGATGGGTGAGATAGCGGTAGGGGCCGCTCGACACCAGCCGCTCTCCCGGCAAAACGATGATCCTTGTGGTCCAGCGCGCTCCCAACGTGCGCATCACCCAGAAGCGCAGGCCTTGTAGCGCCAGATAAGCGCCGAGCGCGAGTACGTTCACGCCCTGGTCGTGCCCGAACAGCCACAACGCGATCAGCCACAGCGAATGTAGCGCGACCATCAGGGGATAATGTCGAGGCGCCACCTCGATCGCGCCACGGGCCAAAAGCTTGCGCGTGTTGTGATATGAAAGAAGGAGCTCGCCGCCGCGCTGGCACGTCACAAGAGCGAGGATGAGCTCGGCCGCTGTCACGCTGCGTGCCGCAGCGAAACGCAGCTTGCGGTGAAGCCGGGTCCAAGCGCCGTCAACACCGAACGCGGCGGCAGTCCTTTTGCACGCGCACGTTCGAGGACGAACAACGCCGTCGGCGCCGACATGTTGCCGTAGTCGGCGATGACCTGCCGCTCGTGTTCGAGCGTTCCCTGGCCGAGTGCGAGCGCAGTCTCGATCGCATCGATCACCTTGGAGCCACCGGGATGGCAGATGAACTTGTCGACGTCTGCGGCATCGAGCTGCATGCGAGACAGAATCTGTGTCACTGCTGCTTTGTATTCGGTGGTGACGAAGTCGGGGATGGTGCGGCGAAAGATCACGCCGAAGCCGAGAGGGTCGATGTTCCAGCCCATGATGTCGAGCGTGTCCGGCCAAAGGTGCTCACCGACGCTCTCGATTTGAGTCTCTCCGCCGTCGCCGGCGCGTAGCACAATCGCGGCCGCGCCATCGCCGAACAGGCTGGTGGCGACGATGTTGGCCTTGGTGAGTTCGTCAAGCCGAAGCGCGAGCGAGCAGAGTTCGACGGCAACAAGAAGCACATTGGCGCCGGGCCGCGATTGCGCCAGGCGCGAGGCAATCGAGATGCCCGAGACGCCGCCGGCGCAGCCCAGCCCAAACACCGGCACGCGCGAGACATCGGATCGAAAGCCGATACGGCGGTGGACACGCGCTTCGAGACTGGGGGTGGCGATGCCGGTCGAACAAACGGTCACGACGGTGTCGATATCGGCGGCGCGAAGGCCAGCGCTCGCCAGCGCCTTTTCGGCGACGTCGATGTACAGCGCCTCGGCCCCCTCGAGAAATGCCTCGGTGCGTTCCGGCCAGCCGCGCTGCGTGAGATACCAATCGAAGGGTTTCACACCGTGACGCTTGACGATTCCGGTGTTGGCGAAAATGCTCGCGAACCTCTCGAAATCGGGAAAGCGGTTGCCGAATACGTCCCATGCCGCGGCAAGAACATCCTTCTGCAGGAAGATGTGCCGCGGAACCGAAGTCGAAAGTGAAAGGAGGGCAGCCCTGTGCATTGCGAGACTTTCCGTGCCGGTATCTGTTATGATGGGAACATCGACCGGCATCGTTTATTTCGGCCGTTTCGGGCGAGGGGGTCACTTAAAAGTGAAATGCGGCAATGCTTTGCTCTCGAATCTTCCAATTCGGTTCAACGCGACGCCTCGCATCTTTGCCACCAGCGCGCCGTGACGCCGAAGTGCTGCGAAGTGCCGGCAGCCGGGAATGCGGCGAGAGCGCTTTCGCGGCGACAGACCCAACGCCGGTGGATATTTCGGGTGGCGCAGCGATCGACCGCCTGGCGCCGGTCGCCGGTTATGGCAATACTCGTACAAATTCCGTCACATAAGGCAATAAGTGCTGGAATACTCCTGCCGAATCCTGCGGTTATAGGTGGCGGAATTCCTTGCCGGTGGGGTTGTTCCTTGGCATACTTTCAACCTGACAGCCCTGTTTCAATTTTGCCCGTTAAAGGCGCGAGATGAAAAATCGCACATCCGTTTCGGAATTGAGCGAGAAGCTCGGATATCCATCCAACGAAACGATCCAGGGCCTGCGGCTCCTGAAAGCGTTCATCAAGCTTTCGCCCTTGCAACGCTCTGAAGTCATCGATCTGGTCGAGCGGCTCGCCACCGATCCCGCGCCCGGCGGCGTCAACGGGCGGTTCACCCCGCGTTGAGCGTCACTTGTTCGCCCGCATGATTTCGCGCGTGTTCACCAGATGAATAAGACGATTCCGGCTAAAGCTGCCTGCATGCCGACGCGCGTCTGGTGAATGGAGGCTTGCGAAGAGCGTCCAATACGGGTGGCGGCTTAGGCGCGCGCAGCTGCTTTTGTTCCCCATCTCGCCGTCCAGCAAACGCGCCAGCTGGCCGGGAGTTTTGATGACCATGAAAATGCTGATCGAAGAAGAGTTCCTGGTCGTCGAGAATTTGCTGCAAGTAGCCCGAGACAAGATGTTGCAGCCCTGAAGGCTTAGTCGCCACCGTCCGGGAAGTGTGATAATTCTCACGGGCGAAAACAGGAGGGTGGCGTCCATGACCGAAGCGAAACTGGAAGTGCCGACTGAGCTGCGCGACTTGGCCGAAAAGACCATCGACCAGGCGGAGCGGGCGTTCGGAATGTTCTTCGATGCCGCCAACAAATCGGTCGGGTCGATGCCGAACCCGGGGACGGAGATTTCCAAGCAGGCCTTGTCCTTTACCCAGCAGAATATGAAGGCGGCCTTCGAACATGCCCGCAAACTGGTGCACGCCACCGATCTTCAGCAGGCCATGCAGATTCAGTCGGAATTCCTGAGAAGCCAGTTCACCAATGCCGGCGAGCATATGCGGCAGATCACGGGCGATGTCATGGCTGCCGCCAAGGATGCAACGAAACCCAAACCGTGACGCGCCCGCGTCGCCTTGACGGATCGCCTGCTCTCACGGCCCACTGCCCGTCAAACGAGCTAACTTGCGCGCTCGCGTGAACGAGCGAGCCGCTTAGATGGCCTTCAGAAAACTCTCGTCCGATTCACACCCGCCGCAGCGGTAAGTCAGAAGGTTGAAGTGACAGTCTTGCGGCTCGATCAAGGTCAGCCTCATGCGGCCGCTGCATTTGAGGCACGACATCTCGACGGTGGTGTCAAAGCGCGTGCAGGTAGGCGTCGGCGGCGGAATGTTCAGCATCCTGTCCTCCATTCATACCGGAAGCAGACGCAACGCCACGAAACTAGGCTGAACCGGCCGCATTATGTTGGATTCCGGACACAAGTGAAAGAGGTAGCAAACCGGTAGTTCACCTAAAAATTGTTCAAGCGGGAGCGACCGGCATGGCCTTGGTGGGGGTTCCCGTGCTGACGATTTCGCCCTGGTCCATGCTGCCCTTCACCGCGCGTTATGCTTGCGTGGTGATTGTCCGCCAGCGGTGGCGCCTTTGCACGCTGATTCTTGGCTTTATTTGCGCAACGAACCGATATAGGCGGCGATGTCGGCGGCTTCGTTACGGCTCAGCGGGAAATTCGGCATCTTCGGGTGCGGATCGAGCAGGAAGAAGGCGACCTTTTCCGGGGTGAAATCCGACTTGCTTGCGATCGCGGCAAACGGGGGGACGTCGGCGCTCGCCTGTTTCTGGTCGGGGGCAACCACATGACAGGTGGCACACCATCGCTTGGCAAGGTCCGCGCCGTGATCGGCGTCGGCCGCAATGGCCCGCGAGCCGCCAAGTATCCCACTCACCGCGACAGTCATCGCAAGAACCAAAATCCGCCTGAAATCCGCGCCCATCCGATGTTCTCCTCCAATGCGCCGCCAGCCCGAGCAAGGGCTTCGACCTGCGCCATGCATGCGCGCTATCGCTCCAGTGCCATTGATCTCGATCAAGGGACGAAGGAGTTCCCTCGACACAAATCTTGAGGTACGAGAGTGTGAGGAAAATTCGGTGCGAGTGGCGCTGGCATCCCTGCTTTACTTCGCCATCGTTTTTGGCGGCGGATTTCTGTTCGGTGCCATCAGGGTGTTCTGGCTGGAGCCGCGATTGGGAAAGCCGGTCGCGGTGCTTTGCGAAGCGCCCTTTCTGCCGGCCGTCATGATCCTGGCCGCCCGATGGGTGCCGGCGAGAACCAAACTTGCGGGGGATTACGTATCGCTTGCGACGATGGGCATCGGTGCGCTCGTCTTGCAACAACTCGCCGACTTTGCGGTCGGCGCCATGCGGGGGCTTCCGCCGTCGGAGCAATTGCGAAATTTCGCAACGCCCGCCGGCGCCTTTTACGCCATACTGCTCCTGTTGTTTGTGATGATGCCGTGGCTGGTGAACCGCAGACAAGGAGGTGCGGAGTGATGATATCGCAGAGCGCAACCAGCGAAATCTTCATGGCGGCGGTCGTACTCGGCCTGTCGATATCAGGTGCTCGCGCGCAGGACGTCGCGGCCGGGGAAATCTCGTTCTCAAGATGCCTGGGCTGCCACGCCATCGGCCCCAATGCGAAAAACAAGATCGGACCAGAGCTCAACGGCATCGACGGACGCAAATGCGGGAGTGTCGAGGAATATAGCTATTCGGCCGCCAACAAGGATTGTGCCTTTACCTGGAGCGAGAGCGATTTTGTGCAATATATACGGGATCCCAGGGCGAAAATTCCGGGTACCAAGAAAGCCTTTGCCGGCATCAAGGACCAAAGCGAAGCGAGGAACCTGTGGGCCTATCTTCGCCAGTTCGGTGCAGACGGCCGGCCGAAATAGGCTCCCAAACCGCTGCTTCCGCTCTTAGCCGCAGCACGATCCGGGAAAATCCGACAGGTCAATGCGCGCGATCAGGCGCTTGAAAAAGCTCCGCATCCCTCGAAGGCCGCGCTTGCAGTCCTGAAGCACCTCCGATTGCGCCTCCAACTCGGGTGGCGGTGGAGGCGGCGGCCGGAGTACGACCGATGTTGCCTCCCGATCGCCTGGCCGCCCGGCAGGTTTCGACGGGTGCAGACGCGGAGCGATTTGGACGACCGCCGCGCTAACCTGACTGGGTGGCATCTTATTTTTTCTTGTCGCCCGATAATCTGCCTTCATTGTCACCCAACAATTTGCCGGTGGTCTTGTTGATCAGATGGATCCCGGCGCAGGCCGGGCATTTGACGGACTCGTAGGAATCCGGATGGTCACTCGACGCCACGTCGGGCATTTGGATCTGAACGTTCATGCCCGTCCGGGCGCAGCGAAAAATCAATTTGCCCATCGGATATTCTTGGGTCGAGCCGGAACCTTGTGCATTGATTTGGCTCAAGGCTGCCGACTTGGCGGCTCAAGGCTACGCCATCGACGGGCACGCGAAAGCAGGGCAGCCCTCGATTTTGAGGTTCCGCCCTTGCGGTTTGCAGTCCGTCAAATCTTATGGATAGGGCGCCGGGCCGAGCTTGGCGATCAGTGGCTTGTCGGTAGGGGCCGGTGAAAGATCGCTTGAGGAGGCATCGCCTAGGAACCGCTCGAGCGTCCCCTGGATCCTTTCCTTCACCGAGTCCGGGCCGCGGTCGCTCATGTCGGTGTGCTGAAACTGGGTCTTGACGATGTCGATCCCGTCGGCCTTGGCCTGCTGCGGCGTCGGCAGCACGCCCGGATCGGTCCTGAAGTTAGGGTCGGCCGAGCGGAAAGACAAAATCTTCATTTTGCGGTTGAGCACGAAGGGAACGCGCAAATTGTCGAGCGTGATCACGTTCGACACAAGCTCCGGATGCTCCTTGGCGCAGAACATCGCGATGTCGC
Source organism: Bradyrhizobium sp. (assembly GCA_035308285.1). Taxonomy (GTDB): domain Bacteria; phylum Pseudomonadota; class Alphaproteobacteria; order Rhizobiales; family Xanthobacteraceae; genus Bradyrhizobium. The sequence goes on along the minus strand of DATGGY010000228.1, from coordinate 11,199 downwards.
CGCCATTGGAATGTCCGACCAGCGTCAGGTGATCGTAGTCGGCATTCGGCTGCAATTCCTTCAGCTTGCCGAGTACGAACAGGATATTGGCTTCTCCGCGCTTGTAGACGTCGAGGCGGCCGACATAGGGCAGGCCGATCCTGGTCACGAGCGGTGGGTCGGTCGGCAAGTCCTGCTGGATGCTGGCCACCAGATATCCCCGCGCCGCGAGCACGTTGGCGAGGAACGAATATTCGGTGTTGCTGACGGTGTTGCCGTTGCTGATGATGGCGACGGGGAGCTTCCAGAAGCCGGCATCGGCCTTCATCTCGTAGTCCCGGCGCACGGCCAAGTCCACCGACACCGGCCGAGCGCGCGCGGTGTCGAAGAGATTGAGCGTCTCGTGCCGAATGGCCCACTTGCTGGCGGCGGCGTAAAATCCACCGGCCAGGATGCAGATGCAGGCAAACGTAGCCAAGGCCCGTTTCATCGTTTCCATCCCGGTCAAGTCTTATTCAAGAGATGGTGTTTAAACGCGTAAGCCGCGACTTCGAGCCATGCCGGGGGCGGATTAATTTTAGGATAGTTATTGCTCTGCAACATCGGCGCAGGCCGCGCCTTCCGCCCGTTTCCTGATCATCTTTACCACGGCGTCGATCGCCGAAGTGATGGCGTTGCGCCGATAGGCCCAGCGCGGGTCGGGGTCGGGGGTGGCGATCACCATGGTCGCGTTGGCCTCGAACAGCAACAAATCGCCTGCGAGGCTTAGTCCAAAATCGACACCGGCATAGTCGAGGCCCAGCGCGTCGCGGATCGCCGTGAGCGCGGCCATCGCCTTGTCGCCGAGCACGGCCGGCATATAGTGCAGAAATTCGGCTTCCTCGGCGCGATAGTCCGGCTGGTCGGCCATGTCGGAGGTGAAATAGTGCACCTTCCAGCTTCGGGAGATCGCCAGATGCAGCGGCTGGATTTTGCCGTCGATCATCATCACGCGGTATTTGCGCGCGGCGCCGTCCTTGCCGCGGGCGTCGAGATGTTGGATTACCAATAGATCGTCTCCCGGCAGACCGGCTGCGGCATCGGCCAGTTCGCTCGGCTTCTCGACCAGGATGAAGTTGCGCCCGGTATGGTAACCGGGCGAACGCAACAGCAGGGGAAAGGTAAACCCGTTCGCAGCGACCGAAGCGACGCCATCGGGGTCGGCGAGAACGTCGCGGGCGACCGAGAGGGTTTTCGCCGTCACCACACCGGGCAAGGCGGCGAGCCGCGCGGCATTGCAGATGCGCCCGGTCTTCATCACCGCGCGTGGATCGTTGATGACGGGGGCGTGGCTGCGCCGGATCAATCGAATGGCGGCTTCCAACGCTTGCTCGCAGAGATCGGCATCGCCAATTGCGTTGAAGATGAGCCGGTGTGGCGGCAGCGACAGAGATGGGTCGAGATAGTCGGTGACGATGACCGAGGTCGAAAAGATACGGTCGTCGAGGAACGGGGCGGTAGGAATATTGCCGCCGCCGGAAGACACCAGTTGCAGCAGCGGCACCGGCGGTCGGCTTCCGCGATAGGGCAAGGTCGAGATTGCGTGACCGCGAAAGCCTTTGCGGAAATGCTCGCGCGCGTGGTCGCGCTCGCCATTGTCCGCCAAAACTGCGCCCAACCCCTGATGCGCGCCAGCGTGCTCCGGATCGGACTTCAGGGCCGCCTCGTAATGGGAGCGCGCCTTTTCGTGCTTGTTGGCGCGCAACAGGAGATTGGCGAGGTTCACATGTCCCATCGGATTGGCGGGATGGTGGAGGATCGCTTCCGCATAGACGCGGCAGGCAGCGTCGATCGCACCCTCGCTTGCGAGCAGCGTTCCGAATTCGTTGAGCGCACTGAAGTTGGTAGGCCAGCGGCGCAATATGTCGATAAAGGCGAGCTGGGCGTCTTGGCGGCGGTCCAGCGCGCCGAGCAGGGCAGCGCGCTCGATTTCGGTTGCCATGGTCTCATCGCCGTTGCGCGGGCGCGCGATAAGATCGTCGAGCTCGCGCAGTCTTGCTTCCTGTGCGAGCCGGGGCGCCCAGCCGTTTGAAGGGGACGCGTTCTCTTTCACTGCGGTCACGGTTTGCGAAGGTTCAATGCGGCAGATTGCAGGTCGCACTATCGGCTGATTCGCGGGCCTAGCGTATCGGCAAATGACAGTGAACCGCGGGCGGCGTGCCGCTCCGATTGGTTCTTGCGAATGATTGCGTTAAGGCTTTTCGAAAGTGACGCCTATGCGCTTCTCTTTGCGCCAGACGACGCGGCAGGGCAGATGATTGCCCGCGGTCACGAGCGTGAACTGCGCCGGGATCCCGACCGGGCTCGTGACGTCGAGCGCAGCACCAGTGGCGGAGATGTTGCGAACCGTGCAAGTGATCGCGCCACCGCCGAACTCGATGGTGCCGCCCTTCAGGACCCGCTGTCTGTTTGCAATCCGGTGTTCGTTCATCGGATCGTCCTGCTCCAAGTGCCAGCCGATTCAATTGCTGGTTTATCGAATTGATACCCCGATCGGCGGGAAAACTTCCCGGAATCGACCAAAGAAAATCAATTTTTTGCTGCAGCCGAACCCCATGCGGCGGCGCGGAAAGGACAAATTCGTGTCCTGCGTCAAGGCTTTCCCGCCCAAAAAGGGACGCCGATTTTGACCAATCGGGCTGATTCCGGTAGCGCCCATTCTGCAACACCCTGGCAAAATCTGCCGGCAACTACACCGCCGCTGCGCATTTCTCATAGACTGTGAGTCGACTCAACTGCATCTTTGACTGGTCGGTGGGCGAGTCGTACGGACTTCTTCCGGCATGGGTTCTCCCGACCCTTGGAAAGACTGAAAGTCCCGGCATCGCCCGGGGCTTTTTTTGTGCGGCGCGCCAAAAATTTCACACCGTTTTCTTCGGGAATCGTTGCACAAGGATCGAGCGCTAAAGAGATCTCACCCGTGAACGAAACTGCAAGATCGGAGCTTCCGAAACAAATCTCCGTGCTCGGCGCCGGCATCGAGATCGGCGCGTCGCAGCGCGGCACGTTGATGGGTCCGGCTGCGCTGCGGACGGCTGGTCTGTTGACCCTGCTCGAGGGACTAGGCTTTGCTGTCAACGACCACGGCGACTTTTCGGTTGCCGGCGTCGCTGACCTCGATGATGCCCTTCCCGACAACGCCAAACACTACCGCGAAATTCAGCGCTGGATCGGTGCGTTGAGCGCGCGCGCCTATGAGATCGTGCATTCCGGCGCCATCCCGATCTTTATCGGGGGAGATCACTCGCTGTCGATGGGCTCGGTGAATGGGGTCGCGCGTCATTGCCGCGAAATCGGCCGTGAGCTTTTCGTGATGTGGCTGGACGCCCATGCCGACTACAACACGCCGGCCACCACGATCACCGGCAACATGCACGGCATGTCGGCGGCGTTTCTCTGCGGCGAGCCCGGACTCGACGGCTTGTTGGGGAAAGAGCCGCGCACCTCGATCGATTCCAGCCGGCTCGAACTGTTCGGCACGCGCTCGATCGACAAACTGGAAAAGGACCTGCTGCGCCATCGCCGGATCAGCGTTGCCGACATGCGCCAGATCGACGAATTCGGGGTAGGTGTGCTAATCCGCCGCGTCATCGATCGGGTGAAGGCAAGCCATGGCGTGCTGCACTTGAGTTTCGATGTCGATTTTCTCGACCCCAGCGTGGCTCCGGGCGTGGGCACCACGGTGCCGGGCGGCGCGACCTATCGCGAGGCGCATCTGGTGATGGAAATGCTGCACGATTCCGGACTGGTGCAGTCGGTCGATATCGTGGAGCTCAATCCATTCCTCGACGAACGCGGGCGCACCGCGCGCACCGTCGTGGAACTGATCGGAAGTCTGTTCGGCGAGCGGATCACGGATCGTCCGACGCCGACCAACGCGATTGGACCCGATTCACTCACGGGTACGCGGTCTCGCAACCATCGCCGCCGCGGGTAATCGGCCCGCAGCCGCGTTAGCGCTTCAGCGCACGCTGACGAACGTGCCCCAAAGTGCGGCGAGAATGGCGGCGACAAAGACGTAGGATGGATTGTCGCAGAAGACCCCGCCATAGCGACACATCGTATCGCCGAGCGAGCCGATTTCATGGTGGTCGGCGGCATAAAACAGGCCCGACAGCACGACCAATGCTCCGGCTGCAAAATGCATGGTACCCTCCGCAAAGGGAGACAAGTCTACCGCTTCGAACGCGGACGCGGTTCGGCTGTCCGTCCGCTGGAATTCGAGACGAGCTTGGCGCAGTGCTGTTTCGATAAAGGAAACAAAATCGCGAAATTTTTCCCTAATGCGGCGCGTGGCCGCGGTGCGCGGTACCCTGATATGCCGTCGCTATCGGCTGGATGACAAAGGCATCGCCGAAAGCGGCCGCTGCCTCATTCGGCCGCCTGCGACGATGGCCGGCGCATGGCTTCGACGCCGTCCGCCTCGGTTGCCGAGATCGTGGTGCGTATCATCAAGCGGGCCTCGTGCGAAGGCCACGGCCGGCCGCGATGCATGGTCGCGCGGTTGTCCCACATCACGACGTCCCCCTTGCGCCACTGGTGCACGTAGCTCGCACCCGGCGCGGTCGCGAACGCGATCATCTCGTCGATCAACTTAGTGCCGGCGGCGCGCTCCATGCCTTCGACCGCGTAGGCGTGGGACGCAAGGTAGATCGCGCCGCGGCCGTTGACGGGATTCTTCCACACCATACGCCAGCATTGCGGCGGCAGCGCCGCGCGCTCCTCTGCGCTTGCAAGGTCGGGCGCGATCTGGCCGCGCGAATGGGCATAGTCGTGCCAGGCAAAGGAATTTTCGAGCCTCAAGCGCAAGGCGGGATCGAGTCTCCCGAAGGCAAGGCGGGTCGAGACAAATTCCGTCTCCCCGCCATGCGCGGGGATGATGCGCGCCGAAAGAATCGAGGTGAGCGCAGGCACGCGCTTGAAAGAGGAATCGGTATGCCAGAGCTGGTTGGCCTTGCTGCGAAGTGAAAGCCGGTGATCCGGCGGCACCGCCTTGCCGTCAGGGCCGATGGTACTCAGGATCACGAAATGCGAACCCGTTCCCTGCGAGCCGACTTTGGTCACCTCCGGCGGCCCGAAGCGGCGCGAAAAAGCGAGCTGAATTTCGTCGGTGACTTCCTGATCGCGAAACACCAGGACCGAATGCTCTTCGAAGGCCGCGCGCACCGCCGCATAGGCGGCATCGTCCGCGGCGACATCGGACAGCGTCACGCCGCGCAGCTCGGCGCCAAATCCCGGACCCAACGGAATGACATCCATCGGCAAAAATCCTCCTCGCGGTCGTGGCCCCACAACGCTAGGATAAAACCGCGCAATCGGCAACGCGCGGACCTAGCCGTACGTACCAGGCGCGGCCGCCTATTTCTGCACGCCTGCGGCGGCTGCGATCTGCAGCGCGATCCTGTTCTGTGCGAGTTCGCTTTGCAGCCGCGCGTTGTTCTCCAGAAGGCGCTGGCTCGTGAGCACCAGGAAGTAGTAGCCGAACTGCGGATTCTGGAAGTAGATCTCAAGCAGTTTCTCATAGGTGATGGTCAGGACATGGCCGTCTTCGAGGCAGGTGACGGTCGCCGTGCGCTTGTTGTCGGGCGACAGGAAGCCGAGTTCGCCCATCAGGTTTCCCGGCGGCAGTTCGACATTGATTTCCTTGACCAGGAATTTTCCGGTGACGGTCAAGAACATCTCGTTGGCGGGATCGTCCTTCTTGCACAGCACGTCGCCCTTGCGATACTTGCGCTCGGTCATGAACGGCTTCAGCCATTCCATCGACGCGTCGCCCTGCGTCGCGCCGCGCGCCATCTTCACGAGTTGCAGCATTTGACGCAGGCGATAGGCGTTGATGGGAACCATCAGGAGATAAAGGAAAAGGGTCGTCACGGCTCCGGCAAGCGCGCCGTAGACGGCAAAGAACAGACAACCGATCATGTTCGCGACCCGCAAGGGGACCATGGTCTGCGTCAGCAGGGTGGCGACAAAGAAGGCTGAGCCGATCAGCGCGAACATGTTGGCGAGCGTGATGTTGGCGAGAACGATTTCGAGCAGCCGATTGAAGATCGCATCGTAGGTGACGTTGTTTGGGTCAAGACCAAGCTGGATCAGGATCTTTGCAACCCTCAAATTGTCGGCGGCGGTGTCGAGAATACGGTTGAGTATCGTCGACATGTCTGCACTGAAAATCATCGCAATCCCCCGCGCATAATTGCCGGTCATCGCTGCGCCTCCCCGGCCCTTTTTTCCGAAACCGAGGCTGGGCAGCCACGATTGAGCCCGTTAGTACCGGTCTGGCCGCCAACGATCAACTTATACCCCGAAAGCCCTGTTCGGCAGCCGGTCGGGCCTCGTGCCTAATTCAACGGATTCAGGCAAGATCGGTCCTATCGGCCGTCGGCGCAGGTGACGGTGCGGGGCCAGCACCTTCCTTGCGATCGCTTGCCGCAGGATTTGGGTGCCGATGCTGGCGCTGGCGGCCGGCCTTTCGCCGGCGGTGTCTGCACTGAATCTGACATCGCCCAGCCCTTGTCTGGCCGCCCATTTTCCCGAGGGATAGCTTACCCAAGCTGCCATGGGCACAAAGATATTCAACCAACCAAACCAACTAAAAGGTTAGCAGCCGTAATATGACACAGCGCACAATCAGCCGAAAGGCGGGCTCCCGCACGCGTTGCATGGCGCGGGAGCGCGCTTCGATACGTCGCTTCAAGAACGGCGCGTCGCTAGCGCTTGGCACCCGGCGCAGATGAAAATGATCTTTCGGCTTGACGGTGACGATCCGGCTCGGCTTGTGCCGGCGCGCGGACCGATCGAAAGAGATGTCGGCGGCTTCGGCGCGGCGAGCACGGAAAGTGGTCAACGCCGTTCGAACTGGCACGACCAGTCTGAGGACGGCGAGAGTCCTCAGGTGCAGGTGCCGGCAACCCTTCTTGCACGCGACGAGATCGGTAGCGCCGGCCGGCATCTGTCAGCACTCGCAGAGCTACGCTGCTCACGTTCTTGCGAAGATGGACGGGCCCGAGCGCCTGCAACGCGCCAGGGCACGCACCCAACCCGCCAAGGCACACACGCCGCACTACTAAAGTCTGCGGTGGCGATGGATTTTCGTTCCACGGCCGCGTCACTGCGCCGCGCACCGATACCGCGCTTGTGAGGTCAAATGCCCCGATATCGCTTGCTTCCGCGCCCAATCTTTCCTTGGAACCCAGCGAACCCACAAGTTAACAAAACATTAACTCGTGCGCGGCGCCGAACGGCAGTAGTGGCCCGGATGTTGCGAGATGGTGACATATCGTAGGAATCATATGACTTTTTGGCCATGTCGGATCGTCTAGCACAAGTATTGCATTGCCCCATGAAGTCGGTCGCGTGTCCAATGGCTTCATGTACTGTTGCTGATTCGCGGGCCGGGTACAGGCAGCGCTTCGACGACGTGGAAGGAATGACGCGCGTTCCAGCGGTGCAGCAAACCATATGAGGAGCAGGATCAATGTATAACGATTCTCTGTTCAATGCTTTCGCCCGGTCGTTCGAGGCACGGAGCGAAACCGACATCTCGATGTCGGAATATCTTGAATCGTGTCGAGGCGACCCGATGCGATATGCGAACGCGGCCGAACGACTACTAGCGGCGATCGGTGAGCCCCAGATGATTGACACGGCCAAGGACCCCCGCCTTGGCCGCATTTTTTTGAACCGGACCATGCGCGCTTATCCCGCCTTCTCGGGATTCCACGGCATGGAGGAAACCATCGAGCGCATCGTCGGTTTCTTCCGCCACGCAGCGCAAGGGCTCGAGGAGCGCAAACAGATACTTTATCTCCTGGGTCCGGTCGGTGGCGGCAAGTCTTCGCTAGCCGAACGGCTGAAGTCGCTGATGGAGGTTCATCCGATCTATGTGCTCAAGGCCGGCGACGAACTCAGTCCGGTGTTCGAGTCGCCGCTCGGCCTGTTCGATCCGGAACAGCTCGGCCCGATGATCGAGGAGAAGTACGGCATTCCGCGCCGCAGGCTGAGCGGACTGATGAGTCCGTGGTGCTACAAGCGGCTGGAGGCCTTCGGCGGCGACATTTCCCGCTTCCGCGTCGCCAAGATCCAGCCGTCGCGGTTGCGGCAGATCGCGATCGCCAAGACCGAACCGGGCGACGAGAACAACCAGGACATCTCCTCGCTGGTCGGCAAGGTCGACATCCGCAAGCTGGAAACTTTTGCGCAGAACGATCCCGATGCCTACAGCTATTCCGGCGGGCTTAATCGCTCCAACCAGGGCATTCTCGAATTCGTCGAGATGTTCAAGGCGCCGATCAAGATGCTGCACCCGCTTTTGACCGCGACGCAGGAGGGCAACTATATTGGCACCGAGAATATCGGGGCTATACCGTTCACCGGCATCGTTCTGGCGCATTCCAATGAAGCCGAATGGCAGAGCTTCAAGTCCAACAAGAACAACGAGGCGTTCATCGACCGCATCTGCGTCATCAAGGTGCCATATTGCCTGCGGGTTGCGGAGGAGAAGAAAATCTACGAGAAGCTCATTTCGGGCTCTGAGCTCGCGTCCGAGCCGTGCGCGCCGGCGACGCTGGAGACATTGGCGCGTTTCTCGGTGATGTCACGCCTGCGCAAGCATGAGAACTCGACGCTGTTTGCAAAGATGCGGGTCTATGACGGCGAAAGTCTTAAAGAGAGCGATCCCAAGGCGAGAAGCGTCCAGGAATACAAGGATGCCGCCGGCGTCGACGAAGGCATGGATGGCGTCTCGACGCGCTTTGCGTTCAAGGTTCTGGCTGCAACCTTCAACCACGACACCGCGGAGCTTGGCGCCGACCCCGTGCACCTGATGTATGTGCTGGAGCAGTCTATCCGGCGCGAGCAATTGTCGGAGGAAATCGAGAAGCGCTATCTCGAATTCATCAAGGCCGAGCTCGTGCCGCGCTATGCGGAGTTCATCGGCAATGAGATCCAGAAGGCCTATCTGGAATCTTACGGCGATTACGGCCAGAACCTTTTCGATCGCTACGTCGATTATGCCGACGCCTGGATCGAGGATCAGGACTTCAAGGATCCCGACACCGGTCAGATGCTCAACCGCGAGCTTCTCAACCAGGAACTCACCAAGATCGAGAAGCCGGCAGGCATCGCCAACCCGAAGGACTTCCGCAACGAGGTCGTCAAGTTCTCGCTGCGCTCGCGGGCGCAGAACGGCGGCAAGAATCCGTCCTGGACTTCTTACGAAAAAATCCGCGAAGTCATCGAGAAGCGTATATTCTCCCAAGTAGAGGATCTGCTCCCGGTGATCTCGTTCGGTTCGAAGAAGGACGGCGAGACCGAGAAGAAGCACGGCGAGTTCGTCGAGCGGATGGTGGAGCGCGGCTATACCGAGCGCCAGGTCCGCAGGCTCGTCGAATGGTACATGCGTGTGAAACAAGCCGGCTGAGGCGGATGCAACAGTGGCAATGTTTATTGTCGATCGGCGCCTGAATCCGGGCAGCAAAAGCCTGGAGAACCGCCAACGTTTCCTGCGCCGGGCCAAGGCGCTGGTTCAGGGCGCCGTCAAGAAGACTTCCGAGGGCCGCGACATCAAGGACGTCCTTGAAGGTGGCGAGGTCTCAATCCCGCTTGACGGGATGCATGAACCCCGCTTTCGCACCGAAGGCGGCACACGTGACCGGGTTCTTCCCGGAAACAAGAAGTTCGTCGAAGGCGACATTCTCCCCCGTTCGGGCGAGGGCCGCGGCAGGGCTTCCGCCCCGGGCGAAGGCGACAGCGAGGACGACTTCCGTTTCGTTCTGTCGCGCGATGAGTTCGTCGACCTGTTCCTCGATGACCTCGAATTGCCGGATCTTGCCAAGCGCAAGCTTGCTGAGGCAGAGAGCGAGGGACTGCAGCGCGCCGGCTATTCGACTTCCGGTTCGCCTGCGAATATTTCGGTAAGCCGCACCGTGCAGTTGGCGTTGGCGCGCCGCATCGCGCTGCGGCGGCCGCGGCCGGACGCAATCGCCGAGCTCGAGGCGGAGCTTGAGGCCTGCGAGGACGAAGAGCGCCGCTCCGCGCTGTTGGCCGAAATCGAGGCGATGAAAGCCAAGGCCAAACGGATTCCCTTTATCGATCCTATCGACATCCGCTTCCGCCGGTTCGAGACGGTGCCGAAACCGGTGGCCCAGGCCGTCATGTTCTGTCTGATGGACGTGTCCGGCTCGATGTCCGAACATATGAAGGATCTCGCCAAGCGTTTCTATATGCTGCTCTACGTATTCCTCACCCGGCGCTACCGGCATGTGGAGATCGTCTTCATCCGCCATACCGATCGCGCCGAGGAGGTCGACGAAGACACCTTCTTCCACGGACCGGCGTCGGGCGGCACGATGGTGTCGAGCGCGCTGCAGGCGATGAGCGACATCGTCCAGTCGCGCTTCCGCCCCTCCGACTGGAACATCTACGCGGCGCAAGCCTCCGACGGCGACAATTCGATCGCCGACAGCGCGCTTACAGGGCGGCTGCTCACCGACATGATCCTTCCCGTGAGCCAGTTCTTTGCCTATCTCGAGGTCGGCGAGGCCAATGGCAGTACGTTCGAGATGCCGGATTCCTCGTTGTGGACCCTGTACCAGCGTCTGCGTGCCGACGGCGCCCCGTTGTCGATGCGCAAGGTCAACGAGCGCAGCCAGATTTTCCCGGTGTTTCATGACTTGTTCCAGCGTCGGAAGAACCAGGAGAAGGCCGCGCCATGACCGCGTCAGCCGAACGCCTGTTTGAGGGAGCGGACTGGGATTTCCCGAAACTGCAGCGCATCCACGACGCCTGCGAGGAGATCGCGCGCGAGGAACTCGGCCTCGATACCTACCCGAACCAGATCGAGATCATTACCGCCGAGCAGATGCTGGATGCCTATTCCTCGGCCGGCATGCCGCTGTTCTACAAACACTGGTCGTTCGGCAAGCATTTCGCCCACCACGAGGCGTTCTACCGCAAGGGCCTGAAGGGCCTCGCCTATGAGATCGTGATCAACTCCTCGCCCTGCATCTCCTATCTGATGGAAGAAAATACCGCGACCATGCAAACGCTGGTGGTCGCGCACGCGGCCTTCGGCCATAATCATTTCTTCAAGAACAATTATCTGTTCCGGCAATGGACCGATGCGGAAGGGATCCTGGATTATCTCGACTTCGCCAAGAGCTATGTGGCGCAATGCGAGGA
>DATGGY010000227.1:0-9330 GCA_035308285.1 Bradyrhizobium sp. | reverse complement strand
GACGTTAACCATGATTAGCGTCTGGTTAGTGGCGTAAGGACGCGCCGATAGCCCTCGTTTTGACACGTTGGCAGGGGATGCAAGCCGCGGCTTTGGACGGGCCTCCCATGCGACACAGACACGGCTTTCGCGCTGGCGCTTGCCGCTGCGCATTTCATGCGGCCGTGGAACCGGCAGCCATGCCACCCGAAGCTTTTGGCTCGAGGATATTGGGACATTTGCGTTGAGAGGAAACGGCCTTGGCCCCATCCACTGACGTCTCGCTGATTGCCTTGTTTCTGCAGGCTCACTGGGTTGTGAAAGCCGTGATGTTGGGCCTGCTCGCTTGTTCTGTGTGGGTCTGGGCCATCGCGATCGACAAGATATTCCTCTATGCGCGCACCAAGCGCGCGATGGACCGCTTCGAGCAGGCGTTCTGGTCCGGCCAGTCGATCGAGGAACTCTACCGCGCGCTGTCGGCCAAACCGACGCAATCGATGGCCGCCTGCTTTGTTGCGGCGATGCGCGAGTGGAAGCGCTCGTTCGAAAGCCATGCGCGATCCTTCGCAGGCCTTCAGATGCGGATCGAAAAGGTCATGAACGTCTCGATCGCCCGGGAAATCGAGCGGCTGGAGCGCCGCCTCCTGGTGCTGGCGACCGTCGGCTCGGCGGGGCCGTTCGTCGGCCTGTTCGGCACCGTGTGGGGCATCATGTCGAGCTTCCAGTCGATCGCCGCCTCCAAGAATACTTCGCTGGCGGTGGTGGCCCCGGGCATCGCGGAGGCGCTTTTTGCCACCGCCATCGGCCTTATCGCCGCCATTCCGGCGACCATTTTCTATAATAAGTTCACTTCCGAGGTGAACCGGCAGGCCCAGCGGCTGGAGGGGTTCGCGGACGAGTTTTCAGCCATCCTGTCACGTCAGATCGACGAGCGTGCGTAATATCCGATATCGATATAGGGTAATGCACACTGTGAGTAGCAAAACATGGCGATGAACATGGCAGGCTCGCCGGGCGGCGGACGCCGCGGCCGGCGTCGCCCCGTGATGGCGGAAATCAACGTCACGCCGATGGTGGACGTGATGCTGGTGTTGCTGATCATCTTTATGGTGTCGGCACCGCTCTTGACGGTCGGCGTGCCGCTCGATTTGCCGCAGACCCAGGCCAAAAGCCTGGAGCAGGACAAGACGCCGCTGCAGCTTTCGGTCGACATCAAGGGGCGGGTCTTCATCAACGACACCGAGGTCGCGATGGACGACCTGGTGTCGAAATTAAAGGCGATTACCGATGCCCGCGGCGGCCTGGACGAGCGTATATTCATGCGGGCGGACAAGAAGGCGGATTATGGAACCGTGGCGCGCGTGATGGGGCGGCTGTCGGGCGCCGGGTTCAAGCGGCTGGCACTGGTCACTGAAGTGGAGCAGGGGTCCTAGAGCGTGAAGGTCGACAAGACACTGCTTGCGTCTGTGGCCCTGCACGTCCTCGTGATCGGGTGGGGACTAGTGTCGTTCTCCACCAAGGTTTTCGAGTCGATCCCGGAAGAATCCTTGCCCGTCGATATCATCTCCTCCGACCAACTCGCCCACGTCACGGCCGGCATGAAGTCGGGCAAAAAGGAAAACCCGAAACCGCTGGCGGAGAAGGTTGCCGAGGCCAAGCCCGTCGAGGATGCGGTGGGCAAGATCACCGAGAAACCGCCGGTGGTGACCGACACCACGCCGCCGCCTCAGCCGAAAGTCGAGGAAAAGCCGGTCGAGAAAAAGCCCGATCCGCCGAAGCCGGTGGCCGACAGCAAGCCGAAGGCCGAGGAGAAGCCGATCGAAAAGAAGCCGGATCCGCCGAAGGTCGATCCGATCGCGGAGGCTTTGAAAAAGGATGAGAAGAAGCCAAAGCCACAGGTCCAGGCGGCAGCGCCACCGCTGCAACCTCAGAAGCCGAAAGAACGTACCTTCGACCAGTCGAAGATCGCAGCCCTTCTCGACAAGCGCGATCCGGCCCGGCAGGCGACCACCGGCGACACGTTGAATTCCAATGCCGCACTCGGCCTGTCCAAGGGCAAAGCCGCGGACAATTCCGCCACCTGGGGCTCCATGTTCCAGACACAGGTCGAGCGCTGCTGGAAAAAACCCTATGGCGGTATCGAGAGCCAGAATCCGGAGGCCGCCTTCACCATCCGCCTGAAGCGCGACGGAACGCTGGAGGGAATGCCATTGCCGGAAGGCACGCCCGCGACGCCCTATCTGCGGGTCTATCAGGAGAGCGCCTTGCGCGCGATCATCGAATGTCAGCCGTATAATCTGCCGGCGGCCTATTTCGAGGAGTGGAAATATTTTGCGCCGGTATTCACGGAACGAAAGACCTGATGGCTGGCCGCTCCTCGATCGCAGACATGAAATGAAGCCTTGCAAATGACCGACAAAGATCAACCGCTCAAGATTCCGTTCCGCCTGAGCCGTCGACACCTGATTTCAGGCATGGCCTCGCTCGGCGTGCTGACGGGAAGCCCCCGCAGCGCATTCGCCCAGAAACACGTGATTATTCCCGAGGGCGAATTCGTACCGCTGCCGATTGCGATTCCCAATTTCGTCGCAGGCAGCCCCTCGGATGGCGAGGTCAGCGTCGGCGTCACCCAGGTCATCACCAACAATCTCAAGCGCAGCGGGCTGTTCGCGCCGATCGATCAGGCGGCCTATATCGAGAAGGTTGTCAACACCGACACGGCGCCGCAATTTCAGAACTGGAAGACCATCAACGCGCAGGCGCTGGTGACCGGCCGCATGACCCGTCAAGCCGACGGGCGCCTGAAGGCTGAGTTTCGCCTCTGGGACGTTGCCACCGGTCAGCAATTGACCGGCCAGCAATATTTCACCTCGCCCGAATACTGGCGGCGGATCGCCCACATCATTTCAGACCAGATCTATGAGCGTCTGACTGGTGAAAAGGGTTATTTCGACAGCCGCGTGGTGTTCGTCGACGAAACCGGCGCCAAGGAGCGGCGCGTCAAACGGCTCGCGCTGATGGATCAGGACGGCGCCAATGTCCGCTATCTGACGCGCGGCAGCGATCTGGTGCTGACGCCGCGCTTTTCGCCCTCGACCCAGGAAATCACCTACATGGAATTCGGCCAGGGCGATCCGCGCGTCTATCTGCTCAATATCGAGACCGGACAGCGCGAGATCGTCGGCAATTTTCCCGGCATGACGTTCTCGCCGCGCTTTTCGCCCGACGGCCAGCGCGTGATCATGAGCCTGCAACAGGGCGGCAATTCCAATCTGTTCGTGATGGATCTGCGGTCGAAATCGACGACGCGCCTCACCGATACGCCGGCGATCGATACCTCGCCGTCCTATGCGCCCGACGGAGGGCGCATCTGTTTCGAATCCGACCGCGGCGGGAAGCCGCAGATTTATGTGATGCCGGCCGCCGGCGGGCCGGCACAACGCATCTCCTTCGGCGAAGGCAGCTACTCCACGCCGGTTTGGTCGCCGCGCGGCGACTACATCGCTTTCACCAAGCAGGGCAGCGGACAATTCTCCATCGGCATCATGAAGCCCGATGGCTCGGGCGAGCGGATCCTAACCTCCGGATTTCACAATGAGGGACCGACCTTTGCCCCTAATGGACGGGTGCTGATGTTCTTCCGAGATCCCGGCGGTAATGGCGGACCTTCGTTGTTCACCGTGGACATTTCCGGGCGCAACGAATTGCGCGTTCCCACCCCCGGATTCGCGTCCGATCCGGCGTGGTCGCCGTTGCTCTCATAGGGTTAACACCGCGGCTGCGGAAGGGGCTTGCCGTCTGGCCGGCAAACCTTGCCTAGCCTGCTGATTTAGTGGGTAGATTCTCATTTTTCCAAGCAAAAGAAAACGACCCGGTAACGATGTTCCCTCAGAAAGGCTTCATCAGCGGCGGGTAAGACTTTCGCCGGCAGAGGACGCGTGCCCACGATGCAGTTGGCGAACCACCCACCGGAAACCGACAAGGAGATATCGCCGTACCTTCGCGCGGCGTTGATCGATTCGTTGTTCGAAACCCCCGGTCCGCTGCTTATGGGTCTGTTCTTCGGTGCCATCGCGGCCGGCGTGACCGCGCTGAAGACGGAAGAACCTCTCATCTGGGCGTGTGTCGCGCTTCTCGTCGTGGCCGGCGCCGTCCGCGCGTTCGACTTGCAGCGCTACCAGTCGCGCAAATCGACCCTGACCGCCGATGAAGCGGCGCGGTGGAGGAAGCGCCATCAGATCGGGGCGATGATCCAGGCGGCTGCGGTCGGCGCATGGTGCTCCACCACGCTGCTGGTCAGTGACGACGCCATCGCCCACATGATTTGTTTGTCCACAACCACCGGGTTCGTGGCGGGAGGTGCGGGCAGGGCCTATGGACGGCAGTGGATATTCCAGTTGCAGGCGTTACTTTGCTTCGGTTCAACCGTGATCGCGCTGGCGTTGCGTGGCACGCCCTACTACATCGCGATGTCAGTCCTGTGCGCCGCATTTCTGGTGGCCGTCATGCAAATTTCGGCCAATCTGCACCGAATATTCATGCAGGCGCTGTTGGCGCGCGAGCGCGAGGCGGCGCTGGCCGGCCAGTTCGACACCGCGCTCAACAACATGCCACACGGCCTGTGCATGTTTGGTCCCGAGGGGGGCCTTGCGGTGATGAATCACCGCTTCAGCACGATGATGAATCTGCCCGCCGATCTCGTGCAGCGGGGCGCAAGCGCGTCCCAGATTGTTGACGCCTGCGTCACCGCGGGCTCGGTATCGGAGGCGAGCGGAAAGATCATCCTCTCGGAGATCGAGAATTCGCAGGCCAAGGATATCATCACCACCGATCCCGACATCGTCCGTGGCCGATCGCTATCATGGAAGTTCCAGCAGATGGCAGGCGGCGGCGCGGTTGTGCTGCTCGAGGACATCACCGAACGGCGCAATGCCGAAGCCAGGATCGCGCATTTGGCGCGTTTCGATGAGCTGACGGGGCTGCCGAACCGGGTCAATTTTCGCGACGAAATCGAGCATCTCCTGGCAGCCCCGCACGATGCGGAGCAATTGTCGGCGTTGCTGTTCGTCGACCTCGATCAATTCAAGCAGGTCAACGATACGCTGGGGCATCCCTGTGGCGACCAGCTTTTGTGCACGGTCGCCGATCGGTTGCGCGCCATGCTGCGTCCGGAAGATTTCGTGGCGCGATTCGGCGGCGACGAATTCGTGGTGTTTCAGCAAAACATCAGATCGCCGGATGACGCAGCCGGTCTTGCTCGCCGTATCGTCGATCACCTCAGCGAGTGTTACAGGATCGAAAATCACCTCGTCGAGATCGGCGCCAGCGTCGGCATCGCGATGACGGCGCCGGCGGGCGTCAGCGCCGATACGCTGATGAAGAACGCGGACATGGCGCTTTACCGCGCCAAGGCGGACGGCCGCGGCACCTTCTGCTTCTTCCGTGACGAAATGGCGCAAACCGTCGAGGCGCGCCGCATCCTCGAGCTCGACCTGCGCAGGGCGCTGGCGAACGAGGAGTTCGAGCTGTTCTACCAGCCGCTCGTCCATCTGCAGTCGGGCAAAATATCGACCTGCGAGGCGTTGCTGCGATGGAATCACCCGATCCGCGGCACGGTTTCGCCGATCGACATCATTCCGGTCGCCGAGGACATGGGAATGATCGTCGACCTCGGCCGCTGGATTCTGCGCAAGGCGTGCATGGAATGCATGCAATGGCCGGGAGCCGTCAGCGTCGCAGTCAATTTCTCGCCGCAGCAGTTCCATCAGCGCGACGTGCTGGGTGAAATTCGTTACGCGCTCGATGTTTCCGGATTGCCCGCCAATCGCCTCGAAATCGAGATCACCGAATCCTCGTTGTTGCGCAATACGCAGTCGACCCACGACGTGCTGTCGCAATTGCGCGCACTCGGCGTGCGCATATCGCTGGACGATTTCGGCACCGGTTATTCGAGCCTCAGCTACCTGCATAATTTCCCGCTGCAGAAGGTGAAGATCGACCGCTCCTTCCTGGAGGGCATCGACACCGATCGACCGCTGCGGCTGTTGCGCGGCGTGGCGCGGCTCAGCGCGGACCTTGGAATGTCGGTCGTGGTCGAGGGCATCGAGACCAACGAGCAATTGGAATTGATCAGCGTCGACGGTACGGTGACCGAAGCCCAGGGTTATCTATTCAGCCGCCCGGTGCCCGCACCGCGTGTTCGCCAGTTGTTGAATGCCTCCCACGGCCGCCGGCCAGATGAGGGGTCTCTTGCGGCCTCCTCGCGATCGATCGCCTGACGCAAATTCCCGTAATTTTACCGATTTCGATTGCGCGCCAACGGCTTCAACGGTTAACCCTAACCCGCCGATAGCTTTGCAATTGCGTTAAGGGGCTGTTAATCCTACCCGCAATAGTTGTTTTCCAGTTGGGGAGTAGGGGATGAAGGCTGTAGCCGAGCCGCGCGCTTCGCTTTTTGTGCGGGGGGGCGCGTTGTTCGATCGAGTCGACTATCGACGCATCGAAACTCCCGAGGAGAAAGATCAGCTCTACTTGATGCGTTACAAGGCCTATCGGCAGGGCGGATTAATCCCGCCGTCAGAGTCTGGGCGCTACAGCGACCGCTATGACGATGCGCCCGACGCCTTGACGTTCGGAGTCTATGTTGATGGGGAACTCTGTAGCTCTATCCGTCTCCACGTCCTGACGTCAGAACGGCGGATGTCCTGTACGACCGAATTGTTCGGCGATGTTCTTCACCCTCGCCTCGATAAAGGCGAGGTATTCATCGATCCGGCCCGTTTTGTTGCGGACCCGGAAAAGGCCCAGCGTTTTCCGGAGCTTCCCTATGTGACGGTGCGGCTGGTCTTTCTGGCATGCGAATATTTCAATGCCGATACCGGGCTCGCGCTCGTGCGTCCTACACACCAGGCGTTCTATCGCCGGGTCTTTCTGAACGAGACCATTGCCGAACCGCGCCCGTTTCCGAACGCATTGGCAAAGGTGGCGTTGATGGCGTCCGATTTTCGGAACGTGCGGGAACGGGTGTTGACTCGCTTTCCCATCATGCGTTCAAGCGCCTTCGAGCGGCGGATGCTGTTCGAGCGCACTAGCGAGCAACTGCCGGTGATCGACTTGCCGGAGTTCGCTTTCGAGCGCGCAACGATGGTCCCGCGCGTCTGACGAGCGGTCCGGCGGCCGTACCCATGCAGGCTGTTTTGCGGTCAAGCACGCCGGAAGGGCCCGAATCCCTGGGAAAACGGCCGATTTCGGCCGCAACTCCCGCTTGCCTCCACCCTCGTGCCATATTTACAACCCATTAACTATCGCGGTTGCTTTTCGCCGCTTGGTGGCATTTGATCGGGTTCGGCAACGCCCCATCAAGGTTGACGGAACGTTCGTTTAACCATCGCCCTGTAGACCGGATAACAGTCGAAAACGTGAGCGTGGAGGCTCCGGAATGAAACATCCTATGCGTATCCTCCAGGGATTTAAGCTCGCCGCGGTGCTCGCGGTGGCGCTTGCGATGGGCGCCTGCGCGAAGAACCCGCTCGCCGATGGCGCCATGGCCAGCGCCGCCACGCCGGGCAGCCAGCAGGATTTCGTGGTCAACGTAGGCGACCGCGTCTTCTTCGAAAGCGACCAGACCGATCTCTCGCCGCAGGCGATCGCGACTTTGGAGAGGCAGGCGCAGTGGCTGCAGACTTACAACCGCTATTCCTTCACTATTGAAGGCCATGCCGACGAGCGCGGCACCCGCGAGTACAATATCGCCCTCGGTGCGCGGCGCGCCCAGTCGGTGCGCACTTTCCTCGCCTCGCGCGGTATCGATCCGTCGCGGATGCGGACCATCTCCTACGGCAAAGAGCGTCCGGTCGCCGTTTGCAATGATATCTCCTGCTGGTCGCAGAATCGCCGCGCGGTCACGGTGCTGAACGCGAGCTCCTAGAGCATGATCCGGAAAAGTGGAAGCCGGTTTTCCGAAAAGATTATGCTCAAATTAAAGAGATGAGATCATGATCCGATCAATCTAATCGGATCATGATCTAACGGGCCGTTCATCTTTCAAAGCTTTGTCGCCGGCGCCCCTTGGGGTGCGCCGGTTTTGTTTTGGCGCGCCATGCGAGGGCGGTCCGGCCGCGGGCCTCTCCCTCTGATTGTCTCAGTCACATTTTTGGCGTAGTCCGTCTCTCAAGGTGATGCGTCTTCCGCGCTCACGTCGATTTCGTTCGTCAGGCTAGTGGAGTGGATTTGACATTCGCTGCCCTCCCAGCCGCAGACACGCGCTGCGAATGTCAAATCCAAGACTCCACTAGAAACAGATATTTTCTGGTGGTCCTTTTGATTCTAACATTCGCAAAGGTGCCTGCCAAACGGGGATGCGAATGTTAGAATCGGACCACTAGTATGTCATCCAGATTTCATAAAGTTTCGCGCGCCGCGGCGCTGTCCGCGATGCTCGGTCTGTGCTTGCAGGCCCTAAGCTCGCACGCTTGGGCGCAATCCGACGATGTCGACCCGGAGGTCCGCATTCAGCGGCTTGAAAATCAACTGCGGCAACTCACCGGGCAGAACGAAGAGCTGCAATACCGCAACCGGCAGCTCGAAGAGCGTCTGAGGCAGCTTCAGGGAGGCGCCCCAATGGCTCCGGGCGGACTGCCGGCCGCCGCGCAGCCCAATACCGCCGCGATGCCCCCGGTGCAGCCTGCCCCCTTCTATCGGCCGCCACCGCCGCAAGGAGGCAATGAGTCGCAGATCGCAGCACCCGCGCCGATCGCACCTATCGTCCAGGAGCCTGCGGGAGCGCCGCCACAGGGTCACCGCCGTGGCGATGCCTTCGATCCCAGCCAAAATCCGAACGCCCCAGGCGCGCCCCGTCCGCTTGGCGGCGGCCAGCTCCCGATACAGGCCGAGGCGCCAATCGGCGCGCCCGGCGGGCGAAATCCGGGTGAGCCGCTCGACCTTGCCAATACCGCCGGTGCCGGTCCGGCCGGGGCTCTGCCTCCACCGCCGCCGCGCAATACCAACGCGACCGGGGCGCTCACCACCTTGCCGCCGTCGGCAACGCCGCGGGACGAATTTGACCTTGGCGTCGGCTATATCCAGCGCAAGGATTACGCGCTTGCCGAGGAAACGATGCGCAACTTCGCCAAGAAATACTCGAGCGATCCCTTGATCGCGGACGCGCAATTCTGGCTCGGCGAGAGTTTCTTCCAGCGCCAGCTCTATCGCGACGCGGCCGAATCCTTCCTCGGCGTGACGACCAAATTCGACCGGTCGGCGAAGGCTCCGGATGCCTTGCTGCGGCTCGGCCAGTCGCTGGCCGCCTTGAAGGAGAAGGAGGCCGCCTGCGCAGCATTCGGCGAAGTGACG
>DATGGY010000226.1:0-18204 GCA_035308285.1 Bradyrhizobium sp. | reverse complement strand
TTTGGAGCTCGCGTCGCGGAAACCATCTTGGCCAGCGGTCCAGACCGACCGCATCAACAGGCCGGACATATGGATGCAAGCGATCCGATCAGACCGTCAAAAAACTCTTGTGCCACGGGGGCCGTCCACATATGGGTCCCTGCGTCCGCAGGGACGACGCTAAATAAATAACGCTCAAACGCACTCCCACCTTCCCGCGGCGCGAGACGCCCGAGTTGATGCCGAAATAAAGTGCGCCAAAAACAGAGGGCGCAGGGAAAGCCGGGCGCTGCTCGCACCCATAGCCTCGCGTGCGAATTGAAGAAAGCACACGAGCGTAGTCACCACAGGCTCAAGCGGAATCGTCCGGCCTTCCCTGCGCGATGGTTTTAACGGGTTCCTTCGAGCTCTCCTCGGGGACCGGGCTTTCTTGCCCCCGTCGCTTGCGGATCATCACCCGCAAACTTGACGCCAGCGTCGGGGCGTCAGGACCACACGACTTCGCCGTACGCGAGCCGGATGCCGATCGTCGCCGACATCGCGCCGCGTCCACCGCATCCCGCACCCAACGTCGTGACGATGCGCAACGCCCCTCCTGAGGGGCACGGGATAGGCGGAGATATACACCTGATTTGCATTTCTGAAAACCAGAATTATTTTTGCAAGGACCCCTAGACAACTGGACACCAGTTCGCGTAGCGCACCCGCCGCGCAAATCACTTAAGTAAGCATGCAGGATCGGTTGAGCCCCCTTGCGAAATCCATCAACGCCGCGGCGGGAAATGATGGGTATCGCTTGCGCTCCACCCATCCCACGACCTGCGGCACATTTGGCCCGTTGGGGCAAATCACTTGCGGTCACGAGACTCGTTCAATGCTGTGACTGGGGTCTATCACGCGCGAGGCCCCGCGGCGCCAATAGGCGTCAACGCCATGCCCTGCGTCCGGGCTGATCTCAGGGAATTCCGAGCATCTTGTGCGACTGGATGCTAAGCCGCCATCTGGGATGGGACTTGCAGTATGCAATCGCGAGTTGGGTGTTCTTCTCCCGGTCGGGCCCGTCCATCGGCTGCAGCAGGAAATGCCGGAACTGCAGGGTTTCGAAACGCTCCGGTTGCGCCTTTTCCTGCGGGTAGACGAGCTTGAGTTCATCGCCGCGGGCAAGGATCAGGGCAGCGTCCGCCTTGGGACTGACGCAAATCCAGTCCAGTCGCGGCGGCGCCGGCTGGGTGCCATTTGTCTCGACGGCTACCTCGAATCCCTCCGCATGCAGCGCGTCGACCAATGCCTCATCGAGCTGGAGCAGCGGTTCACCTCCCGTGCAAACGACGAATCGCCTGCCGGACTTATCTTGCTTTGGCCAGTGCCCGGCAATGGCCCGCGCCAATTCGTCGCTCGAGCCGAACTTTCCGCCACCTTCGCCATCGGTCCCGACGAAATCGGTGTCGCAAAACGAGCACACGGCTCGGGCTCGGTCCCCTTCGATCCCGGACCAGAGGTTACATCCCGCAAACCGGCAGAAAACGGCCGGCCGGCCAGCCTGAATCCCCTCGCCCTGAAGCGTATAAAAGATCTCCTTGACGCTGTAAGTCATTGTTCAGACCGGTAGCGCGGGGTCTTCGGCGCCCCATGCCAGTATAGCACCGCAACCGCGGGTTTCGAAAAGATCGATGCGATCGAGTTGCGGCAGATCGGCCGATGCGCGGGCCTTGATCCAACGCACCAGGCTCGCTGCGTCGTTGTCCTCGACGCCGGACAACTCATGCAACGGTTGATGATCGAACTGGAGGAACAAAGGGTTGAACATCTCCTTTACATCGCCGAAGTCCATGGTCCAGCCCTTCACCTGATCAAGCGGTGCGTTCAAATGCAGCCTGAGCGTATAGGTGTGACCGTGAACGCGACGACGTGGATCTCCCATCGGGGCGCGCGCAAGGCGGAGGGAGGAGTCCATCGAAAGCTCCTTCCAGATACGATAACGCTGTCCGTCAAAGTGTGCCCCGCAGGAAGCTGTCTCGTAGACCGTTACCCACGATAGTTCCGGCAGCGCGGGTTTAAGCCGATGCCAAATGTAGCTGCCAATCAGCTCGCTGGTCGGATTCTCAAGCCCGGGGATATCGTTGAGACATGATTGATGAAACTCGGCGTGGATCGGCGCCCAGCACGCGTCCAAGTGGTCATAATCGATCCCAAGGTCCCGCCTATCGAGAGCGACATTGGCGTGCAGGATGACTTCGAACCCATGACCGTGCATGCGTCCGCACTTGTGACCGGGCGGAACGTTCGGCAAACGATGCGCCGATTCGAAAATGTAACGCCGCCAGATGTGGGCCTGCTCGTTGCGGTCGATATCGGCGCCTTCGTGCAGGGTGCTCTGGATACCCACTTGTTCAATGCCTGCAATCCCGAGACGATTTCGTATCCAGCGGGCGAGGTTTTCGTCGGTCGGTTGCTCGAGGCGGTCGTTCAGTAGCTGGTAGTCAAGCGGCGCAATGCACCGCTGCAAGCAGTCCTGCAATTGACCAACTTCGCTACCGGGAAAGCTCGCCCATCCGGACCGAGGCTCTAGTCTGACCTTGGCGAGGAAACTGTGGCCATGGAGGCGGCGCGAACGATGGCCCTCTGGAAGCAGGGTGACCCTGCGGGCCGACTCGAAGGGCGCCGCGACCGCAAAAAGGAGCCTTTCGCTCAAAGCCTCACGCCCTCCCGAATTTCACGAGCAGTGGATCGGCAGCGCCAATGTCGGCGAAGCCCTTGGCCCGTAACTGACAGGAGTCACAGGCGCCGCAGGGCGCCCCTTCGGGTCCAGGGTCGTAGCAACTGCTCGTGATCGCGTAGTCGACGCCAAGATCGAGTCCCAACTTGATGATCTGCGCTTTGGTCAGATTGATGAGCGGGCTATGAATCTTCAGATTCTGCATGCCCTCTACGCCCGCCTTGGTAGCCAGGTTCGCCATCTGCTCATAAGCCCTGATATACTCCGGCCGGCAGTCCGGATAACCGGAATAATCGAGAGCGTTTACGCCGACGAAAATGTCACTCGATCCAAGTGTTTCCGCCCAGGCAAGCGCAAAGCTCAGGAAAATCGTGTTTCGCGCAGGTACATAAGTGATCGGAATGCCCTGCGACATGTCTGCCGCTGAGCGCGCTTTCGGCACGTCGATGCCGCTGGTCAAGGCCGATCCACCAAACTGCCGGAGGTCGCAATCAACAATAACATGCCTTGCCACGCCCAACCGCTCCGCCACCTCGCGCGCGCGATCCAGCTCAACCTTATGCCTTTGCCCATATCGAAAGCTCAGGGCGTTGCACGCGAACCCTTCGCTTTTGGCAATGGCAAGAACCGTTGACGAGTCGAGTCCGCCGCTTAGCAGGACCACTGCCTGCCGCTCGCTCATTCGATAGGAGCCTTCTGTGGCCGGCAGGCAAAAGTTTCGCTGAATGCACGCGTCGGCACGGATCAACTCGCCTTAAGTTGTGATGATTTCAACGGACAACAATCATAATTACTCGTTTTATACAACGGTTTTCGCCCGCCATTTGAGGGTATCGGGCTAGCGGCGCATCGCCAAGGGGGCTCGCATGAGAGCCGAAGACCGGCTTCACGACGCGGCGACGATATTCCGCGTCATGGTCCTCCGCGACGCCTGTTTGACCGCGGCCCGTGGCGCGCTAAGATTTGCCAAAAGGGAGGCAGCCATGGAGGACATCGCGGCAGAGCGCGCAGCCAAATCGCTGCTCGCCGAGCACAAGGCGAACGCGCGCTTTGGGACAATCGGACCGCCGGACGCGCCCGCCACCATCGCGGACGCCTACGATATCCAGGAAAAATACGTCGCCCTGCTCCGCGGCGAGCACGGCGAGGCCGTCGGCTACAAGGTCGGGCTGACGTCGGCCACCATGCAGAAATTTTGCGGCATAGACCACCCGATCGCCGGTGTGGTGCTCGCCAAACGCGTGCATCGATCGGGGACGACGGTGCGCCGTTCCGATTTC
This sequence comes from Bradyrhizobium sp., assembly GCA_035308285.1. Classification (GTDB taxonomy): domain Bacteria; phylum Pseudomonadota; class Alphaproteobacteria; order Rhizobiales; family Xanthobacteraceae; genus Bradyrhizobium. The sequence continues at coordinate 14,229 of DATGGY010000226.1, read as the reverse complement.
GGGCGGCTCGGCCTCGAATTCGAAATCGCCGTCCGCATCAAGTCGGACGTCCCGGCCACCGGCCAGCCCTGCACCGCCGAGATGATCGCGCCCCATATCGGTGGGGTTTGCGCGGCGATCGAACTCGTCGACGATCGCGATGCCGACTATGCCAGCCTCGACGTTCGCTCGCTCGTCGCGGACAATTCCTGGAACGGCGGCATCGTGCTTTCGGAATTCGTCGCCACATGGCCCGACCTCGAGGGCGTGCTGGGGCGCGCCACAGAGGACAAAGTGGGAATCGGCGAAGGGCATGGCCGCGACATTCTCGGGCATCCCTTCAATTCGGTCGCCTGGCTCGCCACCCAACTGGCCTCGAGGGGCGGGACGCTGAAAGCCGGCCAGGTCGTAATGACCGGGAGCGTCATGAAGACCGTCTTCCCGACGGAAGACGCAAACTACCGTTTCGACCTTGCGCCGATCGGCTTTGTTGAGGTGCAAGTAAGACCATAAGCAGGGTGGTATCTTGAAGGAGGTTATGACCCTTAGGTCTTCAAAACCGCCTTCAGGGCGACAAAGTCAGTCACATAAATCGCGGTTCGACGCCTGCCGGCCTTGCCATGGTTCAAAAAAATCCGGCTTGGGATTTTGTGGGCTGGTCCGGTGTCAGCCAATGAGGATGGGGTCTCCTTGTATACTCCCTCAAGACGAATCGGGCAGTCAGTGGCGCGGCTCCCCGGAATTGCGAAGCTCGGACGGACGGTTGCTGCAAGTACAGGCTCTAATCACAGGCTGAGATCATCGTGAGCGCTCCCGGAACCCGCCCATCCGCCATCGCGCGCATTCGGGCGTTGTTGAACCAGCCTACCCATCATTATCGTCCGGCCACCACAATCTTTCTCGATCTGAGCGTAGGTCGCGTCGCCGACGAGTTGCGGCTGGGCGCGCGGGGAAGCGAGCGCGGCTCGGAGAACCGGCCGACGCCGGAGGCACAGACGCTCGACGATATCGAGCACCAGATCGTCGAACGGATCGAGGCGCATAAACAGGACGCCAACGTCATCTATCTCGACCACGTTCATACCTACGACGAACGGCTGACCGCGCTGAGTTTCGAGGAGCGCTTCGCCACCATTCAGCAGGCCGCGCCCGAGGCGGTCGGCGATTTTCGCGCCGAGGCCACCGTGGGCCGCGACGAGTTGTTCGTGTTGCGCCGCCGCCTCAACGAGACCGAGACCGAGCGCGAGCGCTTTCGCGCCCGTCACCGCATCGAGCGTCCGGCGCGGCTGGCAAGCCCCGGCAAAATCATCCTCAAGATCGGCGTGCTGGCCGTCCTGTTCATCATCGAGGTGGTGATCAACGGCAGCTTTCTCGCCAAGGCAAATCTCGGCGGCCTGCTCGGCGGCGCGGCGCAGGCGGTGACGTTCGCCGCGCTGAACATCATCGCGAGCTTCTTCTGGGGCATGGTGCTGATCAGACTCGTCAATCGGCGGAACTATTTCCTCAAGCTGATCGGCTTGCTGTCGTCGCTGGCTTACCTGGCGTTTGCAATCGCGCTTAATCTCACGCTTTCGCATCTGCGCGAGATTCCGCCTTCCGTCAGCCTGAACGACGATGTCGGGCAAGAAGTTCTGCGCCGGCTGATGACGGCGCCGCACGCGCTCACCGATATCAACTCATGGGTTCTATTCGCGATCGGCATCGTCTTCTCGCTGATCGCGATGGCGGACGGCCTGCTGTTCTTCGATCCCTACATCGGCTATGCCGGCCTCGAACGGCGCTGGATCGAAGCGACAAGGCAATTTGCCAAAGCACGCAGCGAATTGATCGAGCGGCTGCGCGATATTCGCGAGGATGCCACGGAAGCCATGAACGAGGCGGCGCACGATCTCTCGGTCAGGCGCAGCGAATATGATTCCCTGTTGCAGGGACGCGCGCGCCTTGCCCAGCGTTTCGACCAGCATCAGAACCAGATCGAGCAGACCTGCCGTGCCTTGCTTGAAATCTATCGCGAGGCCAACCGGAAGGCCCGCTCCACGCCCACCCCCGATTATTTTACAAGACCCTACACCATGGAGCGGATCAGCTATGCGGGGGGCGGACCGAACGCGAGCGCGCGCGAGACCTTGCGCAAGATGATCGCCGAGACCCAGGAACTGCTGAGCCAGCAGATCAAGGCGATCCACGCAGCGTTCGACGGCGCGGTACGGACCTATCGCGAGATCGATGAATTGTTGCCGGAGAAGAAGCATGGCTAGGCGGCCGCCGCGGCAACGCGCTTCGCCGGGGCTCGGCTGGTCGGGTCTCGGCGGCGCCCTGCTGCTTCTGCTCGCGATCGTATCGGGCGGGGCGCTCGGTTATTTCTATTTCTCGGCGCCCGAGCGGCCGGTGCTCGATCCGCAGACGCTGTGCCCGGTCAACGGCCCGCGAGGCATCACCGTTGTTTTGGTCGACACCTCCGACGATTTGCCGGAGACGACGCGGCGGGAGGTACTGGGCCAGCTCGACGACATGATCACGACGCTGCCGCCGTTCTACAAGCTCGACATCCGCCTGCTCGATATTGCGGGTATTCGCAGCCGTTCGCTGTTTTCAAAATGCAATCCGGGCGATGGTGCCGGCTTGAGCGAGTGGACCGACAACCCGCGGATCGCGCGGCTGCGGTGGATCGAGGATTTTCGGAAACCCGCCGCTTTAGCCGTGAAAAGCAGCGTGACGTCCGCGCAATCGACCAGTTCGCCGATCATGGCCGCGGTCCAGGACATCGCGATCGGGGAATTTTCCGGCGCGACAGGCGAGAAAGCCAAAAAGACCCTCTATATCATCTCCGACATGATCGAGTCCACGAAGGAATACAGCCAATATCCGCGCGCCGGCGACCTGTCGTTTCAGCGTTACAAGCAATCCGCCGCCTATCTCAAGTTCCGCACCGACCTGCATGGCGCAACCGTGATCATCCGCTATGTGACGCGGCAGGCCGGCGGCCAGCCTTTGCTTGACGGCGCCAAGCATATGGAGTTTTGGAAGGCCTGGATCGAAGACAACCGTGGCGCGTTTGGCGGCGTCAAGCGGCTGCAGGGAGCTTAGAGCGCGTGGCTGCGTATGAAACCAGACCCGTTCTACCGCCCGGCCTGATCAGCGGCCTGTTGTTCTTCGCCGTCGTACTGGTCGGCAGCGGCTACATCATCTTTTCGAAACTCAGCGGCTTCGGCGCGCTGGCGGTGACCGCGGTCCCGGTTCTGATCATGATCGGCTATGCGCTGCTGCTCGCAACCCGCCTGTTCCGGCTGCGCGACGACCAGTCCGGAGATAATCTCTACTATATGGGGTTTTTGTTCACGCTCACGAGTCTTGCGGTTTCGCTCTTTCAGTTTTCGGCCGCAGGCTCCGCCGAGCAGATCGTGCAGAATTTCGGCATCGCCATCGCCTCGACGATTGCCGGCATTACGCTACGGATTTTCTTCAACCAGATGCGGCGCGATCCGGTCGAGGTGGAAGCCACCGCAAGGCTCGAGCTTGCCGAAGCCTCGCGCCGGGTGAAGCGCGAACTTGAAAGCGCGACCCTCGAGTTCGGCTATTTCCGGCGCATAACCCAGCAATCGATCACTGATGTGCTGGACGAGGTGAAGGAAAGCATCGGCGAGGCACACGCGCAATTTGCAGGCGAACTAACAAGATTTGCGGTCACCGCGAACAAGCCGTTCGAAGAGGCATCGCTACGGTCGGTGGACACCCTGGACAGCCTGAACGAAAGGACGGTTGATGTCCTCGAGGTGTCCAGACAACTGGTGCTTGAGGGCGAGGAGCTTGCGAAACACACCGCCAGCATCGTCAAGGCGATCGATGCCGTGTTCGCCAAGCTCGCCTCGCATCAGGGCTCCGACCAAATCATTGAATCCAGGCTGGCGCCGATAGTCGAGCAACTGGCCGAGGCGGTCAATTCGCTCAAGAACAGCACCGAAAGCCAGGCCAGGAACGTCGAGATCAATCTCAAGCACACCCAAAGCGTCGTCGTTGCCGTCAACCAGCTGATGAGGGAACTGCATGCGGCGGAGACGAGGCGTTCGGGGGCGGGACCCTGGAGCTCGATAGGTCGCGACCGATAACCTCTAAAAAAAGCGAGTTCGGCCATGGACGGACAGATATTGCAGCAACGCTCCTCATACCGGCGCGGCCTGGTGCTCGGCCTCACCATGGCCGAGATCATGATCCTCCTGGTGTTTTGCCTGCTGATCGCGATGGCGACGTTCTTGAAGCGGGAAGAGACCAAGCGCATCGCCGCCGAGCAGGAGCTGCAACAACAGAAGCTGCAAAACGAGCGCGACCGCGAGGTGGTGGCGGAACTTGGCAAGAGCGCGGCCCTCGCCGAAAAGATTGAGAGCTTGTCGGGCTTGAGCGATCCGCAGGCGATCGACCGGTATTGGCGCGAGCTGGTGGACAGCCGGACCGTGTTGGCCCAGATCGAGAAAAGCATTTCGGTCAAGGAGCTTCGCGAGGGCATCGCAACCGTCGCGGCGCTGCGCGCCAACGGCATCGACGTGGACAAGGCGATTCGCGATGCGGAGATCGTTGGGGCAATCAACCGCGCGATGACCAGGCCCGGGGCGCCGCCGGTCGCAACGCAGGCCGTGCTCGACGTCATCGCGCGAGGCTTGGCCACCGGGGGACCCGGCGGCCACCAATGGCCGCCGATCATCCGGATGAGCGAAGCCGACGGCTATTTCTTCAAGTCGGGAAGCGCGGAGCTGTCACCGATCTTCCACGACACCCTCGTCTACAAGACACCGGGCGAAATTCTGGGCTATATCCGTAAATACGACGTCGACGTCGTCGAGGTCGTCGGCCACACCGACGAGCGGCCGATCGGCGCGCATCAATCCTCCAATCTCGATCGCGATCTTCTGCCGGTGCTGAAGAACGCCGCCGGCGTCGTCAGCCTGACCCCTGCCGACAACGCAGGCCTTGGGCTTGCGCGCGCGGTCGCAGTCGTGAGCGTCTTGCGGCAGAGCCCGCTACTCGCCGGATACAAATTGATTCCATTGTCCGGCGCCCAGCTTGTGAATACGGACGAGACGCTCGCGATCGCCGGAACCCCCGGCGATGTTCAGCAACGGCGGCGCATCGAAATCCGCTTGCGCAAATCCGCATCAAGCGACGCCACGGCGAGCACTCCGCCGCCACCGTTCGCCGCGCCGCGCTAGCGCATGATGCGATCAGATTGAGTAGTAGCGGCAACCAGGGTGTGAGCAACCGCTGACAGATCGATTCAAACAAAAGGCACCCCGCTGGCCGCAGGGAATGGCCGCCCATCCCCGCGCATCCACCGCGCGGGGTAGACCGGGATTGGTCTCATGCGACGCGGATCGTAACCGACCGCGCGGGGCCGCCTTTATTGGCAGAGCTTTTTTTCGACGTCGCAGTGCTGGGTGCACCAGGCGTGGCTGTCGCCATCGCTATACCCGAGGTGACGGCCGTTCTTGCGGCACTGGTCGTAATTGTGCGCGATCGGGATGCGGACCATCTTGCCGCTCGCGTCCGGCCACATCACGGTGTCATCCGCACTGACAGTTTGGGCACCGCCCAAAAACAGCATTGCCGCGGCGGCAACGCTCCCCAGTAAAACCTTCATCATGTCGCTCCCTGTTGTATCCCCTTTGGCCGACGGAACCCCGATGTTTGCGGTGGCTCGCTGGCGGCCTCATCGTGCTGCCCGGTTTACCCCGGCGCTCTCGCGACGCGGTCCGGAACCTTGCGCCCGACGGGTCCAATTTTAGCGAGAACGGACGAAACCGCAATGCAGACCGAGCAGCTCGTGCAGGGAGGGGTCAGTTCCAAAAATTTTTTCGATGCGGGAATAATTTCGTACGCGTTCGTTGACCGATGCAGGGGGGACCGCCGCGGCGCGTGCGGCAGTGGATATTTTTCGGCAGGCGGAAAATTCGCGGCTCGCAATTGACTGCAAAGTTTTCTGGCCGCCATAACTGCACCTACGAGCGCGCAGGTCTGCGTTGGGAAGACGGCCTTTCCCGAGCATCGGCCGCGTGAAGTCCCGGACGTACTGAACGAAGCATGGCTCTGTCGTGCTTCGCAAACGATGCTCTGCGATTTTGGCATCGACATCAGATGTTATGATGGATAGCATCAAGCATCATGCGAACGACACTCGATATCGACGACCCCATTCTGAGAGAGGTCAAAGCCATCCACGCAAGGGAAGGCCGATCGATTGGGGCGGTCGTGTCCGAACTGCTTGCCGAGGCGCTCGCCCGTCGCCGTCCGTCGCGCGCTCGACCGTCGTTCCGTTGGACCTCTCGCCCTATGAAGCCTCTGGTCGATCTGACGGACAAGGAAGCCGTCTACGCGGCCCTCGATGCGGACCCACCGTGGGCTATTCCCTCGACGTGAACGTGCTTCTCTATGCGTCAGACCAATCGAGCGACCGTCACCTCCGTCCCCGCCGCTTTGTCGAGTCTTGCGCCGCCGGCCAGGAAATATTCTGCCTGACGTGGCCGACGCTGATGTCGTATCTCCGTATCGCCACACATCCGCGCATCTTCTCGGCACCGCTGTCGCCGGACGAAGCGCTCGGGAACATCTCCGCGCTCGTCGGCCTGCCTCACGTGCGTGCCGTGTCCGAGTTGGACGGTTCCGTCGATGCCTACAAGCATGTGGCGGGCGAGACATTGAAATCGTTGTGGTCCGTTACCGAACGAACGGCCGCCCAACGCTCACCCGACCTGCCATCTCTTGACCGCCGAAATCTCCCAATCAAGTCCGGCGCCGGGCCGATCCGGAATGATCGCGGCGCCGTCGCGGATCTCGAGGGGCTCTCGCAGGATGGTATCGGCCCAGTCGACATATTCGAGCCAGTGCGCGGTCGAGGTTGCCGCCAACAAATGTGCGCTGACTTCGGGGAGAAGATGCGACGACATCGCCATCCCCTCGGCGGCGGCGATGCTGGCTGCGTGACGCCATCCGCTCACGCCGCCGATCCGCGCATAGTCCGGCATCACCAGATCGCAAGCACCAGTGCGCAGCGCCTGCACCATCTGGGCCGGCCCATCGAAATTCTCGCCGATCTGCACCGGCAGGACGAGTTTATCGGCCAAGCGCGAATATCCGGCCAGATCGTCGTGGCGGATCGGCTCTTTCAGCCACGCCACGCCTTCCTGCTCGAGCGCGAGCCCGCGCTTCAACGCTTCGGGAAGATCGAGCGCCTGATTGTAGTCGACAAAGATTTCGACGGCGTCGGGGATTCGCCCACGCACGGCGCGCGTGACCGCAAGATCCTCCGCAAGGCTGGAATACCCGAGCCGAAGCTTGATCGCCTTGAAACCGCGTTGCAGAAGCGCCTCGGCTTCGTCCGCGGCCGCCTCCTTGGCCATCAATCCAAGCCCGCTTGAATTATAGGCCGGGACGGATCGAAGCTCGCCGCCCAACAAAACCGCCAAGGGGAGATTGGCGGCGCGGGCCAGCGCATCCCACATCGCGCCATCGAGCGCTGCGAGAGCCATCCGAACCAGCCCGGTCACGCCAAGCAGCGCGAGACGGCGAGCGAGAACCTGGGCGATTTTCACCGGCGCCGCCTGCTCGCCCCGCACGACATCGACGGCGTCTTCAAGCAGAGCGGCAACCGCTTTCGCGGCACTCCGGCGGTAGCAGAACAGATAGGTGCGCCCAGTCACGCCCTCTTCAGTCAGGAGATCGACGAGAAGCAGCGGCGCGGCGCGCAAGGTGGCCGCGCTGGTGCCGAGCGGAAAATTCATCGGCACCTCGACCACTGTCGTCGTCACGCCCCGGATCGTCAATCGGGGGGTGGCGCGAGGAGCGGCCTCAGTCGCGGAAATTCGGGAGCTGTCCATCGATGTTTTCCCCCTACCTCATTCGGCAGCGTTGGAAATTTGCGGCCCGGCGGATTTGCCCTCAGCCTTGGCGCCTTGCGCGTGAAGCACCAGGATGTCGGCGATCGCGCGGTTAAGCGGCGTCGGCACATCCACCCTTTCGCCCAGCTCGACGACGCCACCGGACAACCAGCGGACTTCCAGCGGATTGCCGCGCTGCAGATCGTGGTGCATCGAAGAGGTCATCTCGGGCGAAACCTCATCGGCCAGCGCCAGGCGCTGTTCGGCATAGTCCTCGGCAAGATCGACGCCATGCGCGCGGCCCACCGCGACCACTTCCTTCATCACATCGAGCAGGAACTTGCGGGTCTGGGGGTTGTTCCTGATCGGGCCGATCGGCACGCGCATCGTCGTCGTGGTTCCGGAAAGCCCGACGAGGAAAACGAACTTCTGCCAAATCTCGCGCTCGATGTGCGGCGATAGTTGGGCGTTGATACCGCCGTCGACGCAGGCCTTCAGGAAGGCATCGCCACGGGACGAAACGCGGCCGTCGAATTCGCCGAATATCAGCCGCTGCATCGGCCCGGTCTGGCGGATGACTCCGGGGCGGTCGATCGCGGTTGCGACGTAGCCGACGCCGCCCATGATTTGCGCGGCATCGAAATACGACCGCAGGTAACTATCCTTCAGCACGCCGTTCTGAAGGGAAATGATCGTGGTCGCGGGTCCGACCGCGGACCGTATCCGCTCCAGGATCGCTTCGGTGTCCCATAGCTTCACCGCGATCAGGACGAGATCGGCGATGCCCATCTTCGACGGATCGTCGGTGGCCTCTACGGATGCGACATGAAGCGGCTCCGGTCCGCCTTCCACCTTGATCCCCTGCGACTGCAACGCGGCAAGGTGAGCCCCGCGCGCGAGGAACACGACGTCGGCGCCGCCGTTTGCAAGTCTGGCGCCGAAATATCCACCCACCCCGCCGGAACCGATGATCGCAATACGCAACGTTACCCCCGTTTCATCCTTGGGCGCATTTCGCATTTTCTATCGAATAAAGGGAGGGCGCGCCACGGTCGATGAAGATAGGCAGGATTTTTACCTGATGCCGTCGAAGATTTTTAACCACGGCGGCTCGCCGGTCCAAACGACGGAGCCTGCAACATTTGACGGATTGTTTACCGGCCGCCGTTAATACCGCAGATTAGCAACCCCCACCGGAGACCCGGCCATGGCCGTTAGTCAAGAGTTCGCCGCGCTGCTCTCGCAAGCCCTCGACGCCGCCGCCCGATGCGCCGCGAACGAGACTAGCGACAATTATTCCGTTCTGGGCGACCGGCTGGGCGAGTTGGAAACGCTCGCCAAACAATCGCTGCAGGCCAATGTCGCATACCAGCCGCTCGTGACCAAGTTGCTAGATGGCACGCCGCTCACGGCCGAAGAATTGGGGACGTTGCGATCGCTCATCGTCGGTGACGCGGACTACTATCTCAAATACGATGACGATTTTGATCGCTCCAAGAGCGAACTCGCGAGGATTCTTGACCAGATCCGACAGATGCAGTCGGGCGACCCGGATGTCTCGAAACTGATGCATGTGGGGGTTCTGTGCCGGGAAGCGGCAACGTTGCTGGCCGCGACCGAGCATTATCTCGAGCAGAAGGAGCGCGTGCGGCGTTTCGAACAGGCCACGCGCGGCCCGATTGATCGGGAGGCGGGGCGGACGCTTGCAGGCATTATTGAGGGCATGGCGGCCTGACGCCGCACGGCGGCACGCCCGGCAACGATATCGCGCAAATCGTAAATGACGCGCCACGGCCGACGAGATGGGCACTACTGCTTCGCGGTGACGCCATGATGCCGCAGCCCGGAGCGCGCGCCGGGCGCCAAATCTGCGATGCCGCCCGATCTTGCTACCAGCAGAGGCTCAAGATAGCCAGCAGCGGCACGCTGTCTCGGCGACGCCGAGCACCGGTTCTCGCATCGGTCCAGCAGGATTTCGTCGCAAGCGCTTCCGGCGCAAATTGGTTGCGGTCTGAGCGGTCGGCAACTGACGTATGTCATCTATGAGATTAAACTGACATACATGGAAAAGACCCAGGTTTATCTGCCCAGGGAAGAGCTCGAAGGGTTGCGCCGAGCCGCCGCGCGATCCGGCCGCAGCGTTGCGGACTTGATCCGGGAGGCGATCCGCAAGGTCGTGCTCAGGCCTCAGTCGACGGGTCCGATCGCGCTTTGGGACGGTGAGCCAAAGCGGACTTCGATCGAGCATGACAGCGTCCACGACGAACCCTGATGCGGCAGGGAGAGGCGGTCTTCGTCGATAGCGGAGCATGGATTGCGCTGGCCCTGTCACGGGATCCCTTGCACGCGCAGGCGCGCGAGCAATGGGAGCTTCTGCAGGAAGCGGGGGCGAGGCTTCATACCTCCGTCCCCGTCATCATCGAGACATTCACATTTCTTGATCGCAATGCCCTTCGCGACGTGGCGTTGGCGTGGAAGGAAGCCATCTACATGCCTGGCGCGGTAAAAATCCTGCCGTGCGAGCTGCGCGATCTCGAGCAATCTTGGGAGTACTTTCGGCGGACGGACTTGCACAAGCTGTCGGCCGTGGATGCAACTAGCTTTGTGATCATGAAGCGGACGCGCATTCACCGCGCTTATGCCTTCGATCACCGCTTCGCTGTCGCAGGCTTCAGGCTGGTATCATAGCCTGAAAAATGGCGCGCCGCGGCCGACGAAGATGGGCAATATTGTTTCGCCGTGGCGCTATGATGCGGCAGCCCGCCACGCGCTCCAATCGGCAAATCTGCGACAGCTTGGCCTCAGATCCGGTTGTCACCAGAATGGCACCTGCCCATCGGCTCTGCGATAGGGCCTCCGCGAAGGCCGTGCCGGCTATTGCGAAAACGCGATGTGTATTGTAGTATTCAGCTATACACATTCCGGCCGGACCCTGCGATGCGCACCAATATCGAGATCGATGACGCGTTGATGGCAGAGGCCCAGAAGGCTTCTGGGCAAGCTACCAAGAAGCAGACGGTAGAACAGGCACTGCGTTTGATGATCAGGCTGCGACGGCAGCGTGAGGCTGACGCAGCGTTCGGCAAATACCCCTGGCGCGGCAACCTCGCCCGAAGCCGCAAAGGGCGAGGGACGAAGTGATTGTTGTCGACAGTAGCGTCTGGATCGACTTTCTGAATGGCCGGAATGCGCCTCACGTCCGGCGACTGCGCGCGGTCCTTGGCACGGAAGAGGTTATCGTGGGGGATTTGATGCTTTGCGAGGTGCTGCAGGGCCTTGCCAGCGAGCGGGCGGCTCGGGAAATCGAGGCCTTGCTGCGCCGCTTCGAAATTGTGCCAATGGCCGGCGACGCGATTGCCGTCGCAGCGGCCCGTAATTTTCGTTCCCTGCGCAGTCGCGGGATCACTGTCCGCAAGACCATCGATTTGCTGATCGGTACCTGGTGCATCGAGAACCGCAGGCCGCTGCTACACAATGACGGCGATTTCCATCCAATGGCGCGATATCTGGGTCTGATCGAACTGCCCGCGACACCGTGAAAGCGGCGGCATAGCGGAATTCGAAGTACCGTAGGCAGCCGGCTCGAATTTCGAACGATGGCGTGGAGGGCCAGCAGGCAACCATATCGTGCAAAATCGTAGAGTGGCGCGCCACGGCCGATGAAGATGGGCACTATTGCTTCGCCATGGCACTATGACGCTGCACTCACTGCACCCTATGGAGGCCCCAGATGGCCGCAACACTTGCGACCCGAAAGCCAATCGACCAGATCACCGTCGCGGACCTGGTGGACTTTCCGATCTGGGAGTTCTGTCTGGATGAAGAGGGCGTAGAGGGCATGGACGAGACGTGGGTGCGCCCACTTGCTGCCGCTGCGGTGCCCAATGGGGCTTATTCGCTTTCCGTGGCTGCTGAATTCGAGACTGCCTCAGGTCTCCGCGTAAATGGCTTGATAGGGGTGACGACGGCCGAAGGCGAAGTTGAGATCGCGTACCCCGTGCTGCTCTTCGATGGAAAGTATCTGTTCGTTCCAAGTCAGCACGACATGCGGATCGATGCGCTGCGAGAGCGCGACGAGAAGCTCCGCCGGGCCGTCGTCGACGCGCTGGGGCCGTCTCCCGTCTTTCCGCTACGCTACCGGCTTAGTGTATCTATCGAGGGCGAAGCATCGCATCGCGAGGGCACAGTCGCGTAGGGTCCGATGCCGCGCCGGGTCGAACGACGAACAACCGAGGCGAGCGATAGCGCACCGACGGCAAACCTGATGTTCCTGCGGCGTGCTCTGGCGTAAATTGTAAATGGCGCGCCACGGCCGATGAAAGTGGGCACTATTGCTTCGCCGTGGCGCTATGATGCCAAAGCCGGCGATACGCTCCAATAGGCAAGTCTGCGACCGGCTGCGATCTTGCACTATGCCGGATACGTGCCCGCCTCCCCCTAATATTGGACAACGCCCTTGTTCCCGTTTTGGGAACATGCTAAGTTGAGGCATGCGGGTCATCGCTCGAAACGTGCTTGTCAGCTTCTGGGGCAAGCACCCCGAAGCAAAGGTCTCGCTTGAACGCTGGCACACGATCGTGAGAGCCGCGCAATGGACATCAACCGATGAAGTCCAAAAGGCGGCTCCGAAGGCGAAGGTGCCGAACCGCGAGCGTGTGAGGTTTGAGGTCGCAGGAGGAAACTATCGCTTGGTGGCCGCCTTTGATTTTCGTCGGCAGATCGCCTTCGTGAAGTTCATCGGTACCCACGCAGAATATGATGCATCGATGCATTGAAGGTGTCGCAGTTCTAAGGAGACGACATGGACATCCGGCCCATTCGCACAGACCAGGATCACCGCGCAGCGCTCGCTGCAATCGAAGCCAGTTGGGGCGCACTGGAGGGAACGGAGGAGGGCGACAAGCTTGATGTGCTCCTCGCGCTCGTCGAAATCTACGAGGCAAAGCGATGGCCGATCGAGATCGACCGGACCTTCGATCCTATCGACGTGCTCCGGTATGCCATAGACGAACTCGGCCATACCCAGGCCGAACTGGCAGAACTTCTGGGCTCGCGCTCGCGTGCGTCGGAGGTTCTTTCGCGTCGGCGAGCGCTCACGGTCGAGATGATTCACAAGGTCGGCGAAGCATGGAAAATTCCGGCTGACCTTCTAGTTCGTCCCTACAAGACCGAACGAGCCGCCTGACCCGCATCTCCAGCAATCATCGTAGGACGGCTTCGCGCGGCCGGATACCCGGCGACCGTCTTGGCGTGCTCTGGCGTAAGTGGCGCGCCACGGCCGATGAAGATGGGCACTATAGCTTCGCCGTGGCGCTATGAGCATACATCCGGACTTGCGAACGAGCACGCGGAATTGGCCGCGGCTTGTCGGAAACATTACGCCGAAACTCCCAATTCAGGCGGCGGCTCGTTTGGTCGGGCGGGAGGCCGACGCTTTCTTCGGCGGTGGCAACAGCAGGTCGGCCGGCACGCGGAAGCGGGCGCGCAATCTCTGCACCATCGCCATGCTCAGCCCCTTCTTGCCGCGAAGAACTTCACTGACGCGGCTCGGGGTGCCCAGGATCGGTACCATGTCGGCTCGCGTGAGGCCATGCTGGTCCATCAGGTGACGGATCAGGTCCGCAAGGCTCGGGGGCCGGCGGGGCCATTTGCGCTCCTCATAGGCCGCAATCAGGCGCGCCTGCGCCTCCAGCCGCACAATATCGGTTGGATCATTCGAACTCCAAAGCCGATCGACGAGCGCGCGAGCACGCGCGAGCTCGGCATCGCTGTCGATCAAGATCATGGTTGCATCCATTACACGGCCTCCGCATCTATCTCGTCGTATTCGGCATGCGTCCCGAAGAATCGGATCATCAAGACGCCCGCCTGGTATTGTACGCGGGCAATCAATCGATAGTCGTTGCCCTTTATGTTGAATACGACCCGGCCGGCTTTCAGAATGCTCGCCTTCGGATAAGAGGCCTTAACGTCTTCGGGATTGCGCCACTCGGCGCGGGTGACAATGTCTAGCCAGGCATCGTATTGCGATCTTGCATCTTTGATCCCGCGATGGCCGGCGTGGTCGGCAAAATAGTTTTCGACCACATCCGTGCCCACGACGATCATCTATTGAGCATCGCACAAAATTCCAAAAATTGGAAGATTAGATTGTCGACGAACGGTAGCGGGGTCAATTCGGCGAGCGGGATCGGAGAATCGGGCAGTCCGGGGATAGCCCAGCGTGCTCTGACGTAAGTGGCGCGCCGCGGCCGATGAAGTTGGGCACTACGCATTCGCCGTGCCCCTATGATGCCGCAGCCCGCCACGCGCTCAAATCGGTAAACTTGCGACAGCCTGCGATCTTGCACTACGCCTCCTGGGCGGCTGCCTTCCCGATTTCGAAGGG
>DATGGY010000225.1:0-8980 GCA_035308285.1 Bradyrhizobium sp. | reverse complement strand
CGCGGATTTCGACGACGTGGTCGATTTTGTCTCAACCGGCGGCTACGCGCTGAAAACCTACGAGCGCTTCGCGCGCATCAAGCAGGACAAGAATGGCCGCTGGCGCGTCACCAATCCGAAGGTGCGGCAAAGTTATCGCCTCAACGTCGGCACTATCGTCGAGGAGGAGATGCTGAAGGTTCGTCTGGTACGCTCGCGCGGCGGTGGATCGGGACCCTCCGGCGCGCTCGGGCGCGGCGGGAGGATGCTCGGAGAGATCGAGGAATACTTCATCGAGGGGCTCGCGGTCGGCGACACCTTTGTCTTCGGCGGCGAGGTGGTGCGCTACGAACAGCTTTCCGAGGATCAGGTCTATGTCTCGCGCGCCAACGATTCCGACCCCAAGGTGCCGTCCTATATGGGCGGCAAGTTTCCGCTCTCGACTTATCTGGCCGAACGGGTCCGAAAACTGCTCGCCGACAAGCGCGCGTGGAACGGCCTGCCGGACCAAGTGCGCGACTGGCTGTCGCTGCAGGCGCATCTGTCGCGCGTCCCCGGCACGCGCGAGCTCGTGGTGGAGAGCTTTCCGCGCGGCAACAAGCATTACCTCGTCTGCTATCCCTTCGAGGGACGCTTGGCGCACCAGACGCTCGGCATGCTGCTGACGCGGCGGCTGGAGCGCGCACGGATGCGGCCGCTCGGCTTTGTCGCCAATGAGTACGCGCTCGCGATCTGGGGGCTTGGCGATGTGTCGTTCATGATCCGGCAAGGCCGGCTCGATCTCGACGCGCTGTTCGACCCGGACATGCTCGGCGACGACCTCGAGGCGTGGCTTGCGGAATCCGCGCTGATGAAGCGCACGTTCCGCACCTGCGCGCTGATTTCGGGGCTGATTGCGCGGCGATTTACCGACGAGGAAAAAACCCGCCGCCAAGTGCTGTTCTCGACCGACCTGATCTACGACGTGCTGCGCAAGCACCAGGCCGATCACGTTTTGCTGCGCGCCGCGCGCGCCGATGCCGCCACGGGCTTGCTCGATCTTCGCCGATTGAGTGATATGTTGTTGCGAATCAAGGGGCGAATCGTCCACAGGGAACTGGACCGGGTCTCGCCGCTGGCGGTGCCGGTAATGCTGGAAATCGGCCGCGAAGCGGTCTATGGCGAAGCCTCCGATGAGCTGTTGGCGGAAGCCGCCGACGAACTGGTGAAAGAGGCGACTGGATAGGCTGTGACGGGGCGCGCGCAATCACTCAATGACGAAACTCCCGATGCGTCCACGGCCACCATCGATGTCGCCGGGGTGACGCTTGCCGCCGATCTCTCCGGCGCATTGTTCTGGGAAGAGCAGAGCCTGCTCGTGGTTTCCGACCTGCATCTGGAAAAAGGCTCGAGCTTTGCCGCCCGCGGCGTGTTGCTGCCGCCTTATGACACGGTTGCTACCCTTGGCCGGCTCGCCGCGGTCATCGCCCGCCACGATCCGAAGATAGTGATCGCGCTCGGCGACAGCTTTCATGACCGTAGCGCCCATGAGCGGTTGTCCGCGCCCGACCGCGAGGCGCTCTCGGCGATGCAAATGCGGCGCAACTGGATCTGGATTTCGGGCAACCACGACCCGGCATTGCCGCCCGATCTCGGCGGCATCGTCGCCAGCGAAGTGGCCATCGGCCCGATCGCGTTCCGTCACGAGCCGACGGGAGCTATCGGCGAAATCGCCGGCCATCTGCATCCCAAGGCACGCGTGGCGACGCGCGCGCGGTGGATGGAGCGGCGCTGTTTTGCCAGCGACGGCGCGCGGGCCGTGATGCCGGCGTTTGGCGCCTATACCGGGGGCTTGAGCATCCGCGACGAGGCCTTTGCAAGAATATTCCAGGCGACGAGCTTTCTGGCGCATGTGCTCGGCGATTCCAGGCTGCATGTGATCGCGGCGTCGCGGTGTTATTGATCGCGCACCGCGCCTTGTAAGCGCTGAAGAGCGGAGGCAGACTGGCATCCACAGCGCCATTGTGGGGACGCCGCCATGCATTCCATCATCCGTCGCCAGACCCTTGCCGACTTGTTGCGCCGCAGTGCCGCGAGGACGCCCGACAAGCTGGCCGTGGTGTGCGGCGAAACAAGCTGGAATTATGCCGAGTTTAACCGCATCAGCGAACGCGTGGCCGCGGGCCTCGCCGAACGAGGCGTCGCCAAGGGCACGCGTGTCGCGGTGCTGGCGCGAAATTCCCATGCCTTCGTCGCCATGCGATTTGCGCTGGCGCGGCTCGGCGCGGTTCTGGTGCCGATCAACTTCATGCTCAAGGCAGAGGAAGTCGCCTATATTCTCCGCCATGCCGGGGCGACCGTGCTGGCCACCGACTCCGGGCTTGCCCCGCTGGCGCGCGCGGCGAAGGCCCTCGACACCGCCGTGCGAGACCTGATCTGGCTACCTGCGGAGGGCGCTAGCGAGCCCCAGGTCGACATGATCGGCTTCGATGCCCTCGCCGGCTGTCAAACCACGCCGCCCGAAGTGGAGCTTGCCGGCACCGATCTGGCGCAGATTGTCTATACCAGTGGAACGGAATCCTCGCCGAAGGGCGCGATGCTGACACATGACGCGGTGATCTGGCAATATGTCAGTTGCATCGTCGATGCCGGCATCGCCGCGGATGATCTGACCCTTCATGCGCTGCCGCTGTATCATTGCGCGCAGCTCGACGCGTTCTTCGGCCCTTCGATCTATATCGGCGCGACCAACGTCATTACGGCCTATCCCACACCGGACAATCTCCTGCCGCTGATCGAGCGATACCACATCAGTTCTTTTTTCGCGCCGCCGACGGTGTGGATTTCCTTGCTGCGCTCGTCGTTGTTCGACCAGACCGATCTCTCCAGCCTGCGCAAGGGGTATTACGGCGCTTCCATCATGCCGCTCGAAGTGCTTCGCGAACTGGCCCAGCGCCTGCCGAAGGTGCGGCTGTGGAATCTCTATGGCCAGACCGAGATTGCGCCATTGGCGACGATGCTTGGCCCCGATGATCAACTGCGCAGGCCGGGGTCATGCGGACGCGCGGTGCTCAATGTTGAGACGCGGGTGGTCGATGACGCCATGCGCGACGTGGGGCCTGGCACAGTCGGCGAAATTGTCCACCGCTCGCCGCATCTGATGGTCGGTTATTTCCATGATGACGAGCGCACCAAAGCTGCCTTCGAGGGCGATTGGTTTCATTCCGGCGATTTGGCCACCGTTGACGAGGAGGGATACATCACCGTCGTCGATCGCAAGAAGGACATGATCAAGACCGGCGGCGAGAATGTCGCCAGCCGTGAGGTCGAGGAAGCGCTTTATCGATTGCCCGCGGTCTCGGAAGTAGCTGTCATCGGCGTTCCGCATCCGCGCTGGGTCGAGGCGGTGGTCGCCGTGGTCGTGATCAAGCAGGGCCACTCGCTGACCGAGTCGGATGTCCTGGCGCACTCGCAAGCGGTGCTGGCGTCGTTCAAGGCGCCGAAGCGGATCGTGTTCGCCGAGACGCTGCCGAAGAATCCGAGCGGCAAGCTCTTGAAGCGGCAACTGCGCGACGTCCACGCACAGTTGTTTGCTGGCGGCTGATCGGGCCGGGGGGCCGGAAGAAGCGGCCATGTTGCAGTCCGGGCCAGTTTTGCTACATCGGGCTCGCCGCTTCTATCGACCCGCAACCGCCGCCGTGGAGCAGCTGGTGCTCAGAATCCTAACTTCGCTTTCGGCGGCATAGCGGACATGGCCGGAAATGGCGCTGGCTCGACCCGGTCGCGAATGACCCATACCGGAACTCAGCCTGAAGATCAGAAGCGAGGTGAAGAGAACTCGACGGCCGGGACAACTAATTGTGGAGCCGCGTTCAATGCTCGTAGCAGAAGGTGATTTGCTAAGCTATTCTTGTCGGGTCGTGGGAGTACGCAGTGTCGAAAGCAATTGCCGTCTTGGGCTCCGCTCTGTTCTTCGTCATTGCGCCGTTGGTGCTGGCAGGCTTCGTCCCCTGGTGGGTCACGCAGTGGGAATTTCGGCCAGCTTTTCTCGGCGTCGATCTAACCCGCATCCTCGGCGGTATATTGATCATCGTCGGAGTGCCCGGACTTGTGGATTCATTTGCCCGTTTTGCGCTGGAGGGGCTGGGGACGCCCGCCCCGGTCGCGCCGACACAAAAGCTCGTAGTGACTGGCCTTTATCGCTACGTGCGAAATCCGATCTACATCGCGGTCGTCGCGGTCATTTTTGGTCAGGCCCTTTTGTTTGGTGACTGGCGTCTCCTCTGGTACGGCGCGCTACTCTGGCTTTTTTTTCATGTCTTTGTGGTGATGTACGAAGAACCGACGCTCAAGCAAACATTCGGCACGGAGTACGAGAGCTTTCGGACTAATGTGCCGCGCTGGATTCCGCGGTTGACGCCATGGCGAACCGCATAAAGGAAGCGCTGCAAGCGGCTCGATGCCGGCTGCAACAAACAGTGCGAGACGGCGAAGCGTAGCAAGCGCGCCTAGCGGCCTCGCCCCGGAGGGCCCACTACCTTAGCCGCCAGGTCGAAATAACGCATGGGCCGGGCAACTGCTCCGCACGCCGTGTCTTTCCGATCCCGGAGGAAGACCGGCCGTCTGCGCCTGCGCATTATGAGGACCGAACCTGGCACCTCACGTCATTTCGCTGCGATACGGAATTCGATCGCTATCGGGGCATAGCGGACGTTGGTCAGGCCGCACCAATCGATTTGTGAGTACGCGCTGGCTTCCGGCGGCTTGAAGTGATTTGCCGACGGGCAAATCACTTCCGCGCCTTGATGTATTTCCACAAGAGTCCAGCCCCGTTCGCAAAAATATTTCGCTTTCCACGTCGGGCAAATCAACGTCATTGCGAGCGGAGCGAAGCAATCCACTCCTTCTTCCTTGCAGCACGATGGATTGCTTCGCTTCGCTCGCAATGACGGCGTTGAGTCGGTCATGGCTCTTTGACAATTGAATCGGAACTTCTTTTCGTTCCAGCCCGGAGCCGGGACGATAAGGCAGCGCTACGCCGCCTTCGCCTGCACGGTGTCGCAAAATTCGGCGAGGCGGTCGGCGAGCCGAAGCGTCGCGGGGCTCGCTTCGGCGGAGGCCACCAGCGCGACCTCGGTCTTGTCGATCGGCGCGAAACCGTCCCGCGCGGTGAGAACGCGGTGGTCGGCCTGGATCGCGATCTCCGACAGAATGCTCAAGCCCATGCCGGCGGCTACCGCAGCCTGAATGCCGGCGAGGTTGGAGGACGTATAGGCCATGTGCCAGGTGCGGCCTTCGCTTTCCAGCGCATGAATCGCGCGCGCGCGATAGAGGCAGCCGGCGGGATAGCCGATCAGCGGCACCGAGCCGGTCTTTGAATCAACGGGGTGAGATTTGCTGGTGATCCAATGCACGCGCTCCGGCCACACCGCGATGCCGCCCTTTTCGCCGGCGGCGCGCTTGAACAGCGCCAGATCGAGATCGCCGCATTCGAGATCGCGCTTCAGATTGGCGCTTTGATCGGCGCGGACATCGAGCCGCAGGCTGGGATGCGAGCGCGAAAACGCCGCCAGCAATTTCGTCAGCCGGTAGGCGGCAAAATCTTCGGGCACGCCGAGCCGGACCGCGCCTTCGTTTCCAGGCCGCGTCATCACGTCGCGGGCTTCTTCTGCCAGCGCCAACAGCCGCCGCGCATAGGACAACAGCCGCTCGCCGGCTTCGGTCGGCGTCACGTCCTTGCCGCTGCGGTTGAGGAGCGGCTGGCCGACATCTTCTTCCAGCCGCTTGATCTGCTGGCTGACCGTGGATTGGGTGCGATGGACGCGCTCGCCAGCACGGGTGAAGCCGCCGGCATCCACCACGGAGACGAAACTGCGCAAAAGCTCCAGATCGAGCATCGCGTTACCTACGTCTTTGGCCTATTCATTTTTCCACTGGATATGAGCTTAACATTTAATTTCCAAATATCAAGGTGCGGACCTACATCGCAATTCAAGGAGAATTCCCATGTCGCTTGCGCCCTCAGTTCCGGTTGCCCGCGCCACCTTCAATTCGCTGCCACTCTATGTCGGCCTGTTTTGCCTGCTCTGGAGCTTTGCCTTCGTCGCCGGGAAGATCGGTGTGACCTATTGCCCGCCGCTCATTCTGTTGGCCGCACGGTTCTCGCTGGCCGGAATCCTGATCCTCTGCATTTCCGCTTTTCGCCGCGAATCCTGGTCGCTGTCCCTTCGCGATACCTTTGTGTTCGCGATTCTCGGCCTCGCCAACAACGCGCTTTATCTGGGCCTCGGTTATTCGGGACTTCAAACCGTCTCCGCCGGCCTCGGCAGTCTGATCGTCAGCGCCAATCCGGTATTCACTGCCATGCTGGCCGCGCTTTTGCTCGGAGAGCAGCTCACCTCGCGCAAGGTTACGGGATTATTGCTCGGCATTCTCGGCGTGGGCTTCATCGTCTGGCACCGCATGTCGGTCGGTACCGACAGCCCGCACGGCATCCTGCTCACATTGGCCTCGCTGGCGTCGATCGTGATCGGCACCATCCTGTTCAAGTTGCTGGCGCCGAAGGGAAGTCTCTGGATCGGCAACGGCGTGCAAAATCTGGCGGCGGGCATCGTGCTGCTGCCGATCGCGTTCGCGATGTCGGATGTTCGCGATATCGTGCCGAACACCCACCTCTTGGCCGCGTTCGCCTTCCTCACGCTGGGCGGTTCGATTCTCGCCTATCTCCTGTGGTTTCATCTGCTCAAGGTTTGTGGAGCGACCGCAGCGAGCGCCTACCATTTCTTGATGCCGCCGCTTGGCATGCTGTTCGCCTGGATGGTGCTCGGCGAGCATGTCGAATTCCGGGATCTCTTGGGAATCGTTCCGGTGGCGCTCGGCATTTACCTGGTGACGCGTCCGGCAGCGTCGCGCCTTGAAATTGCCGAGAGACCGTAATCCCGAAAACGGAGAGCAAGATGCCTGCATTCTATATCGCCGAACACATCATCACCGATCCCAAAAGGTTCGAGGAATACAGGGTCAAGGTCGGTCCGATGATTGCCCGATACGGCGGGCGGTATCTGACCAAAGGTGGAAGTCATAAATTCCCGGAAGCGGCGCATTGGAAACCGGAGCGCGTCGTCATCATCGAGTTCCCGGACATGGGCAGTCTCGATTCCTGGTACAATTCTGCCGAATATCAACCTCTCTTTGCACTCCGCAAGCAATCCACTGGCGACAAGGACATGGTGATCATCCTTGAGGGCAAATGAGAGGCGCGCAAATGTTCAAGCTGAGGCGCTCCATCGCTGCGTCGATGTTCGGTTTGGCATTCAACAGGAGTTCACTATGACGTTATCCATCACGCTGATCGGCGGTCCGACCGCACTGATCGAAATCGACGGCGTTCGGCTGCTCACCGATCCGACCTTCGATGCGCCACGCGCCTATCAATTGCCGCATGTGAAGCTCGAGAAGCTTGCCGGCCCGGCGCTCAGTGCCGAGGCGATCGGCGAGGTCGATGCCGTGCTGCTCAGCCACGACCAGCACGCCGACAATCTCGACGATTCCGGCAAGGATTTTCTCGTCAAGGCAAAACGCGTGCTGACCACGGTCGTCGGCGCAAAGCGGCTCGGCAACCATGCCGAAGGCCTGGCGCCCTGGGCAACCACCGAATTAAAGGGCAAGGACGGACGTACGCTGACCGTCACCGCGGCGCCGGCGCGCCATGGTCCGGCTGGCATCGAGCCGTTGGCCGGCGACGTCATTGGCTTTGTGCTGACGTCGGCGAATGCCGGCAGCCGTCCGATTTATATCAGCGGCGATACGGTCTGGTACGATGGCGTCGCCGAGGTTGCGCGCCGGTTCAAGGCCGGTGTGGTGATGCCGTTCGCGGGCGCGGCGCAAACCCGCGGGCCCTTCCATCTGACCATGGACACCAACGACACAATTGAGACCGCGCGCGCGTTTCCGGATGCGGTGATCGTTCCGCTGCACACCGACGGCTGGGCGCACTTCCGCCAAAACGCCGCCGATTTGCGCGTATCCTTCGATGCGCTCGGGTTTGGATCGCGCCTCAGACTTCTCGAACCCGGCGTCGCCACCGTGATCGAGGTGTCGGGCTAGTCCTTGCGGAACACGATCGATGCCATCCAGCCGGTCATCAGCGCCATGAAGGCTGTGACCATCCCGTAGACCAGACCATCCTGGCGCGCGGCGGTGGCGACGAACTGTTCGAAACCGACCTTGACGATGTCGAATGCGGTGTCGGTTCGCGCGATCAGCGCGCCGTCGGAAAACAGCTTGATCTCGACCTCATAGGTTCCGATCGGCACTTCGGCCGGAAGCGGAATGCCGGTGCGAAACAGCGTCGGCGTCAGGAAGGTCACCGCGGAGGTTTCCTCGCGATAAAGCCCGTGTTCGGCGCGCAGCCGCACGAAGGCGCGGCGGAACGCGTCGTTCGGCACGACGTCGCCGTAATCGGTTCCGACGCGCTGGGTCAAAAGCACGTTGTTGAGGCCGAGCTGCTGCCGCCGCTCGACGTCGGGGGATGCGATGGCGTCGAACGGCCGATTCGAAAACAGGGCGAGATAGGTCGGTACCTGGAGGAATTCGCGGTAATCGGCGTTGATCCAGATGCCGAACTTGCGCTCCTTGCGGCGCGTCACCATGTCGGCGCGGGGGCCGATGACGGTGACGACGAGGTCATAGCTGTTGCGGTTGGCAGGCGTGGTTGCATCCCTCTCCACCGAGCCGAACAGCACCAGTTCCTCGCCGGAATAGTTCGGCGTTACGGTCACTCTGTGATTGGAGACCGACACGATCAGCCGTTCGGCGCGCGCGGGCGAGACGACGAACACCATGCCCGATACGAGCAGGAGGCCGATCGCTGCGGGAAAACGGCGTCCCATCATCCGGTGCCTCCGGTTTCCCGGATGGTGAAGAGATCGTCGGGGCGGATCACGAGCTCGATCGCAAATCGGATCCCGACCGCCAAAATCAGAAGCCCGAGCAACAGCCGCAAATGTTCGCCGCGAATCCG
>DATGGY010000224.1:0-16554 GCA_035308285.1 Bradyrhizobium sp. | reverse complement strand
TTCGGCGCGGTGATGCTTTGTTTCGGCTCGCCGCTGACGGCCTGGCTCACGAGCCGGATCGAACGCCGCGCCTTGCTCACGGCGACGCTACTGGTGTTCGCGCTCGGCAATGCGGCCTCCGCGCTTGCGCCCGACTACACGACCCTTCTGACCATCCGCCTGATCGTGCTCGCGATCGGCGCTCTCTACACGCCCCAGGCCGCCGGCACCGCTGCCCTCATCGTTGCGCCGGAAAAGCGCGGCGGTGTCATCGCCTATGTGTTTCTTGGCTGGTCGCTGGCAGCCGCCGTCGGTCTGCCGCTGATCACCTTCATGACGAGCCACTACGGCTGGCGCGTCGCCTATGGCAGCATCGGCGTCATCGCAGCTCTCGGTTTTCTTCTGCTGGCGTGGCGCCTGCCCGCCGGACTGGTCGGGGCACGGGTGGACTTGAAGACGTGGACCGATGTTGGGCGCAACGGCGCGATTGTCGCGCTGCTCGTGATCACGACGCTGACGATGTCGGGCCAATTCGCCGTGTTCACCTTTATGGGACCGCTTCTGGCCAAGCTCACCCATGTCGGTGCGGACGCGGTCGGCGCGGTATTTGCGATCTACGGCGTGTGCGGTTTCATCGGGATCGCCATTGCCAGCCGCTTTGTCGATGCCTGGGGACCCTACAGGACGTCGATCGTGTCCATCTCTCTGGTGCTGGCTGGCATCGCCGGATGGGCCGTGAGCGCCGGCAACTATCCGCTGATGGCCTGTTCGGTTGTGGTCTGGGGGCTGGGCTTTGCTTCGACCAACTCGATGCAGCAGGTTCGGCTGGTGGCCGCAGCGCCGGCACTGGCCTCGGCCTCGGTGTCGCTCAACACATCCGTGCTTTACGTGGGCCAGGCCATCGGTTCGGCGATCGGCGGTCTGTTGTATGCGCGCGAGCTGTTGTACGGCATCGGATATGCCGGGGCGGCCTTTGTCGCGCTGGCGCTGGTGATGGTGATTTCGAGTCGAGGTATCGGCAAGCCGCCGGCCTAAGCCGCGGCGTAGAGATTCTTATCGGCTTGAGAACGCGAATGCATCGGCGGGGCTTGATGCGAACCGCTTGAGCGCCGGCGTCGTCGACATCTTGACCAGCACTTCCCTGATGGGTTTATCGGTCCAGGCGTGGGTGACGTAATCGCGATGTGTCACGCCATCGGGGGTCTTTACGAATACGACGCTGCCGGGATGCAGGGGGTCGTCCATGTCGTCCGATATGGCGATACCCTTGTCGTGCAGCATCTGCATCAGTTCCTGATCGTGGCGTTGGGTGTAGCGCGTATACGCGCTCACGAAAAAGCCGGAGCGGTTGTTGACGATCCAGGACGTGAACTTGTCCAGCTCGCCATACACGGCGTCGAGCAGGACGACGCCACGCACGCGATTGCCCAGTC
This sequence comes from Bradyrhizobium sp., assembly GCA_035308285.1. GTDB lineage: Bacteria > Pseudomonadota > Alphaproteobacteria > Rhizobiales > Xanthobacteraceae > Bradyrhizobium. Next base: position 15,142 of record DATGGY010000224.1, on the reverse strand, counting down.
CGCCGACTTCGAGGCTCCATGCGGTCGGAACAAAGCCGCCGCTGTAGCCGACGAGAATGACCGGCATGTTCGCGAAGGCCTTGGCCGCACTCGGGTCGCCGTAGAGCTTGGCGAGGTGATCGGCCGATTCATTGATGAAGCGCTTGAGCCCGCCGGGCTGCCAGAACTTGCCGGCGCTGGAATCGGCGGCATCGACCGCAAGCTGCGGCGCCAGCAACACGGCATTGGCGCCGGAGTCGGAAATCTGTCGCGGCACTAGCTGCCGGTCGCGCACATCGCGCTCCAGCGTCGCGCCGTTGCCGTGGAAGAATACGACGATCACGCCGGGTTTGCGGACGTCGAAGGTTTCGGGCACGTGCATCAGCACGCGGTTGTCGTTGTAGGTCTCGTCCTGCCAATAGACCCGTCCGCTATAGCTGCGGTGGCCGCGGCGGTCGCCGCTGGAAATGTTCAGGAATGGTTGGTCGGTGCGTGGATTGTTGCCGAAATAGGGAAACGCCGAGGACTTCAGGCTGACCAAAGCGGTCTGATCTTCGTGCGGTGGACGCTGATACGGCACCGTCGGCGCCAGCGACGCAATGCGATAGGGGGCGGGCTGCGCCTGCGCCGTACGCCGGCTTTGCGCGTCGGAGGTGGTGGCTTGCCGTTGTAACAAACTCTCGCCCGGCGTCGGAAAGCGATCCTTGAATGACGGCGCCGGGAAGCGGTCGTCGAACGTGTCGCCACCCGTGCCTTGCGCGTTGGCGGCAAGAGCGCCCGGGCTCGGCGCCTTTCCACATTGGGCGAGGACGAATGAAAGTGGGAGCAATGCTGTCAGGACAGCGATCCAGCGCAGCCGAAGCGATCCGGTGCGAAAGTGACGGGCGCGCGACAACGCATACCGCGCCGAGCCCGGTGTTTGCACCGTGCTCACGCGATTACATGCTTTCGAATTCGGATTCGCCCCGACCATCCACCCCTTTGCCCCAGCCGCCGACGACCGGCGTATGTCAGCTCGCTTGTGTTGCGGTGACGTTAACCCTCCGGGAATTTCTCCCCATTCCCGGAACGACTTAAGCGAGCACGAAATCGTGTCTTGATTGGGACGGACGCGCTCTTTTCGCTGCGTCGCGCCATAAATCGGTATCTAAACACCGAATTCGAGTCGATTTTCGATGATTGTTAACACCGCTTGAACTGGCGGAGGTCAATCGGCACCATGAAAGCAACCGGGCATGGCGCCCGAAGTGCGGGCGATCATGGCGGCAATGGAAACGGGAAGCGCGGCGTGGGCCTCCAGCCGGCTTCCCGGGGGAACCACGGTTTCGGTGGTTGTGGCTACCGCCATTGTCGTCGCCGACATGGTTGGCGTCGGCGTCTTCACCAGCCTTGGTTTCCAGGTCAAGGGCATCCCGTCAGGCTTTGCGATCCTCTTGTTGTGGACCGTCGGCGGCATCGTCGCGCTGTGTGGCGTGTTTTCCTACAGCGAACTCGGCGCAATGTTTCCGCGTTCGAGCGGGGAGTACAATTTCTTGAGCCGCGCCTTTCATCCTGCCTTTGGATTTCTGGCGGGCTTTGTGTCGGCAACCGTCGGCTTTGCCGCGCCGGTGGCGCTTGCGGCGATGGCGTTCGGGGAGTACGGCAAATCGGTATTTCCGTCAGCGCCGCCGCTCGCGCTGGCGCTCGGCGCGGTCTGGCTCGTCTCCCTGATCCAGCTCAGCGGCGTCAGGCACTCCAGCACCTTTCAACTGATCTCGACCATCCTGAAGGTCGTGCTGATCGTTGCCTTCCTGATCGCGGGTCTTGTGATGGGCGCGCCGCAGCCGGTCTCCTTTGCGCCGCACGCCGCTGATTTCGGTTATGTCACCAGCGCGCCGTTCGCGATCGGTCTTGTGTTCGTGATGTATTCGTTCTCGGGGTGGAATGCCGCGACCTATATCATCGGCGAGATGCATGACGCGGGGCAAAACCTGCCGCGTGCGCTGCTCGCGGGAACGTTGATCGTGCTCGTGCTGTACGTCGCATTGAACGCGATATTCCTGCACACTGCGCCGATCGAAAAACTCGCCGGCCAACTCGACGTCGCCCGGATCTCCGGCGGCTACATCTTCGGCGAGATCGGCGGCCGCATCGTCAGCGCGATGATCTGCATCGGCCTTGTCTCATCGATCAGTGCCATGATGTGGATCGGTCCGCGCGTGATGATGACGATGGGCGAGGACATCCCCGCGCTCAAGGTATTTGCCCGCAGATCGGGCGAAGGCGCGCCGGCCTATGCCATCCTGCTTCAGCTCGTGGTGGCTACCTTGATGCTGTTCACCCGCAGCTTCGAGGCGGTGCTGGATTTCATTCAATTCGCACTGTTGTTCTGCTCGTTCTTCACGGTGCTCGGCGTTATCAAGCTGCGCATCACGCACCCCGATCAGCCACGGCCGTATCGGGCCTGGGGATACCCTGTGACGCCGGTGATTTTCCTGCTCGTGACCCTCTTCATGATGTACTATCTTGCGGTCGACCGGCCGCTGCAGTCGTTCCTCGGTGCTTTGATTATGGTTTCGGGCCTCCTGATCTATGCCGTTTTCCGCAAACGGGACGATGCCGGCGCCGCGACCTCTTCGCCCGTCCACCCTTCAGGTCGCGAGTAGAGATGTTCCGGACGCTGAAAATCGCGGCTGTGGCTGCCGCCCTGTTTCTCGCGGCCGCCTTGCCTCATGCCCGCGCCGCCGACACCGCAACCGCGGATGACACCGCGCGTTTCCTAGCCGGGATGCTGCCGTCGGCCGATTCGCCGCTGATGCCGTTGACCAGGGATCCCGCCTGGCAGCACCACGCCAGGTTCTTCAATACGGCCTTCGCCCAGCTCGAGCAGCGCCAGCTCTCGAAGATCCGCGCCTGGGCTGACGCAAATCTGGCCGCGCCGAAGCCGACCATGTTCTACATGTTCTCGGGCCCGGATTTTCTTTACGCCGACGCGTTTTACTCCAAGGCCTCGACCTACGTGCTGAGTGCACTCGAGCCGCCGGGTTCGGTGCCTGATCTTACAAGAATGCCGCGCGGCGGCATTGGCGCGCCGCTCTACAATGTCGAGCGCTCGCTTGGCTCGATCCTGAGCTTTTCCTTCTTCATCACCAAGCAGATGAAGGTCGACCTGCATGCCGGGCAACTCAACGGCACGCTGCCCATTCTCTATGTGTTCCTGGCGCGCTCCGGGAAAACCATTCGAAACGTCAGCCCGGTCGCGCTCGATGACAAGGGAACGGCGTATTTCGCCAACGAAAATCCCGGTCCGAACGCCGTGCGGGGGGTAAGAATCGTGTTCGCCGGCAGCGATGGCGCGGAGAAGACGTTGTTTTATTTCTCGACCGATCTTTCCAATTCCGGCGTCAGGGCGAGCGGCTTCTTGAAATTCTGCTCGACGCTGGCGCCCGGCAACAGCCTGATCAAGAGCGCGTCCTATCTCTTGCATTCCGGCAATTTCAGCTCGGTGCGCGATTACATTCTTGCCAACAGCGCCACCGTCATTCAGGACGATTCCGGGATTCCGCTAGCTTATTACAGCCCGAAGAAGTGGCGTTTCTTCCCGTTCGGCCGCTATGCCGGACCGATCCGCGAATTCACGGGCAAATACCAGGAATCCTATGCCGAACTGTTCCGCCGCGCGCAGCCGATGGATTTCGGCGTCGGCTATCGCTGGCGCGCGCATGAATCGAATTTGCTGCTGTCGGTCAGGCTTCCTGACGACGGTTCCGCCGTCCCCGAACAGACGTCATCGACTGATGCCCCGCCGCCCAGACCGCCGCGCCCACGCAAGCCGCGGCCACCAGCGCCCGTCGAGCCGCAGTCGCGAGGCTTTCTCTGGTTTCGCTAGATCATGATCCGAATAAATTGGGGCGAACGACTGCCTTACCAACGCACGGTCTGGCTCGGCTCGATGATCGCGCTCGTGGTTTGCGGATTCGGATTTCGACTGAAGTAATGGCCGAGCGCGGCGATGAAGACGACGATTACAAGTGCGACCAGCAGATCGATCTGCCGGCGATCGTGACCGCTTCGGCGGATTTTCCAGCGCATCGCTGACGTCCTCCTTCGAAGACATCGAACCAATGCCATTACAAAACGCCGGTTCCCCTGATTTGGCAACGCATTTCAATTGGATGCGGTGCAATACGCCTGGCGGTCCTAGGGACTGTTAACGCCGCGCCAGCGCCCGTATCGCCATGGCAGGTACCACCGCGCGCCCGCGGGCTTCGTCAGCGGAACATTGTCGATGCCTGAGGTGCCCCAGGGATGACAACGCAACAGCCGCGCCAGCGTCATCCATCCGCCGCCCCACAATCCAAAACGCTCGATCGCCTCATCGCCATAGACCGAACAGGTTGGCAGATGGCGGCAATTATATCCGACAAGCGGCGACAGCGTGTGGCGATAAAGCCAGATCAACGCGCGCCCTCCGTTGCGCGGCAGGCGCGCGGCTGCGTGGGAACACTCCACACAATGCTGTGACAATGAATGCTTCATGGCTGCGTGCTGCAATCCTGTGCGCGGATTTGCTTGGTTCCCGGTATGGAACCTGTGCTTGGAAGTAATTGTGCCACAGTTTTGGAAATATCAACGCTTGTGTGGCGTCGCAGCAAAGGTTCTATGGACGATCCGGTACGCCACGTTTACCTTTGATAACGCTCGGGTGACAGAATCATTTCGTGTTGGAGCCGCTGCGACCGCGTTCTTAGGGCTTGTTCTCAAGGCTTGTTCTTGGGGCTTGTGGGGAAGGAACCAAATTGAGGTTTGTTACACTTCGCATCGGCGGTCTGGCGCTGCTAGGCGCTGCCGCCATTTGTTTTGCAGGGCGCAGCCTGGTTGCCACAATGGGCGGCGCGGCGCGCGCCGAAGATACCCTCGAAGAACGCAAACTGCCGATGCAGTTTAGCTGGGTGGCCTGCCGGCCGCATTGCGGCGGCTGGGTCCGCGCGGTCGGCATCGTCACGTCGGACAGCCCGAAGGATTTCGATGACTTCGCGATTGGTCGCGACCTCCGCGGCGCGACCATCGTGCTGGATTCCAGCGGCGGTTCGGTCAACGACTCCATCGCGCTAGGCCGGCGCTTTCGCGATCTCAATGTGATGACCACCGTTGGGATCAGCGTCGAGACCCACAATGCGCAAGGTGACCGTGCTAGCGTTACCCCTGAAGCCTATTGCGAGTCGATGTGTGTGTTCCTGTTGCTGTCGGGAAAGACCCGCTACGTGCCGGAAACAGCCCATGTGAGGGTGCATCAGATCTGGATGGGCGACCGGGCCGAGGATGCCAAGGCCGCCAGCTACTCCGCCGAGGATCTGATGATCGTCGAGCGCGACATCGGCCGGCTGGCTAAATATACATTCGACATGGGTGGCGCCGGCGACTTGTTGTCGTTGTCGCTGAATGTTCCGCCGTGGGAAGATCTGCATGAATTGTCGCGCGAAGAATTACGGCTGACCAATCTCGTGACCACCGAAGCCGTGGCCGAAGTGTTGCCGCAGACGGTCGGATCGGTCGTGCCGGTGGTCCTGCTCAACGAAAAACCGTTGCAGGATCGATTGGTAAGCAACTCCGCAGATAACGAACCGGCCGCGCTGGCCACGAAATCCGTCAAGACGACTGAAGCGCTAGCGCCGACCGGCGGCGTCGGGGCCACGCCGGCGCAGTAGCAGCCTAAGCCGAGGCCGGCTGCGCGGCCTTTGCCTCGATCTGGCCGATCGCGTCGACCACGGCATCGAAGGTCAGCATGGTCGAGGCATGGCGCGCCTTGTAGTCGCGCACCGGTTCGAGAAACGCGATATCGGCCCACTTTCCTTTCGGCGGAGTTCCGTTTTCCTTCAGCATTTTGCGGACGGCCTCGCGCAGCTCGCGCAATTCGCTCGCCGTGGAACCGATGACGTGGCTCGCCATGATCGACGACGAGGCCTGGCCGAGGGCGCAGGCCTTCACCTCATGGGCGAAATCGCTGACGACGGGGCCGTCCATCTTGAGGTCGACCTTGACCGTCGAGCCGCACAGCTTGGAATGGGCCGTGGCGGTGGCGTCTGGGGCGGCTAGCCGGCCAAGCCGCGGTATATTACCGGCCAGTTCGATGATGCGCTTGTTGTAGATGTCGTTCAGCATAGGTCGATATCTTGGGCTTCCGGGCTTGATCGCCCCGGCGATCGCCCTTGGCGGCTGGATTGCATAGCCCTATATATGGTCGGTAATGGCGGAAATATAGCCGCTATTTCCCCGCGGCCTGAGTAAGAACCCACTTGGCCGCAAGGATGGTATTGTGGGACTCAGGCGTCCGGCGGTACGCCGCCCCGTCTGCCGGTGACACTTCGGTTCAGTCAGGACCGTCGAACGGAGTTGACATGGACGCATTGATCAAATCCCTTCGCCCGGGCAAGGCTTCCGATATCAAGACCTCGGCTTCGGATATCAAGCCTGCAGAGGCGAAGTTGCCGGAAGCCCGGCCCGCCGAGCTCGACCCATCCGAATTCCTGGCGGCCGCGGTTCGCGCCGACCAGCCCCGTCCGTCGCGGGCCGAGGCGGAAGCTGCGGTGCAGACCTTGCTCACCTATATCGGCGAAGACCCCGATCGCGAGGGTCTCCTTGATACGCCGCGCCGGGTTGTCGAGGCCTTCGACGAGCTTTACCAGGGCTATCATCAGTGTCCGGCGGAGGTGCTCAACCGTACCTTCGGCGAGACGGCCGGCTATGACGACTTCGTCCTGGTCCGCGACATCGAGTTCACCTCGCAATGCGAGCATCACATGATGCCGTTCTACGGCAAGGCGCATATCGCCTATACGCCGGTGGAGCGGGTGGTGGGGTTGTCGAAGCTCGCGCGGCTCACCGACATATTTGCCCGCCGCCTGCAGACCCAGGAGCATCTGACCGCCCAGATCGCCGCCGCCATCGACGAGATTCTCAAGCCCCGCGGCGTTGCGGTGATGATCGAGGCGGAGCATACCTGCATGTCGGTACGCGGCGTCGCCAAGCATGGCGCGATCACGTTCACCAGCCGCTTTACCGGCATGTTCCGCGACAATCCGGCGGAGCAGGCGCGATTCCTGAATATGGTGCGAGGGCCGCAGCGCTAGTCCTCGCGTTCAATTGTCGAGGACTGACCCGTGTCCACATCATCCGAACCCAACAACATTGAGGAGGGGCTTGTGTTCAAGCCCAAATTCGACGCCGCAGGTCTTGTGACCTGCGTGGCGACCGACGCTGCTACATCCGAAGTGCTGATGGTCGCGCATATGAACGAAGAGGCGTTGCGCAAGACGATCGCAAGCGGAGAGGTCTGGTACTACAGCCGCTCCCGCAAATCGCTGTGGCGCAAGGGCGAAACCTCCGGTCACGTCCAGCGGGTCGTCGAGATGCGCATCGATTGCGATCAGGACGCGATCTGGATCCGGGTCGAGCAATCCGGTGCCGCCTGTCACACCGGCCGGCACTCCTGTTTTTACCGAAAGGTCGAGGCAGGCGAGGGCGGGGCGCGGTTGTCGTTTGTGGATGCGGACAGGGTGTTCGACCCGAAGGCGGTTTACCGGAAGTAGGCGCGCCCCCGACGCGCTGCAGCGCCAATGCGCCGCTGCGCAGCGCGGGGACCTACGATTATTGTGACCCGATGGGCCACGGCTCAGCAGCGCATCCCTGCCGCGCTGCGCGAGAGATCTCTTAACCCCTCCTTAACCATAATCGTCTCAGTGTGAGCTTGGCCCGGTCGTCAGTGGGAGCTTTCGAACGGGCAGGGTGGGTCGTCTCGCGGGGAGCGGAGACCAAGGCATGTCGGTCGACACATCGAACGCCACGGCGACGCCAGGTGTCGATCCGTCGCGCCTGCGGATTGCCGGCGCGATCAAGCAGGCGGCGAACACCAGCGGCACCAGCTTCGAATATCTGCTCGCGACCGCGAAGATGGAATCGGATTTCAATCCGACGGCGGGCGCTTCGACCTCTTCGGCACACGGGCTGTTTCAATTCATCGACCAGACCTGGCTCGGCACCATCAAGGAGGCCGGCACCCAGTTCGGCTATGGCCGATACGCCGATGCCATCGCCAAATCTTCCGACGGCTATTATGAGGTCAGCGATCCCGCCGCGCGCCGGGCCATCATGAAGCTGCGCGACGATCCGGACGCGGCATCCGCGATGGCGGCCGTTCTGACCCAGTCCAACAGTTTCAAGCTCACCGGCATGATCGGTCGCCGTCCGACCGACGGCGAATTGTACATGGCGCACTTCTTGGGGGTTGGCGGCGCGGCGAAGCTGATCGCGAATGCCGAGGACAATCCGCAGGCTTCCGGCGCGCGGCTGTTTCCCAACGCCGCGGCGGCCAACCGCTCGATCTTCTATGAACGCAGCACCGGGCGCGCCCGCAGCGTCTCCGAAGTCTATTCAGTTCTGTCGCAACGCTATGCCAGCGCGGCCATTTCGCCCGCCACCCGCAACGCGATGGCCTCGGTTGGCGGAGACATCAAGCCGGGCGTAGCTGTTGCGAGCGCCGCGCCAACTGCGCCTGCGATCGACAACGTAAGTTATCTATCGACCTTTCCCGAAGCTCGAACCGCCGCGCCGGTCACGATTGCTTCGGCAACGACGACCAATTCAGCGCCGGCCGACCCGGTCTTCCGTTCGCTGTTTCAAGTTGGCGCCCAGCCGGTCTCCCAGGCGGTACGGGAATTGTGGGGTAACGGCTCGTCGCTGACTTCCGACAGGCCGGCCAGTTCGGTCGCCGTGGGCTCGGCGGCAAGCGTTGCGCCGCCGCCCGCAAAACCTGTAAATGGCGGCCTGCTTGATCTTTTCAGCGACCGCAGCGGGACGTTCAGCGGTTAGGGCCCCGCCCCAGCTCTTAACAAAAGGTCAATAAAACTAGCCCCTTATGGTGAACGCTTTGTTAAGCGTCGTGGTTTATTTTGTCTTGCAGTGACACTGCTTGGCGGTGTCGAAGGTTGCGTAAGCCGGCAGGGCAATGATCGTTCGGCAGTTCATCAGTTGGATCAAGACGGCCCCCGCAGGCGAGCGGGCCGAGGCCACGCGATCCCTTGCGCGGGCCTGGCTGATTTCCGATCTCACTGAAGCAGACCGTGCCGCGGCGGAAGGCGCGCTGTTGATGCAGCTCGACGATGCCTCGCCGCTGGTGCGCCAGGCCATGGCCGAAGTGTTTGCGCGCAGCTCCGAGGCGCCCGCCGCCATCGTTCAGGCGCTGTCTCTCGACCAGCCCTCCGTTGCACTGCCGGTCCTCGAACATTCGCCGCTCCTGATCGATGCCGATCTCGTCGACATCGTCGCCACCGGCAACAGCGAAACCCAATGCGCGATCGCGCGCCGCATCCATCTTCCGGCTTCGGTCTGTGCCGCCATCGCCGAGGTCGGCACCGCGGAGGCGGCGCTCGAGCTGATCGAGAACGCCTATGCGGAGCTGGCGCCGTTTTCCTGGGACCGCATCGTCGAGCGCCACGGCCATCTCGCCGCGATCCGCGAATCGATGCTGGTGCTCGAAGATCTTCCGGCCGCAACCCGCGTTGCCCTTGTCGCCAAGCTGTCGGAAACGCTGGCGCAGTTCGTCGTCGCCCGGAACTGGCTGAGTGCCGATCGCGCAGGTCGCGCCGCGAGCGAGGCGCGCGATCGTTCGACGGTGAATATCGCGGCCGTCTCCCGCGGCGAGGACATACGCGGCCTGGTGCGGCATCTGCGCGAGACCGGCCAGCTCACCGCCGGCTTGATCCTGCGCGCCTTGTTGTCGGGCAATCTCGAATTGTTCGAGGCGGCGTTGGCGGAACTGTCGGACCTACCGCCCTCGCGGGTCGCCGCGCTGCTGCATGACCGCGGCGGCGTGAGCCTGCACGCGCTGCTCAAGCGGGCAGGACTACCGGAATCGACATTCGCGGCATTCCACGCGGCGCTCGAAGTCAGTCACGAAATCGGATTTGCCGATACGGTCGGCGGTGCGGCAAGATTGCGCCGGCGCATGGTCGAGCGCGTGCTGACGCATTGCGAAACCGACCGGCAGGCCACCGAGCCCCTGCTGATCCTGCTGCGGCGCTTTGCGACGGAATCGGCGCGGGAGGAAGCCCGCATGTTCTGCGACGAGCTGATCGCCGAGGAGGCGATTGCCCCGGTCCAGCACGGTCTGATCGCGGCTTAAGATGTCTTTGCCGCTGTCGTCCCTGCGAACGCAGGGACCCATAACCGCCAGCGCTCATTGTTTCAAAAGCCGGCGACCATATCGCCCAATTGATGAGCCGCGGCGTATGGGTCCCTGCATTCGCAGGGACGACTCAGTCTGACGAAATGAGTCGAAGTTTTAATCCGCGGGCGCGATGCTGGGGGCCATGACGGCTTCGAGGTGTTCGGGCCGGTCGCGGTTGACGTGTGTGAGGTATTCGTCGGCGACGCCGCGCAAACGCCGGCTGAGTTCGCTGGCCACGCTGATCGTATCGAGTTTGGTGCGCTCGAGCACGATGGCCTGAATGGCGTTGATGTGATGGGCGATCAGTTCGGATGGCACTTTGGCCAGATCCGGGGCGTGTTCGATGATCCGGCAGAGGCTTTCGGCGGCTACACCTGCGGAAGGAAAGCCGAAGGTTGCAGCGTCGCCCTTGATGTCATGGGCGGCGTGGAAAAGCTCGTCGCGCGTCGCGTCGGTAACCCCATCCTTCCCAAGGGCGGCATAGGCGGCCACGAGGCGATCGGACTCGACAACCATCCACTTCTTGAATTCGCCCGACAAGTCGGCAAGCGCCTTCTCGGCACGCGCGACGGGATCATCACGATCTTCGTCGGCGACACGCCGCAGCACGGTGCGTAGCGGATTGGGCTGAACGATCACCTGATGATCGGCGAATTTCTTGACCTCGATCAGGTCGGACTTGTTCTTGGTCATGGCGTTTTGAATCTCCGGCGCTAGATCGAGGAGCGGGCCTTGTCGAGCAGTGAGGGCTGCTGGAGGACTTCCACCTCGCCGCCGACGCGGCGCTCTGGTCCGATATAGGCGGCGTTGGTGTTGCGCCGGCGATCCGGGCCGAAATAGGTCTTGGTCTTGATGAAGGGACGCGGATTGGCGACGACGTTGAGGATGCGCTGATAAAGCCCCTTGGCGGAGATCGGCTTGGCGAGAAATTCGGTCACGCCGGCGTCGCGCGCCACCGTCACGCGCCGTTTCTCGGAATGGCCGGTCAGCATGATGATGGGGGCGTATGGGTTGCCCTTCGATTCCGGCTGCCGGATCATCTGCGCAAGCTCGAGGCCGTCGAAGATCGGCATCGCCCAGTCGGTGATGACGATGTCGGGAACGTAGTGGGTATACATCTCGAGCGCGGTCGCGCCGTCCTCGGACTCATAGACCTCGCGTGCGCCAAACGAATGCAACAACGTTCGCAAGATGCGGCGCATATGCGGATTGTCGTCGCAGACTAAAAATCGCAGCTTGTTGAAATCGATACGAAACATGGCCGGCCTCACGGGCATACCGGCGAAGACGGGTATTACCCAGCGTTAACCATATCCCGGCCCCGTTAACGAATGGTTGCGAAGAAGCTCAAAGTCACGGCGGGGTGGATAAGGATGGGGGCGGGTTCGGCGAGGGTCGCGCCGAAGGTAGGCATCAATAGCCGAATTGCTCGCGCAAGATGCGCTCTTCGAGGCTGTGGCCGGGGTCGAACAGCATCCGCATCGAAATGGTCTTGTCGGACAGCACCTCGACGCGGCGGACGTCGCGCGCCTCATCGTGATCGGCCACCGCCGCGACCGGGCGCTTGTCACCCTCGAGAATCTCGATGACGACGAAAGCGGAGTTGGGGAGGAGGGCGCCGCGCCAGCGCCGCGGCCGGAACGGGCTGATTGGCGTAAGCGCGAGCAGGGCGGCGTTGATGGGAAGGATCGGTCCCTGCGCCGAAAGGTTATAGGCGGTCGAGCCCGCGGGCGTTGCCACCAGGACGCCGTCGGCGATCAGTTCCGGCATGCGTTCGTGTTCGTCGATCAGGATGCGCAGGCGCGCAGCCTGATGGGTCTGGCGAAACAGCGCGACCTCGTTGATGGCGTGATGCAAATGCACGACGCCGCGCATGTCGGTGGCCCGCATCAGCAGCGGATTGATCAGCGTTTCGCGGGCGGCCGTCAGGCGGGCATGCAGATCGTGGGAGGAGAATTCATTCATCAGAAATCCGACGGTGCCGCGATGCATGCCGTAAATCGGCTTGCCCGAGCGCATGTGCTGATGCAGCGTTTGCAGCATCAGCCCGTCGCCACCGAGCGCGACCACGACATCGGCATTGGTCGGATCCTGGTTGCCGTAGAGCCCGACTAGCTGCGCGAGCGCCGTTTGCGCCTCTGTGCCGGCGCTGGCGACGAAGGCGATCTTCTCGTATCGCTTGGGGATGTTCATGGGGTCTGCGGGCTCACATGGGCGCCGATGAAGGTATTGCGCCGAGGTCGTCTATACGACCTTGGCGGTGCTTGTCGAGACGACGGACCGATCCGGCGGAGCAGCAAAAGCAAATTGGGCGGCTGCTCAAAGCGATCGCCCGATGTTCTTTCAGACTGGTTTAGCTCCAGCCGCCGTCGCGGCCCTCAAAGTGGCTGTCGGTTCGCCAAGGAAAATGCGTCAAAACAAGAGACTTTCCCCGGTCCTGCTTCAATCAGACCGAGCAGGCTCCAGAGCGCCGAAACCGTTCCATGCGTAATATGATTTCGCCGCTATTTCTCTTCGCTACTTCTCCTGGAGGGTGCGGACAGGACCCCATTCGCCGTTCGGAGGGTTCTTGGCAAACTCTCTCGCCCTCGTGAGGAAATTCGCGGACGGCCGATCCATCTCGGCGCAGTGCTCGAAACTTTTTGCGGCGAGATCGAATTTTCCCGCGCGCCAATGGGCCAAGCCATCTGCGTAACTGGCGATGAACGTTTCCTGCAGCGGGTTTTTTCGTCCCGCGAATGTGAGCAATTCGAAAATTTTCAGGGCTTGCTGGCGACCCATGACCTGGACCGTATCCAGTTCGCGCCAGATGAACCTCTCGCCTGCAAGCGCCACGGTGGTCTCCGAGGCAATGATGGTGGTGCCGTAGAATTTGTTCGCCCCTTCCAGACGGGAGGCGAGGTTCACTGCATCGCTCATCACCGAATAGTTGAAACGTCGGCGAGATCCGAAGTTACCGACGACGGCGTCTCCCGAATTGATTCCGATGCGTTGCGCCAGTCGGCGCCCCTGGAATGCGTTGGATTCCCGGTTTAGCTCCGCCAGACGCTCGCAGCATTCCAGCGCGGCGCGCGCCGCGTTGGCGGCGTGGTCGCTATCGTCGGCGGGCGCGCCAAAAACCGCGACGATGGAGTCGCCGATATATTTGTCGACATAACCGCCATGGCTTTCGATGATATCGGTCATGGCCGACAAATACTCATTCATGAGAGCCATCAGCGACTCCGGCGACATGGCCTCCGCGATCAGCGAGAAACTCTCGATATCCGAAAAAAACACGGTCACATTGCGGGTTTCGCCGCCCAGTTCAGGCAGTTTGCTGGACGTGAGCATGCCGTCGATGACATGCGGCGCCAGGTAAAGCGCAAAGCTCTTTTGCAGCAGCCGTCTATCCCTGTCGGAGATCGCAAACCGATAGCCGACCATGGTGGCCAGCGCTCCGACGCCGGCAATGAACGGCTCACTCAGCGGGAATGCAAGAGAATGGCGGAAGACCACCGTTGCGCCGATCGCGTAAACAACAATCGCGGCCAGGTACGCCAGAATGGCGGCGGTCGGCTGAAAGATCAGTGCGGCCGCAGCAGCGAACGCCGCCACTATGGCGGCGGTAACAAATATCGACCATCCATCGAATTCGACGATTGCGTTGTGCTGGATGAGATTGTTGACGGAGGTGGCGTGAACATAGACCCCGGCGACAGTCGCCCGCCTGAAGCTTCGCGTTGCCGGCCTGTCCTCGATCGCACAATGTGCCACCCTCTTGCCTTCAAGACCGGTGGCGAACCGCTTCGATGTCAACCTGCGATCTTCCGCGTCCAGGACTGTGCCGAAGATGACTATTTTTCCCTCGAAATGTCGTCGAAAATATTCGCTATTGTTGTTCAGGGCGCAACGGTGCAAGTCCGCGAACGAAAGGGTTGGAATATCGTCGGCGCCGCCCTCGAAGTTGAGCGTCATTGTGTTCAGCACCCGGCTCGGAATTCGATAACCGGCGAGGGTAACTGCCCCATCCTGACGGAATTCTGCCTTGGAGTTCAGCGCTCGCGAAGAAAGTTCGAGGGCCATTGACGGCACGCGTGCGCCGTCCACCAAAAATGTGAGCGGCAACCGTCGGACGATATCGTCGTTGTCGGTAAAGACGTTGAGCGGCCGAATATTCTCCTGCTGGCGAACGGCGATCCGCTGCCCCTGCGAGGGCAGAATGGGTTGGTCGCCGCGCAGAACCTCACCCAGCAGCACCTTGCCGGCAGAGGATCCTGCCGCCAGCGCTCGCAGAAAATCACGGTCGAAGCCTCGAACTTTGTCGCCCAGTGAGCCGTCGCCGAAAGGAATTTGCGACTGTTCGATCGACGTTGGAAAAACGACGTCGAATCCAACTACTTTGGCGCCACCTTCCAGGATTGCCGTTAATACCCGACCGATCTCGCCGGTCCAGGTCAGGGTGGGCGAACCCTTCAACGGTGGAGTTTGGTAGCTCTCCTCGTCGATCGCAACGACAACTGTAGGTGACGCGGCCGGGTCTTTCCGCCCGCCGAACATCTCCCAACGCAGCGCGGTCAAAATGTCGATCGACAAGCCGTGTGCGATGTCGAAGAGGGGGGAAACAGATAATGCGCCGCAGACTAGCGCGATGAGACCGATCGCAATGCAGTCGCGTGTGCTGCGACGAAGTTTCAAGGCGCTGGACCTGACAATACTTAATCCATCCGCAGCAGGCGTCCGACCATCGGTGTGGCGCCGGATTTGGCGAGAGGGTCGATCCGGAACACTATTCGGGATCGCCCGAAGGTCGCAAGGTAAATGCCGCCGGAGGCCAAGGCCCGGTTTGCGCTGGCGAAATCGAAGAACTTGCCCTTCAACTGACTGCCATCAAGTTCGATCTTTTGCCGCTCGCCGGTCACGTCCAGGCGCTCGATGACCAACTCGCCGCGTCCTTTTGCTTCCACCAAAGGCGAAGCG
>DATGGY010000223.1:0-4084 GCA_035308285.1 Bradyrhizobium sp. | reverse complement strand
TTCCACGAGCGGCACGCCCGCGGAGAACATGGTCGACAGCGTGCGCGCATAACGCGCGATGGCCGCTTTCCTCATTATCGGGCCTATGACCGGAACTTTGAGAGTCAGCCGGTCCAGGAACTCACGCATGGCCCGCGAGCGTTTTTTGAAGTAGATGAACGCCCACACCGCGCCAACCAGCGCGATGAGGAGGAACACGCCGTCGTGCTGCACGAATCGCGAGACACCGATGACGAACTGCGTGAAGGCGGGCAGATCGGCGCCGAACCCCTTGTACAGGCTTTCGAACTCCGGGATCACGAAGATCAGCAGCACCACCGTGACAATGACCGCGACCGCGAGAACCGCGGCCGGATAAAACAGCGCCTTCTTCACCTTCTTCTTCAGCGCCTCGGTCTTTTCCTTGTAGGTGGCGACCTTGTCGAGGAGTGATTCCAGCGCGCCAGCCTGCTCACCGGCCTGCACGAGATTCACGAACAGGTCATCGAAATACAGTGGATGCTTGGCGAGCGCCTCATGTAACGAGGTGCCCCCTTCGACGTCAACCTTGATGTCGAGGATCAGTTTTTGCATCGATGGCTTATCACTGCCGCTGGCCACGATCTCGAACGCCTGCACCAGCGGTATGCCTGCAGCCAGCATGGTGGCCAGCTGCCGGCTGAAAATCGCGATATCGCCGGCGTTAACCTTGCCGCCCTTGAGCCCCTGGCGCTGCTTGCGAACTCTCGACAGCGCCACACCCTGGCGGCGCAGTTCCGCGCGCAGCGCCTGTTCGTCGGGCGCCAGGCTCTTGCCCTTGATGCGCGCGCCGCGCTTGTCGCGACCCTCCCAGTCAAACGGAATGTCGCGCTTGATTGCCTTGACTGAGGCGATTGCTGCTTGAGCCATGGGTTAATTCCTGAATCAATCAACCGTAATGCTGTTAACTTCCTGCAGACTCGTCAGCCCGTTTTTCACCTTCTCGAGCCCCGAGCGCCGCAAATCCCAGACCCCCTCCTTGGCAGCCTGCGCCGCTATTTCCACGGCGCTGCCGAGAGCGAGAATGATGCGGGCAATCGACTCCGTCACCGGTAAAACCTGGTAGATGCCCACGCGGCCCTTATAGCCGTCCGTGCACTGAGCACAGCCCTTGGGCGAGAAGATCTTGAAGCCGCTGGCGACGTCCATTTCCGTAAAGCCCTCCTTGAGCAGGGCCTCCTTCGGTATGTCCATCGGCTGTTTGCACTGGCTGCACAAGCGCCGTGCCAGGCGCTGTGCAATGATGAGGCTTACCGAGGTCGCGATCGCGTACGGCTTCACGCCCATATCGATCATGCGGGTCAGCGTGGACGGCGCGTCATTCGTGTGCAGCGTCGAAAGCACCAGGTGCCCCGTCTGGGCCGCCTTGATGGCGATCTCGGCGGTTTCGAGGTCGCGGATTTCTCCCACCATGATGACATCCGGGTCCTGACGCAGGAACGCGCGCATGGCGGCCGCGAAGGTCAGCCCCACCTTCGCGTTGACGTTCACCTGGTTCACGCCAGGAAGATTGATTTCCGCCGGATCCTCGGCGGTGGAAATATTCGTGTCCTCGCGATTGAGGATGTGCAGTCCCGTGTACAGCGACACCGTCTTGCCGCTGCCGGTGGGTCCGGTCACCAGGATCATGCCTTGCGGCTTGGCCAGATACTTGTTGTACAGATCCTTCTGGAAGGGTTCGTAGCCGAGGGAGTCAATGCCGAGCGCCGCCTGCGCGGGATCCAGAATACGCAGCACGATTTTTTCGCCGAAGAGTGTCGGGCAGGTGCTCACCCGAAAATCAATGGCGCGTGTCTTGGACAGCTTCATCTTGATGCGCCCGTCCTGCGGCACCCGACGCTCAGCGATATCCAGCCGCGACATGACCTTCAAGCGCGCGGACAGCTTCGGCGCCAACTGCACCGGCGGCTGCGCGATCTCCTTCAGTACTCCGTCCATGCGCAGGCGCACGCGGTAGATCTTTTCGAACGGCTCGAAGTGAATGTCCGACGCACCCTTGCGAATGGCATCGAGCATCACCTTATTGACGAAGCGCACGATCGGCGCGTCTTCGACGTCGTCGCGGCTGATCTTGTCGTCGAGCTCGTCCTCACCACCGCCGATCTCAAGGGCTTCAAGATCGACGTCGTCGCCGCCCAGGTCCGACATCTGCGTGTCGACCTGCTCAATCGCCTTGTCGAGGGCCTTCTGCAGCTTGTCGTCTTCCACGACAACCGCTTCAACATTAAGGCTCGTATGGAACTTGATCTCATCGAAGGCCGCGAGGTTGGTCGGGTCGGCCACGGCGAGAAACAGGCGCTTGCCGCGACGGAAAAGCGGCAGCACGCGATGTTTTGCGAGCAGCTTATCGCTGACCAGACGGACGCACTCGAGATCCGTGGTTGACGAGTCAAGGTCGAAAAGCGGTGCGCCGAACTCATTGGAGGCTGCCATGGCGATGTCACGCGCACTGGCGGCGCCGCTCGCCACCAGCTGCGTAACGATGCTCGTCCTGCGCTCGCGCGCCGCGTTTACGGCATCCAGCATCGCGGCGTGTTCGACCACGCCGTCCTGCACCAGGCGCTGCGGCAGACCTCCGAAGCCCGTGCGCGTCGCGCCGAGCGCTAAAGAAGCGTTGTCATTCATGGGCTTATGGCAAGCAAAATAAGCCGGATAGTCAGTCTACCCGAGAAACTCCGCGCAATTGTCAAATCCTCGCGGATTGTGAATGACCGGCCCGCCCAGGGGGCGGGGTGCGCGTCACAATTGGATCAAGGGGTCCTGAAAAGGAAAGTCCCGGGCAGAAGGCCAGGGGCTCATTGGGCGTCAGCAATCACTGACGACGCAGTCGTCACTTGCACAGAGAGGGGACGTACCGCGCCAGGACGGTCCCGGCGTTAACAGGCAGCCCCTCGGCCGTGGCGGCGGTCGTAGTCGCGGATCCGCAGGCCCAGTCGATGTTGCCGCTCTGACCGGTCGCGAGAGCCACTTTATTGATGCTCGGGGTGAGCACGAGCGTAGCGCCGTTGATCTGCGGCGCCGCGGCGCCATAGCCCACCGTGATAATGCCGGTGGCGGCACCGATCGTGATGGTCGCCACGTACTTCGTGGCCTGGAACTCGAGGGCCCACTGGGCCGACGCGGTTGCCACACCCGCGATGTCGTTCGACTGGAACGCGTCGGCGACGGCTACTTCCGCTGACGAGGCCAGGTTCAGACCTTCAGTCACCCTCGAACGAACGATGTAGTCCTGATAAGCGGGGATCGCGATGGCCGCCAGGATGCCGATGATCGCTACCACGATCATTAGCTCGATGAGGGTAAAGCCCTGTTGCACAGACTTCATTGCAGGACTCCGGGAGAGCGCTTACCCCGAAAAGCCCCGGCACGAGGCCGGGGCTCATTGGGCGTCAGTTCAGAATCACCGACGCCGCAGTCGTTACTTGCACTGCGTGGGGGCATAGCGCGCCAGGACGGTCCCGGCGTTAACAGGCAGCCCTTCGGCCGTGGCGGTCGTGGTAGTCGCGGATCCGCAGGCCCAGTCGATGTTGCCGCTCTGACCGGTGGCGAGGGCCACTTTGTTGATGCTCGGGGTGAGCAGGATCGTAGCGCCGTTGATCTGCGGCGTCGCGGCGCCATAGGTCACCGTGATGACGCCGGTCGCGGCATTGATCGCGATGGTCTGCACGTACTTCGTGGGCGCGAACTCGGCGGCCCACTGGGCCGACGCAGTGTTCACGCCAGCGATGTCGTTGGACTGGAACCCGTCGGCGACGGCTACTTCGGCTGACGAGCCCAGGTTCAGACCTTCAGTTACCTTCGAACGGACCGTGTAGTCCTGGTACGCAGGAATGGCGATGGCCGCCAGAATGCCGATGATCGCAACCACGATCATCAACTCGATGAGGGTAAAACCCTTTTGCAGAGACTTCATTTGTAGGGACTCCTGAAAATTTTTGGGTACAAACTCAAGCGGCGCAAAGGGCGCCCCACTGGAATGAAAGCAAGGGGCATGCCAGGCACCGTGTACACCTCTAATAGATTGATTTAAAAGACAAACTAAGGCCGGAGCCCGTCGGGCAGGTTG
>DATGGY010000222.1:0-33600 GCA_035308285.1 Bradyrhizobium sp. | reverse complement strand
AACCGCCGGATGGCCTCGCGCGCGCCCTGCGTACGCATCTCTTCGATCAACATCGGGACGAAGCCGATCAGCGCGTAGATCAAGGCAAGCCCGCCGAGGATACGCGAACCGATCGACAGTCCGGCGCCGAGGCCGACCATGAGGATCGTTCGCGCCGAGGGCTGCGGATATTCCTCTACCAGACGGACCAGGCCGAGCATCAGAATCACCATCGCCACGGCGAACGGTGCATCCTTCGGATTCATGAACATGTGGCCGTAGAAGGTCGGGCACAGCGTCAGCAGCAGCAGGGCCGCCAGCCCGGCGAGCGGGCCGCCAACGCGACGGCCGAGACGCCAGGTGACGGTAAGGCCGATGACGCCGACGACCGCACCGAGCAAACGGCGCGTTTCAAACAGCTCGAGCGGAATGACCTTGTGCAGCAATGCCGCGGCCATGTCGAAGCCGCCGCCATACATATAGAGATTGGCGAACGACAACGCGCCGGTGTCCTTGAAACCGGAGCCATACATTCGCAGCAACAGATCGGCATATTCGGCGTGGGTGTAATCGTCCCAGCCCAGCCCATAGTCGCGGAAGGTGAGGCTCGCGATCAATCCGACCACAACCAGCACCGTGATCGCCAGATCGTCGCAAGTCCGCTCTACCGAGCGCCGCGACGGCGTGTCGATAGCCGAGGTAGTGATCGATGACATGGCTATTGGTAACCCGGTGTCCCCTTTGGCCCAACCGACGCCTTTTGGGCCTCATCCCCGGCATCCATATAGCGCAGTTCCATTACCAAGTAATTGGGAATTGTGGCGTAATTTCCCTAGTGCAACGCAGCAATGGTATGGCTTGTTCCGCCGCTTCGGCTGATATTCACACAGCGGCTGAACCACTCCCGGGTGGCGAGGCGCGCAATATGACGGTATCGTGGCAATTGGGGCTTGCGAGCATTGCGGGCGCGGCCCAGGGGTAGCTTTGATGATGGTTGTGATGTTGGTCGCGGGGATTGGCTGCCTATTGGTCGGCCTCCTGGCGATCACTTTCGGAATTCCGGTCAAGGAATTCAGCTTTGGCAATACCCTGATCCTCACGGGTGCTGTCACGGCATGCACGGGGCTGATCGTCCTGGGATTGTGGGTCGTTGTTCGCGAGCTGAAGGGTATTGCCCACCGGCTTGGACCAGGTGTTCCCATGGACTGGACGGGAGCGGCGCGACAACTGGCCGCGGCGCAACCACGCCACCATCCAGCCGAAGATGCGGAACATGTGGAGCACGCGGAACCAGATTTGTACCCGGCCGCGCCCTGGCTTGGTGACGCAGCGGCGCGCGAGCGGCCGCGCAATGAGGCGCCGTCAGCGCCGGACGAGGCCACACCGGCTGCCAAGCCGCGGCGCAATCTGATGTTTTCCTCCTCGTCGCGGCGAGAGCGTGAACGCGCGCAAGCGCGTTCGGCCGCCGATCAATCCAGGATCGATAATCATGCCACGCCGCCATTGCCACCGCCGGTCCAAGAGACCAGCGAGCCGCCGCCGGCGACCTTCGAGGACGCCTGGCCGAAATCGGAACGCGCGAGATCGGCCGACGCTTCGCTGCGGCGCGGCCGCGCGCCATCGACATTTAACGAGACCTCCGCTGGCGCCGCCGGCGCCGAGCGCCGTCCCGCAGCGGGTGGAAACGAGAATCAGCAGCCGGTGACCGTCCTCAAATCGGGGGTCGTCGACGGAATGGCCTACTCATTGTACTCGGATGGGTCGATCGAGGCACAAATGCCGGAGGGCATGATGCGGTTTGCATCGATTGACGAGCTGCGCGCTCACCTCGACCAGCGCCCTTGAAGGCTCAAAATCACCGCGGATCGGGCCTGATTTTTGCCGTCACGTTCTTGTCACCGCTCAAGTAATACGTTCATACTCAGGAAGTAGTTCGCAGCTCCGGAAGCGTATTGGCGCGGCGGTTTGCTTGTCGGTCGTCAAGGTTCTCTTTCGTGATGAAGATCTTTAAGAGGCTCACGCCATGACCGACACTCCCGGCAAGAATTTCATCGACCTGACCGCGAGTATTGTTTCGGCCTATCTGAGCAACAACCCGACGGCTGCGTCGGAGATTCCGGGCTTGATCAATCAGATTCACGCAGCGCTTGTGCGGGTCTCGACAGGCAGAGCCGAAACACCGCTCGAACCGGCCAAACCCGCCGTTTCCGTCAAGAAATCGATGACCCCGGATTATCTGGTTTGTCTTGAGGACGGTAAGCGCTTCAAATCGCTCAAGCGCCATCTGCGCTCGCAATACAATATGACGCCGGAACAATATCGCGAAAAATGGGGTCTTCCGCCGGACTACCCGATGGTTGCGCCGAATTACGCGGTGGCGCGTTCGCAACTGGCGAAGAAAATGGGACTTGGCCAGCAGCGTCGACGTCGGAAGTAACGCCAAGAGGGAGCACGCGTGAGGTTGGGCCTCAGGAGGCCGCGGCCAAAGTCTCGCGCGCGTCGGCGCGAATGCGCTCTACCATCGCGCGCAGCCCGTTGGAGCGTTGCGGGGTGAGGTGCTCGCGGAATCCAAATTCGTCGAAAACGGCGATGGCGTCGGTCGCCAGGATTTGCCGCGCCGTGTGGTCCGAAAAAAGTGTCAGCAGAATCGCGATCAATCCGCGCACGATATGGGCGTCGCTGTCGCCGCGATATTTCAGCAGCGGCTCGCCGGTACTGCCGCGCTCGACCCGTTTGGAGAGCCAGACCTGGCTGGCGCATCCCTGCACCTTGTTGGCCGCGGAGTGCTCGCCATCCGGCATCGGTTCGAGCGTCCGGCCGAGTTCGATGACGTACCGATAACGGTCGTCCCAGTCATCCAGCAGCTCGAAGTTTTCCCTGATATCGTCGATCGTCATCGTGTTCCGCGCCCGATTCCTCAGACCATATATAGGGTTGAAGGCGGCCGAAAGCGATATCGCCGGGTCAAAAAGGAAATTGTTCCAGATCGGACCGGATCACGGCGGCGACGGCGCGCCGCGCCACTCGATCTGCATATCATCAGCCGTCAACGTGTCGCGCGGCGTCGTTTCCGCAAGCTCGGCATCCGCACGTTCCACGCTGCCGATCGAGCCGGTATGATCGGGCGCACGCTTGTCGATGATGATCTGGTACAATTTGCGCGCGCCCGCCTGCGCGCGCTGGCCGATCACGGTCGCGGCCTGGCCGCCGACTTCGCATGCCGCCGGCTGGCGCTTACAGAACTGACCCATGTCCGAGACGGCCGCAGTGGCGGCGGAGACGGCTTCGGACGCGCCAAGCTGCGGCGTCTTGTTTGACTCAGGGGTTTTGTCTCGAGGCAACAGCACGAGCACGAGGCCAACCCAGAACACCAAGCGAAGCAGAAAAAACATCTCGCGACTCCGGCCGCCTCTTTCGCAGATTCCGCAGTTTCTTGATTAACAGCCGTCGATAAATCGCAAGTGTTTGCATTGAAGTTAAATCGCCGGGAATTTGCTAAAAATTCGAATGATTTGATTCGGCGTAAATTTTCGATTGATGCCGTTTTGCGGACGCCAATTCATCTCCCGCCCTCATCCACCATTTCGAAACCATACCGGCACAATGTCGGAAACCCGGTGTTCACCATCCGCATTGATTGGGCGGCCCCACGGTGTCCGAAAGCGCCGTGAAGACACGGTCTTCGGGTGCGAACTTAGGCGCCTTAGCGTTCGCTTAATTTCGCTCTGACACGGTGGGGTAACGATAAGGGGGCGTTCCGGCGCGTCTGTTCCACGCAAAGGCCGAGGCGCGAGAGTCGTGACCGTTTTGAGTACCATCCACGAATGCCTCGATGCGCTGCTGCACCCGTCGGCACGGCATGACGCGTTGACGCGCGCGCGGCATCGCGCCTTCATCGCGCCGCGACTACTGGGAAGCCTCGTGGCCTTTGCGACCTTTCCGGTCTATCTTGCGATGCGCGGCGCGCCCACCGGCCTCGAAGTCGTGGCCTTCGCGTGGCTGACCGTGCCCATTTTGCTGTCATGGTTTCTGTCGCGCACCGGGCGCTATGAGGGCGCATGCGTTCTTTCATCGCTGGCGCTCGCCGGTCTTGTCATGACGCTGGCCGTCACCACCGGCGGCATCGAATCGTTTGCGGCAATATGGCTTGTCGTCGTGCCGCTCGAGGCCGCACTTTCGACCTCGCGCCGCGTGGTTGGCCTTGCGTCCGCGCTGGCGGTGGGCTGTGCAGCGCTGCTGATTCTCCTTGGGCATTTTCAGATGTTGCCGCCGGCGGAAGCGAATCCGGCGGCGCGCGCCGTCCTGAGCGCGTTCGGCATGGCGTCGGCCATATTCTATGCCGCGGGTCTCGCATTCGGCACCGAGTCGCTGGCGCGCGCGAGCGTCTCGCTGCTCAATATCGAGGAGGGCCGATATCGGCTGCTGGCGCGAAACATGAGCGACGTGATTTCGCGCCATCGCGGCAACGGCGCGGTGCGTTTCATCTCGCCTGCCGCGGAGGCGATGTTGGGTGCGCCGATTCCGCGGCTGCTCGGGCACGGCCTGTTCGACCGTGTCCACGTCGCCGATCGTCCGGCCTATCTCACCGCGCTTTCCGGTGCCGCGCGCGGTGGCGAGGCGCGCAGCGTCGAGTTTCGCCTCAGGCGCGATGCGCCACGCGGCCGCGATCAGGGCGGGCAGGGGGATTTCATCTGGGTGGAAATGCGTTGCCGGCCGCTCGAGCAGGTTGCGCGAACGGAGCCTACGTCCGAAGCCGAGGTGGTGGCGGTGATGCGCGACGTCACCGGCCGCAAGAACCAGGAGCAGGCGCTCGACGTAGCGCGGAGCGCGGCCGAGCAGGCGGGTGCGTCCAAGACCCGCTTCCTCGCCACCATGAGCCATGAACTGCGCACGCCGCTTAACGCTATCATCGGCTTCTCCGAGATGATCGTTCGGGAAGATGCTCTGATGCTCGATGTGGCGCGCCGCAAGGAATATGCCCAACTGATCAATGATTCCGGCCAACATCTGTTGTCGGTCGTCAACGGTATTCTTGACATGTCCAAGATGGAATCCGGCAATTTCGAGATCACGCCGGAGCCTTTCAAGCCGCGGGATGCGCTGGTCAATTGCTGCAATCTGCTCGCCCTGAAGGCGCGGGAGAATGCGATCGACCTCGTCATCCGCGCGCCGGACAATTTGCCGCCGATGACCGGCGATCCGCGCGCGTTCCGACAAATAGCGCTGAATCTGGTGTCCAATGCGATCAAGTTCACCGAGCGCGGCGGTAGGGTGACGGTTTCGGTCAGCGCCGAGGAATCGCGGCTAACCCTTCGCGTGGCCGACACTGGCGTCGGCATTGCGGCAGAGGATCTCAAGCGGATCGGCGATCCGTTCTTCCAGGCCGGCAAGACCTATCAGCGGCGGCATGAAGGCACCGGCCTCGGGCTATCGATCGTGAAAAGCCTGGTCGGGTTGCACGGCGGCGAGATGACCGTGCAAAGCAAGATCGACGAAGGGACCACAATTACGGTCGTGCTGCCCTTGACGTTTGGGGCACAGGCCGCGCAATCCTCAAACAATATCGCGACTCTTTCTCCGCCGTCGCGTCCCGCAATTCCCGACCAAGTTCACCAGGTGAAGAAAAGTGCCTAGAAAAATTTCAGTTGACGACGATATGCCGCGCCGGCGTCGTGGCGCCAGGGCGATGGCGGTCGAGACGGACACCGAGCGCTGGCTCGTGACGCGGATCTTTCTGCGCAACCCGAAAGACATGATTGCAGGTGTGATGGCCTTCGCGGCGGTCAGTGCCATCATTGCAAACGCCCTGTTTCTGCAAGCGGGGCGCCATCCGGCGCCGATGTTCGGCGCGGTCACCGCCATGCCGGCGGTGGCGCTGGCGCCAGCCAATCCACTGCCGCGTCCGCGTCCGATCGAGGCCGCCGCCTCTCAGTCCGAGGCAAAGCCCGCAGAGGCGAAGGCTGCCGATCCCCTGGCCAATCTGGTCAAGGCTTCCGGTGCCGCATCGGCCGTCCCGTCCAGCGTTCCGCGACCGCCTGCGCTCGTGCCTGTCTCCTCGCACAGCGACGTCCCGGCTATTTCTACCGCTGGCCCCCGGCGGGTGGCGGCGGTGCAGCGTGCGCTCACGGAATATGGCTACGGTCAGTTGAAGCCCACAGGCGTTGCGGGTTCGGATACCCAGGCCGCGATCCAGAAGTTTGAGCGGGCGCGGAAGCTTCCGGTCACCGGCCAAGTCTCCGATCGCCTGGTGCGCGAACTGACAGCGATGATTGGTCACCCGATCGACTAGCGTCACACGACGTGCTGGCCTATCGTCGTTCGCATGCGATTGAAATCGAGCATTTGGGTGGCGGCCTATTTGCGCCGCTGCCAGACCGCGGGCGTGTTCGGCGCGGTGCGCCGGCGCGGCGCCGAAGAGGCCGGTGCGGTGTTCGTGAAGGTGGCGTTGCTCGACGGCAACGCCATGCTCTACGTGCCGGCACCACAAACCGTCTATGACGAAAGCCGGCCGATCGAGCGTTTCTTCATGCCGACGTCGAAGGAGCCTCTGCCGGAACTGTCCGTGGAAGAACGCCTCCAGAAGGAAATCCGCTTCGACCCGGATGCCTGGATCGTGGAGACCGAGGACCGGGCCGGGCGGCACTTTCTTGATTTGGCGAGGGATTAGCGAAACTAGCGTCCCGAGCC
Organism: Bradyrhizobium sp.; assembly: GCA_035308285.1. GTDB lineage: Bacteria > Pseudomonadota > Alphaproteobacteria > Rhizobiales > Xanthobacteraceae > Bradyrhizobium. The sequence goes on along the minus strand of DATGGY010000222.1, from coordinate 26,934 downwards.
TTGCGTACCCGTCCGCGCGACCGCGCCGGTGCCGGGGGGTTGCGTCACGGTGCGCGTTTGTGCCGCGGCTGGCCGCGCGCGGTTGCGCTCGTCGTCGTAGAGCGCGGGACGGTATTTGGCGCGCGTCGCCGCCATTGTCGAGCCGCGCCATGCGGCCAGCATGATCAGCGCGGATCGTTCTCCCAAGATGTCGTACAGACGCGACAGCCGGTAGACGGTGTGAACGGACGTGCCGATCTCCGGCTTTAGGAACAACAGCACCCGCTGGAATACCGGGCTCGGCATCCCAAGCGCCTTCGCCGCGCAGGCCAACGGCTCGCCACCTGGATCGTTGACCACCTGGGTCGAGGTCTTCCAAGGCAATATCAGGGTTTCGCCAATCTCGAGGGTGAAGTTTTCAACGTCGGCGACGAACGCGGCCATCTCCAGCGCCTCGATGGCGCGCGCCGCGCGCGCGGCGGGAACACGCGGCGAAGCCTTCAATGGCGTTTCGGAAAGATTGTGCAGGATCAGCGCGCGCTCGCTCGAGCTCGCGCCGAAAAACATGCCGACGATTTCGGCGGCGTCCGTCGGCTGCATCGACAAATTCGACGCCAACCGCAATTGCGCCTCGCTGGGTGCCTTGGCCCCTGGCGCAGCCGAAGGGTTCGCAGGAATTGAGCTCGAAGGGATTAAATTGGCGGGAATTTCGCGGGCGAGCGGCACACGCCGATCGGGATGGTTGGGTTTGAGGCCTAGCTGTCTCAACACTGCAGCCGGCGTGCCCGGATAGACCGCAAGCCGTGCCCGCACGGCCGCGCGCGTGGCGTCGTCGACCTGATCGATCAGGCGGGAGGTGAGCTCGACGAACTGCCGCGCTTCTTCCTCGCTGTGCGTTTTGGTCTGAACGTAGAGGTCGGTGAGCACGCGGAGCAAAGTGGGGCGGATATCGACGCCCTCTCGGCGCGAGAGGCTCATCAACCCGTCAAAGCCGGGGAACAACGGAGAAGTGGTCATGTCGGGGTACGCGACTCTAGTAATCCTTCGCGCAAGCCTAGGTTACTTGCTTTAACGTTCAGTTAAGGAAAACAATCTCTGAACGTGCGTCGCTATCTTCGCAGCATGCTGTGCCATCGCGTGTCATCGCGCGTTCGACACCGATGGACCGCTCTCTGCAGCATTAAGATGCCGTTAACCACGTCCTGTTCTTAATGTTTGCCGTCGCCGCAAAGCGCGTCAGAGCGGCAGCCAGAGAGAGTAGGGCATGGGCACCATCATTGAATTTCCGGCGGAGGCGGCATCGCGGCGGCTGGGCTCAACTACGGATGGCGCCCCTCGTGAGCGTTCAGGAACGGTTCTGATCCTTCCAGTCATCCGGATCGAGCGGGAGCGCGAGGAAACCAGCGGTGGCCGTGGACCGGAAGAAGGCGCCGCTCCCGGCCGTCGCCGCCGCCGACGCTGAAAACCGGACATTCGATATGCCGGAGACGTATTTTCCGATCCGGACCACGTCGCAGGCACGACGCTCTGCGCAGCTGCTGACGTGGCTTGCGATCGGCCTGGCGCTCGGGGGCTGCAGCGGCGGCGATTTCGGCCGCACCCGGCAAGATTTTCTCAACGACGACATGCATCGCTGGATCGGCGCCGAGGCGACGGGAAGCGTCGGCCTGCAGGCCTCGCAATTCCAGCTCACCGATGGTGAGCGTGAGCTTCGCGATCTGGCCTATCCCTTGATCGAACCGCCGCATTCGCGCCCCGCCTGGAAGAGCGTGTTCGGCGATTACAAGCCGCTGCCGTCGCCGTGGCGGCAGAAAGTGGTATTCGACCGCACTGCCTATGGGCGTCTCTTGATCGACGAACCCCATCGCTCGCACGGGTCGCGCTATGCGCAGATGATTGACGATGTGCGCGACGACATCACCCGCTTCGAGCCGTTCTACGCCACCGCCGTCCGAGTGCTCGATCTCGACAGAAAGCGCAATGCAAGCCTTGCGCACGTCTCGCAACTATCGCCGCGCGAACGCAGCGACGCGGTGGCCCGCATGGAGGAGAACACCCTGATCGTGCAGTGGGTCCAGCAATGCCTGGAGCGCCGCGTTTCCTCTTATCGCTGGGCGCTGGAGCGGCTGGTGATTCAGGCGCCGGACGGTATGGCCGCCGACGCCGATCGATTGATCGGCGAACTCGCAGCCCAGACCGCGAATCCGCCGGTTGCCGCACAGCCCGTGATCGGGCATCGGCTCAACTCGCGCGGCTGAGGATCTTTCATCAATCGGCGTTCGGATCAGCGCCTCGTGGGCGTTGGTTCGGTCTGCACCTTGCAGCTTGATGCCGCTAAGGAAGCCTGCGCCTGGGGCATCAGGCCAGGTTCCGGCGCCAAGGCCTTCATCACGATCAATCCAGCGGTGCTCGGAGAATCGATGATCAGCCGGTCGGCCGCGGTCACGTCCTCGTCCTCGGGCAAGTCGGCGTGCTGGGTCTCGGTCATCAAATCGAGTTCGATCACCTTGCGTCCGGCGGACCGGTCGTTGATGGCATAGTAGGCGACTTCGTTGCGCGTATAGAACGACACCGACGTGTAGGCCTGGCTCACGGGGACCACGAGTTTGATCGGCCCTGCAGACAAGTCGTAACGGCAGATCGCAACCGCAAAGGCGGGGTCCATGAACGGCAGCGGCGCCGTGCTGGGATCAGGCAAGGGGAGGGAAGAGACGGCGTTCAACTTCGTGATCGGCTCGAGACGCGAATAGGCGTCCTGGGTCGCAATGCGCGGCAGTGCCAGCACGCTGACCAGATGCACGATGCCGCCCAGCAGTACGCCCGCGATGATCGTGAACAACAGCCTGATCATGGGCAACTCACGGTCGCAATCGAGGGCATCGGCGCATCGCGCTGGGTGCGTGTCGCCACGCCCACCGGCGTATCGTAGAGCCGAAGCACCAGCACATAGCGCTCGATTCCCCCGGTCGGCAGCCAATTTCCGGCGCGCGATCTCGCCGCGACCTTTACCTCGAAAGAACCGTCGGCGCTGCGGATGATCTCCTGGCTGGTGAAGCCGTAGCGCTGCAGCGAATTGGCAACCAGATGCCCCTTTGAATCATAGAGCGTGAGCGTCCAAAATCGCGCCGCGGGTGTGACGCCGCTCACCACCACGTCGCACCGGCCATCGAGCGGCCGCTTGCGATCGTCCCGGGTCGCCGAGAACGCCACCCCGTCGCCGGTGCCGACCGGGAGTTCGCCGCTGCGGGCAATCGATGCACGCGAGTAGGGGTCGACATCGGCAGTGCCGGTCTTGGGCCGGGCGGTCCATGCGCCGATCGTCAGGGTACCGAGATCGGTGCCGCGCGTCGCCGTCATCCACGTCGCGCCGAGGCCAACGACGGTAGCGAGAAGCAATGCCAGCAGGGTGATGAAGATCAGCCGCACGTTCAGTTCTTGCGTGGCGCGGACGCAGCCGGGTTGTCGGGCGATGCCGAAGCAAAGCTATCGGTAAATCCCGCGGAGCTGGAGGATACCGGCTTGGTCGGCTTCACCGGTTCGCCCGCGGTCTTGGCCGCCTCATCCAACAGTTTTTCCACATGAACCAGGATGTCCGCGCCACGTTTGGTGAGGACCGGCGGCGGCGCCTTCAGTTCCGGCGGCTTTGGCGCACCGCGATTGGCTGCGAGATAGGCGGAGGCGGGAGGAGCGGGCAGCTTCGTGCCCATCCCTATCCCGGGAATTTCCTTGATCTCGACGCCCTGATGCGCGGCGGCCATGATGTCGTGCCAGGTCTGTGCCGGCAGCGATCCGCCGGTCATGCGGTTGGTCGGGGAGTAATCGTCATTGCCGTACCAGACCGCGCAGGTGAAGTTGCCGGTATAACCAACGAACCAGGCGTCGCGATAGGCGTTGGTGGTGCCGGTCTTGCCCGCGGTCGGAATGCCGTCGAGCGCCGCGCGCCGCGCGGTACCCTCGCTCACCACATGGCTCATCATTTGCGCCATGTCGGCGGCAATCGACGGCGGGATCGCCTGCAGCGGTTTCTTGCCGTCGCGATCGAAGCGCCAGACCAGATCGCCGGTGCCGGTGCGGACTTCCAGTACCGCGTGCGGGGTGACCGACTTGCCCTTGTTGGGGAACGTCGCATAGGCCACCGCATGCTCAATCACCGTGACTTCGTCGGCGCCGATCGGCAGGGAAGGCGTATCGGGCAGCGGCGCCTTGATGCCGAAGCGGCGTGCGACTTCCACGATCTTGGTGCGGCCGACTTTGGCGGGATTGGGCGCCTTGCCGCCGAGCGCGATCGACAGTTTCACCGGGATGACGTTGATCGAGCGGGTGATCGCCTGAGTGAGGGTCACCGCACCCGAATAGGAGTGGCCGTAGTTCTGCGGACACCAGTTGCCGATGCAGACCGGACCGTCAACGATCACCGAGGTCGGCTTGAAGCCGTTCAGCAGCGCCGTCGTATAGACATAGGGTTTGAACGACGAACCGGGTTGTCGGTAGGCGTCGGTTGCGCGATTGAACTGGCTGGCGCCGTAGTCGCGGCCGCCGACCATCGCGCGTACGCCGCCGTCAAGATCGGCGACCACGGCTGCGGCCTGGGTTGCGTGATAATCGCGGCCGAACTGGCGCAACTGGTTCTCGATGGCGTCTTCCGCGGCGCGCTGCACATTCATGTCGATCGCAGTGCGGACCACAAAGACGCGCTCATTATACGATTTCGGGAATGTATCGACGAGCTTGCGCATCTCGTCGAACGCCCAGTCGAGGTAGTAGTTCGGAGAGTTCTCATCGCGGCGATCGACCGCATTGGCCGGATTGCGCCTTGCGCCGAACACCTGGCCCTCGGTCATGAAACCGGCGTCGACGAGATTATCCAGCACGACGTTGGCGCGCGCACGCGCGGCGGGCAGGTTGATGTGCGGCGCATATTTGGTGGGCGCCTTGAACAGCCCCGCCAGCATCGCGGCTTCCGCGAGATTGACGTCGCGCGCCGACTTGTTGAAATAGAAATGAGCCGCGCCGTCGACGCCGAAGGTGCCGCCGCCCATATAGGCGCGATCGAGATAGAGTTTTAGAATTTCGTTCTTGGTGAGCCGCGTCTCAAGCCAGATGGCGAGAAACGCCTCGTTCACCTTGCGCTCGATGGTGCGCTCGTTGCTCAGAAACAGGTTCTTGGCAAGCTGCTGGGTGATCGACGAGCCGCCCTGACGCACGCCGCCGGCCTGCGCGTTGGTCAGAAGCGCGCGCGCGGTGCCGGCGATGTCGATGCCGAAATGGTCGTAGAAGCGCCGGTCTTCGGTCGCAAGCGTCGCCTTGATCAGGACGTCCGGAAAATCCTCCAGCGGTATGGAATCATTATGCTTGATGCCGCGGTTGCCGATCGGATTGCCGTAACGGTCGAGGAAGCCCACCGCCAGATCGGACTTCTTCAGCCAGTCCTCGTCGGCGGTTTCGCGGAACGCCGGCACCGCCAGCGCCAGCATCAGGATCAATCCGCCGAGCCCGATGGTGGCGGCCTCCGAAAACGGTTCGATGAAGACCCAGCGCTTCCAGCGGCCGACGTAGAAGCGGTCCATGAAGGTGGAGTAGCGCTCATAGAGTTCGCGCGCGCCTTTTCCGGTAGAGAACAGTGTGGAGTCGATGCGCGCGTCGAAATCCAGCAACCAGTGCCGGATCTTTTTCTTCCACTCGGTTGGCACGATCTTGCGCACTAGGACCCTTGGTCAAGTTCGCAGCGCTTCAAACGCCCGGTAGGGCACCGTCGAGACGTCTTGCGGGAATCTTGCGGCAAACCCAAGGCGCATCTGCGTCCACGGGGACTCGTTCTCTATCTAACCGAGCGGGCACCATAAACCAATGGTCGCCCTCACGATTTCGACGGGCGGGGATAACGCAGTCACTAGGCCTTGCCGCGTGGGCCGAACCGTTGCCCTTGCGCCTCAACCGCCGCAGCGCCTAGAAGGGCGAAAGGGAAGCGCCAAAGCCCGACGACGCCAGGGAAGCGCCAAAAAAGATGACCGCCAAACTCAAACCAGCCTCCGGCCAGGAGGGATTCTTCTGGAAAACCAAGACGTTGGCAGAAATGTCCAACGCAGAATGGGAGAGCCTGTGCGACGGCTGCGCGCGCTGCTGTCTGGAAAAGCTTGACGACGAGGATACCGGCAAGATCTATTTCACCCACGTTTCCTGCAAACTGCTGGATGCCGGGCTTTGCGCCTGCAAGGATTATGCACACCGCTCCGAACTGGTTTCGGACTGCGTCCGGCTTACGCCGGACAACGTGCGCGCCCTGAACTGGCTGCCGCCGAGTTGCGGTTATCGCCTGGTGGCCGAGGGCCGCGACCTCTATTGGTGGCATCCGCTGATTTCGGGCGATCCCAACACGGTTCATGAAGCCGGCGTGTCCGTGCGCGGGCGGGTGCAAGGAACCGAAAACGAGATCGCCGACGAAGACCTCGAAGACCACATCGTGCAATGGCCGATGCTGTTGCCCAAGCGCGCCCGCCTCAAAAAACGACCGCGGTCGTGAAGGTTAGTCCAATTCCCTCATCAAGCGGTTGCGTTGGTACGCTTGCGGGATGCACCCATGCGCCCAAGGCGCTGTCGCGACTTCGATTCGCCACCTAAATTTAGTTCACATTCCAAGCGGCCTTTTGGTCGCACCGACCAAATACCGCTTCCCGCATGAACAAGTTCGAACGGCAGGGCCGTCAACCGGCTGACCAACCAATATTGCCCGACGCGGGCGAGCTTGCGCGGATTCCCGTGGATATCCTCGATATCAGCGACGCGCCGCCGATCGCGCCGCGCGCAGCCCTCGCCTCGGGCGAAATCCGCACCATCCTGTCGAGCTTGATGCTGACGATGTTTCTGGCAGCCCTTGACCAGACCATCGTCGCCACGGCCTTGCCCACCATCGGCCGCCAATTCCGAGATGTCTCGAGTCTGTCGTGGGTGATCACCGCGTATCTTCTCGCATCGACCGCGGTCGCGCCGGTGTTCGGCACATTGAGCGACATCTACGGCCGCCGCGCCATGATCATCACGGCGATGAGCCTGTTCATTGCGGGCTCGATATTGTGCGCGGTAGCGCCAAACATGCCGGTGCTGATCATGGCGCGCGGCCTGCAGGGGCTCGGCGGCGGCGGCATCTTGCCGATCGTGCAGACCGTGATTGCGGACGTCGTGACGCCGCGCGAACGCGGCCAGTACCAGGCCTATTTCAGCGGCGTGTGGATGGCGGCCGGAATCGGCGGCCCGATCCTCGGCGGCGTGTTCGCCGAGCATCTGCACTGGTCGATGATCTTCTGGATCAACGTGCCGCTCGGTCTCATCTCGATGGCCATGCTGCTGCCGAAAATGGGTAAGATCCCGGTGTTCCATCGAAGGCGCAAGGTCGACTGGCTCGGCGGCATCCTGCTGATGGCCGCGGCCGTGGTGTTCATGTTGGTGTTGACATGGGGCGGCAACCGCTTTTTGTGGCTATCGCCGGTCATCATGGCGATGATCGGAGCATCGATTGCGCTCGCGCTCTCCTTCGTGTGGCACGCCTCAAGCGCCGACGAACCCTTCTTGCCGCTGCCGTTGATGGGCGGGCCTGTCGTGCCCTTTGCGATGGCTTGCGGCGGCTGTGCGATGGGCGCGATGCTGGGACTGACCGTGTATTTGCCGCTCTATTACGAAGTAGTCTATCATCTTAGTTCGAGCGCAGCGGGACTTGCCTTGATCCCGCTGGCGGCGGTTTCGACCGGCGGGGCCGCGATCGCAGGCCGAACCATGGCACGCTCCAAGCACTATAAGCGGGTCGCCATCGTCGGGACGCTGGGCGCGGCGTTGGCGGCAGGCGCGCTAGCGCTGGCCCCGATGCCGCTCTGGCTGTTGCTGGTGCTGCTGTCGATGTTCGCGTTGGGGCTGGGCACCGCGTTTCCGGTCAGCACCGTTTCGGCGCAGAACGCGGTGGCGCGCTCGCAGGTCGGCACCATCACGGGCGCGGTCAATTTCTTCCGCGCGCTGATGGCCTCGTTTACGGTGGCAGTGTTTGGCGCGATCCTGCTGATGGCACTTGGCGCCGATATTTCATTGGCCGGCGAGCATCGCGGTCCGGTGAGCTCGATTTCGGCCGTCGATATGGTCGCGGCGTTCCGTTACGTGTTTATCGCCGCCGTGGTCATGATGGTCGGTGCATCGCTGTGTATGGTTCTGATGGAAGAAAGGCCGCTGGCCGGACCCGCAAGGCCCGTCGAAATGGCGGAATAGGGCGCACGCAGCTCTCGCTGCGGGTCTATGAATCGGCCTGAAATTCATCTACAGCGGCCCCGACCTCATCTCGCATCGAAATCTTCAAGGAGCCGGCCATGAGCAAACCCAGCGTTGAGCAGACCCGGATGGGCGCCGAAGGCATTGCCTTCTGCATTGCGCGAACCCTGATCGAGCGCGACCCTTCGCTGAAGGCGCCGATGCGCGCCAATTTGCGCAAGATGTGGGAACTTCTGGAGGATCGCGAAGACCACGGGGCCGCCGACATGGTGGATGTCATGATCAAGGCGCTCAACGATCCCGCGTTCTTCAAGCCGTAGAAGGCGCGGGGGTTCAGTTCGCCTGCTGCAGCCTGGTGTCGATTTCTTCCCGCAGCAGGGAGAAGTCGATCGGCTTGGTCAACAATCCGCTCGCACCGCCTTCCAGCGCCTTGCGCCGGGTTTCGGGATCGCCGTAGGCGGTGATCATGATCACGGGCACCTCGGGGCGTATCTCCTTCACCCTTGGCAGCATCTCGAGTCCGGTCATTCCGGGCATGTTGATGTCGGAGCAGATCAGGATCAGCGTTTGTTCGATGGTGGAAGCTACCCGCGCCAGCGCGTCGGCGGCCGAAATGGCGAAATCCATCACAAAACGCTCCGCGCGCAGGTCGCGCCTGAATTGCTGGCGGAATAACGCCTCGACGTCGGGCTCGTCATCGACCACAAGAACCAAAACGCTCACGTTGACCTCTAATCTTCGCTTTTGTCTGCGGGATTATTCGTCCGCGGCAAAACGACGGTAAACTCGGTGAAGCGCCCGGGCTCTGTCTCTACATCGATCCTGCCACCGTGTTGTTTCACGATGATGTCATGACTCATCGAGAGGCCAAGCCCCGTGCCTTCACCCGCCGGCTTGGTCGTAAAGAACGGGTTGAACATCTTTTCCTTCACTTCCGGCGGGATTCCCGTGCCGTTGTCGCGAATGCGGATTTCCACCGCGTGACCGAGATTTCTTGTAGCGGCGCTGACGGTTGGTTCGAAGCCGGAAGTGCCGTTTTCGGCCTTGCGCTTGGTCACCGCATAAAATCCGTTCGAGATCAAATTTAGGAAAACACGAGTGATTTCCTGTGGAAAAACCTCGATCATGCCGGCCGTCTCGTCGAAGTCCCTTTGCAAGGTGACATTGAATTGCGGCTTTTCGGCGCGTGCGCCGTGATAGGCGAGGTTGAGACTTTCTTCAAGCAGCGCGTTGATATCGGCGGACCGGTGTTCGCCGCTTCCTTCGCGCGAATGCAGGAGCATGTTCTTGACGATGGAATCGGCGCGCTTGCCGTGCTGGACGACTTTCTCGAGATTTTCCTTTAAAAAGCCTGTCAATTCATCGACTTCGTCGCGGACGTTGTCGGCGAGGGTAGCCGATTTCAGTAGGTCATTGAGCTCATCGGTCAGCTCGGCTGACAATGCCGAGAAATTATTGACGAAGTTGAGCGGGTTCTTGATCTCGTGCGCAATGCCCGCCGTGAGCTGGCCGAGCGAAGCCAGCTTCTCGGTCTGTATCAGGCGGTCCTGCGCGGTGCGCAAATCGTCAATGGATGCCGTCAGGTCGTCAGTGCGCTGGCGCAGCTCGTTGAGAAGGCGCGTGTTCTCGATAGCTATCACGGCCTGTGCCGCGAAGTTCTTGACGAGGTCGATCTGTTTGTCGGTGAACGGCCGCACTTCGGTGCGGTAAATGAAGATAGCCCCAACCAGCGCTTCATCCTTGACCATCGGAACGCAAACGGTAGATCGCGCGCCGCCAAGCCTCGCTGCGGCGCCGACCACCTCTTCAGCAGCGTCGTCGGCGGTGTGGCTTACCTGCTTTGTCCGCATGACGCGATCGAGGTGGCTACCCGGCGTCGGCCGAAACGATCTTGATTGCGTAAAATACCCAGCAAGCTTCGCCGGCGTGCCCACTCCCGCCTCCCAGCGGGCGCCATCACTGTCAATCAGGAACAGGTTTCCAAATTGGGCACCGCAGATACTTACCGCGTTTTTCAGCATTGAATCGAAAACGGGTTCCAGCTCACCAGGCGAGCTGGAGATGACCTCTAAAACCTCAGAAGTCGCGGTCTGCTGCTGCAGCGACTCTGTGAGGTCGCGGGTCTTGGCCTGCACCTCGTCGAACAGGCGGACGTTCTCGATCGCGATCACGGCCTGGTCGGCGAAGGTCTCGACCAGAGCTATTTGCTTTTCGGTGAAGGGGCGGACTTCGTTGTGGTAGACCAATATCACTCCCAGCAGGTCGTCGCCTTTAAGCATCGGGACGCCAAGAACCGTGCGGATCGGCTCGACATCTTTAGCCCCATATGTGTGCTCCGGATCGGCCAAGACATCTGGAACGTGCACGGTTCGGCGCTCCAGCGCGACGCGAGCCGCGACACTATACCGACCCGGCCGAATCGGATTCTGTTTGAGCCAGTCCATGAGAACCGGGGAAACGTTGAACGCCGCCGCCACCCGCAACAGTTCGCCGTCGAAGCGGAAGATGCTGGCTCTGTCAGACCCGCAGAGCTTGACCGAGCTTTCGGCTACTGTCTCGAACACAGGATTGAGATCGAATGCCCAGCGGCTGATGACCTCAAGCACGTCGGCGGTCGCAGTCTGCTGCTGCAGCGACTCGGTAAGGTCGCGGGTCTTGGCCTGCACCTCGTCGAACAGGCGGACGTTCTCGATCGCGATCACGGCCTGGTCGGCGAAGGTCTGCAGCAGTTGGACGTGATGTTCGACGAACGGGCCGGGCTCAACCCGGGTCACGGCGATCAGACCGATAGGCGTCCGGTCGCGCAACAGCGGCACGAACAGCATGCTGCGAAAGCCGCGAAGTCGCGCCAGGTCACGCAGAGAATCAATTTCTTGTTCGGTATCGACGACCCGGAAAATCTCTCCTTTGCCGACCGCTTCCCCCCAGCTGAAATTCGACAGCGGAGCGGGGAACATTGCCTTGAGGGTCGCGTCGGCTTCCGGGTTGGTGGGCGTGAACGCCCTCAGGTGCATCACACCCTCGACAAGTCTGAACACCGTCGTCGACAGCGCATCGACCAACCGTTTCGATCGCGCAGCGATAGCCTCGAATACCGGCTGTACGTCCGAGGGAGAGCTGGCGATGACCTTCAGGATGTCGGCGGTCGCGGTCTGCCGCTCGAGCGCCTCCTTGGTTTCATTGAACAGGCGTGTGTTTTCGATGGCGATCACGGCCTGGTCGGCGAAGGTCCTGACCAGTTCGATCTGACGATCGGTAAATGGGCGCACGGTTCGGCGCGACAGCATCAGCGCGCCGACCGGATTGCCTTCGCGCAGAAGGGGTACCCCGAGAAATGTACGGGGGTCGCCGGTCAATCTCTGGGCTTCCGAGAAAGTGAAGTCGGGATCGGCATGCACGTCAGGTACATGGATCATCCTTCCTTCAAGCAGGGTCCGGCCCATGATGGTCGCCCGTTCCGCCTTAACCGGGATGTCCTTTACGAAATCCATGAACTCTGAAGCAAAGCCATATGAGCCGGCCCGAAAATACTCGTCGCCCTTCTGGCGCGTGATTGCCGCCATGTCCGCTTCGCATAGCCGCGCCGCCGATTCAACGAGCGTGTCGAGAACCGTCGGTAGATCGAACGCGGAGCGGCTGATGACCTTGAGCACGTCGGCGGTCGCGGTCTGCTGTTGCAGCGATTCGATGAGATCGCGCGTGCGCGTCTGAACCTCGTCGAACAGGCGCACGTTCTCGATCGCGATCACGGCCTGGTCGGCGAACGTCTGAAGCAGCTGGATGTGGCGAGGAACAAAGGTACCCGGATCGCTGCGGGCCACGCCGATCATTCCGATGGTGACCCGGTCGCGCAGCAGCGGGACGAAGAGCAGGCTGCGGATGCCGCGCAGCCGGGCCATTTCCCGCAAAGCCGGTTGTTCCGCCGCTTCGACTGTGGCTTCAAAGTCGGGGATCTGCACGATCTCGCCATTGCGGATCCGTCCGCCCCAGCTTGCCTCGGACAACGGTCGCGGAAACGATGCTTGCAGCGCTGCATCCGCCTCGGGGTTGCTTCGCGTGAAAGCCATCAGGTGCAGCGTGTCGTCGACCAGGCTGTACACCGCGGTCGACAAGCCCTCGACCAGGCGGTTCGATCGCACCGCGATCGCCTCGAATACCGGCTGCAGGTTTGACGGCGAACTGGCAATGACCTTCAGGACGTCTGCCGTCGCCGTCTGCCGTTCCAGTGCCTCTTGGGTCTCGTTGAACAGCCGGGTATTCTCGATTGCGATCAGAGCCTGATCGCGGAAGGATTCGGCCAGCGCTATTTCGCTTTCACCGAACATGTCGGCTCGTTTTCCGGCCAGCGCGAGCAGGCCAACGCATTCCCCCGCTCCGAGCAGCGGCAAGAACAGCGCCGAGTTGATGCCGTACGTTTCGCGGATGTGGCGCTCGTGTTCGGGCAGATCGATCGCCGACCAATCCGGCAAATGCAGGTTTTTCTTGCTGACGATGGCGCGCGACGGGAAGTTGGCGTCGGGGTCGATCGGCACGGGCGTAAGATCGAGGGCCATGCGCGATCCTTCCGATCCGACCAGCGCTGCTTGCGAGAAGGTATCGCCGTGGCAACGCAAGAGGAACGCCAGGTCGCATCGGAGCAGCCGCGTGGCGGTGAGTACGATGGCGTCGAATACGGGCTGTACGTCGGTCGGCGATTGACTGATCACACGCAGGATATCGGACGTCGCTGTCTGTCGGGCGAGCGACTCCCTTGTCTCATTGACAAGTCGTGCGTTCTCGATGGCGATGACGGCCTGGTCGGCAAAGCTCTGTAGCAGCGCGAGCTCGTCCTCTGTGAAGGGCGCAAGGCGGGCGCGGTGCACGATGAGCGCACCGATGGCGTGCCCCTCGCGCCGAAGCGGTGTGCCGGAAATGGTACGCGTGCCGGCGGCCCGCGCCGGAATTAGCCCCGGCCACCTTGCCTTCGCCGTCGGATCATCGACGTCAGCAACGTGGACCTGGCGGTTTTCGAGACAGACCGCACCGGGCATGAACTGCGGGTTGATCGCGACGTGCGCCAGCGGGAGCGCGGTGGCGATCCGCTCCGAGGCAGCGCCGACCCAGATGGTCCGGCCCCAGCGCTCGCCGTCGGCGATATGCAGCGAGACGCTTGACGCATCAAAGAGCCGCTCGGTGATTTCGGCAATCCGCTGCAACGCGCGCTCGGCATCGCCCGACGCGCCGGCAACGGTGCGCAGGATTTCAGATGTCGCGGCCTGGCGATCCCGGGCCGTGCGCAGCTCGCCCTGCAGTCGGGCATTCTCTTCCCTGAGATCGGCCTCAACATCCGGGGGCAGCGTAGTCATCCAATCAAACCCAGTTTGCTCGGTTCCGGCCTGGGCCGGTTACCAAGAGCATCCAGCATATTCGGCTGGATTATTCCATCCCGGACGTATCTGGAACAGCGTCATCGCGCCAAATTTCCCGCTGCGCGTGCCAATTTCGAGGTCTTTTTGTCAGGCCATCAGGCGACAGGCTCGCCGCGGTCCGTCAGCGCCCGTCGCAGCCTTCGGATAATGACGCCCCGGGCGCGGTCGTCAGCCGCGGCTTCGATCTGATCGTTAATGTCGAGCACCAGCCTTGACATCTCATTGTGCCAATCGAGATGCGTCACCGCCTCTGGGGCGAGCCGGCGGCGGTGCGCGACATCCAGTAGCGTCGGCACCGGGGTCGTCAGTTCGTAAACGTCGTCGAGCAGCGGTTGAAACAGCTTTGCCGCCGGGACGATCCGCTCGGAGAGGCGCTCGGCCAGACCCGCGATCGCCTGCTCCTCGCCGTGCACCAGGAAGACGCCGCGTTGAATCGGGCGGCGCGCGGAGATCCACCGGGTGATCTCGGAGCCGTCGGCATGCCCCGAATAATCATCCATCATGCGGATGCGGGCGGCCACCCTGATCTCGTCGCCCTGGATGCGGACGGCCTTGGCGCCTTCCTGAAGGAAACGGCCCAGCGTGCCGCGCGCCTGATAGCCGACCAATAGCACGGTAGCCCGACTGTTCCAAAGCCACCGCTTGAGGTGATGTCTGATCCGCCCCGCGTCACACATTCCGCTCGCCGCGATGACGATGTGAAAGCCGGTCAGCTTTGCGATCGATTTGCTTTCGTCGACGGTCTCGGTGAATCGAAGATGCTTTGAGCTGAACAAGCGATTGACGTCGGTATTCAGTTCGAGGTCTGCTGAATGTTTCCGGAACACTTCGGTGGCATGGATCGCCAGCGGTGAATCCAAAAATATCGGCGCTGGCGGGATCTCGCCTTGCTCCATCAGATCGACCAGATCGACGATCAATTCCTGGGTGCGTTCGACCGCAAAGGCGGGGATCAGCAGCGCGCCTTTCGCCGCGGCGGCTTCCCGCACCTCGGCGGCAAGGCGCTCGCGGCGCTGTTGCGGCGTCGTTGCCGTGCGTATCCTGTCGCCATAGGTCGATTCCGAAATGACGTAGTCGAAACCCGCGGGCGCCTTCGGATCGGGCTCCAGCAGCTTGGCGTCCGGGCCGATATCGCCTGAGGCGAGCAGGCGCAGCGGCTGACCCTTGGCGCCATTGTCGTTGAACTCGATCTCGATCGAGGCGGAGCCGAGCAGGTGACCTGCGTTCCAGTAGCGGGCGCGCACGCCGCCCATCACGTCTATCCAGCTCTCGTATTCGACCGGCTGGAACGACTGCATGCAAGCAATCGCATCGGCTTGGGTGTAGATGGGGTTGACCGCGGCTTTGCCACGCGCCGAGTTGCGGCGGTTGAGGATTGCGACCTCCGATTCCTGAATGTTGCCGGCATCCGGTAACATATAGGAGCATAGGTCGATTGTTCCGCGCGTCGCCAGGATTTTGCCGCGAAAACCTTGGCGTACAAGCTTCGGCAACAACCCGCTGTGGTCGATATGGGCGTGGGTCAGAAGAACGGCATCGATATCGGCGGGCCGAAACGGAAAGGCGCCGTAATTGAGCTCCTTCAGGGTTTTCTGACCCTGAAACAGCCCGCAATCGATCAGGAAACGCTCCGATGGCGTTTCGAACAGGTGGCACGAGCCTGTTACCGTGTGCGCCGCGCCGCAAAATCGAACAGTCACGCTCATGTTTTGGTCTCCGGGAAGTCTCTGCCCACCTCGCGCCGCAGCACGGCCGCGAAAGTTTCATCGAGCGCAATCGCATTGGTGGGATGGGGCACGCTGTTGGTCGAACGGATCGAGCGAATGCCGGCGCGGGTAAAACTCGTTGCCATCGCACTTGGGAACAGCGCATGGGTCACAACCGCGTCGATCGTTCCGGCGCCTGCCGCCGTGAGCGCCCTGGCGCAGGCAATCAGGGTCTCGCCTGATGAGACGATGTCGTCAACAAGTAGCACGGGCCGGCCGGCGAGCGAGGCCGGATCGTCAAAGCCGATCTCGACCGAGCGGTCGCAGTGGCGGATCTTTCGCGCAACCATGTATGCAAGCCCCAGCCGGCCGGCGAGATCGCTTACCCAGGGCTCGGATTCCGCGTCGGGGCCGACGACGATCGTGGTGGGATCGATTCCCGTCGCGCGCAGCGTGTTCGCAATTGCCGGCATGGCGGAGAGGTTCTCGGCCTCGATATCGGGAAACACCGTCCGGATATCGGGCGTCCGGTGAAGGTGAGCGTCCACCGTTACGACGCGATCGGCGATGCCAGCGATGAGGTACCCGATCGCCCTTTGGCTGATCGCTTCACCCGCGCTGAAGGCGGCGTCCTGGCGCATGTAGCAGAGATAGGGCGCGAGCAGGACGAGGCGCTTCGTGCCGGAGCGCCGCAGCGCTTCGGCCGCAAACAGGAGCGCAATGAGCTTGTCGTTCGGCTGATCGAGTGAGGCAAAAATGATCGTGGTCGCTGCGGCAGGACCGACCGTCACGCGCACTTCCCCGTCGGGGAAACGATGCAGGGCGATTTCGTGCAAGGGAAGGCCGAGCAGAGCGGCGAGCCGCCGGGCTTCGCCGGCACTGGATGGCAGGCACTGAATTGCGACGTCACTCACGGCTTCGGTGCGCCCTGGAGTGAGGTCTTGTTTTCGATCGTAAAGCCCGTGTCGATCTTTGAGCTCGCCGCCGCAAGATCGTGCCCCGACGGATCGGAGGCATAGAGCCGGTAGAGCGGCTCGCCGCTTTCGACGCGGTCGCCGATTTTCTTGAGCAGCCGGATGCCGGCGCCCTTGTCGAGCGGAGCGCCCGCGGTCCGCGCCAGCCGGTTCAACTGCAGACAATCGATTCTGGAGACGATCCCATCGCTGCCGGCCAGTACATCGGAGCTCAAATCTCCCAGTTCGGTATCGCTGTTCGATGGTCCCTGCGCGTCGATGATTTTCTGCATTTGCTTTAGCGCCGCCCCGCTGTCGAGCAAATCGCGCGCCCGCGCATAGCCGGCGCCACCTCGCAGCTTCGGATCGTATTCCAGCAGATGAGCCGCGAGCCGCAGAGACTTTTCGCGCAGGTCCAACGGTGCTGCCGGCTCGTTCGCGAGAACAGCCATGACGTCTTGGGCTTCGAGCACGGGACCGATGCCGTTTCCGATCGGCTGGCGACCGTCGGTTGTGATCACCTCCACCGCGATACCGAAGCGATCGCCAACAAATTCGAATAATTTGCGCAGCCGCATGGCGTCGGCGCCGTGGGTGACCTTTGCGGTCGGGCCGACCGGTATGTCGATCAGCAAATGCGTCGAACCGGCCGCGAGTTTCTTCGACATGATGGAAGCCACCATTTGCTCGCGGGTGTCGAGGCTGAGCGGCCGCTCCACCGAAATCAGGACATCGTCGGCCGGCGACAGGTTGACGTGGCCGCCCCAGATCAGACAGCCGTTGCACGCCGCGACGATGGCCTTCATCTCCTCGGCGCCGACATTGACGCGGGCCAGCACTTCCATGGTGTCGGCTGTGCCGGCGGGAGAGGTGATGGCGCGCGAGGAGGTCTTGGGGATCGGCAGTCCATGAGCGGCCACGATCGGCACCACGATCATGGATGTTCGATTGCCCGGAATTCCGCCGATGCAGTGCTTGTCGACCACGATCGGGTCGGGCCACTTGAGCTGCGTCCCCGCCTCGGCCATGGTCTGGGTCAGGGCTATGAGCTCGTCGCTGGTCATGAAGCTCGCGGAGCCGATCAGAAACGCGGCGATCTCCATGTCGGAGTAGCGGTAGTGCGCGAGATCACGGACGATCGCCCCGATCTCCTGCGCGCTTAATGTATGGCCGCGAATCTTGGACCGCACCGCTTCGAGACTTTCTGGCGGAGCTGCCGGCGATACCGCCACCCAACTGCCGGCGGGTTCGGCGAAGCGGTGGAATGCCGGCTCGGAAAGACCGATTTCACCGGGGCCGACCAGGGTGTCGTCGTCGGTGATGAGAAGGGTGGCGAGCAGGACCTTGGAGTCGCGGCGCAGTTGGACCCGGCTAAATCCGCGAAAGATTTCCGCCCGCAACGCCTTTGACCGCCGCGAAATGACGACGACGTTCTCGCGTCCGGTATCGAGATGGACCCTTCGTATTTCCAGTTGCGGGCGGCTTGTATCGGCAGGGTTCATTGGCAAAACCAGTGTTTGAGATCACCGGTATGCAAAATATAGCCGCCTTGCCTTGTTAGGTTTGACCCAAATCATGATTTCGCCTCCGCCTGTCACTGCGTTTTCAGCGCGACCGCGACGGCTGCAGAAGAATGCCGGAAATTTGGCGCTTTCGATTAACCCATCGTTCAGAGTGTTCGTCAATCTACCCGCAACCAATGTTATTTAGATTCCGGCGATCTTTGAGGCGATCCGCGCCGACAGGAGTTTTGAATGCGGCAACTGATTTCAAGATTCCTGGCAGATCAATCCGGCGCCACGGCTATCGAATATTGCTTGATCGCCACCGGGATCGCATTCGCGATCATCGCGACGGTTCAGGGCATCGGACCCCAACTCAACACCAAGTTCTCTTCGGTGAATTCGTCCTTGAAATAGCGGCGTCCTATCGTTCCCCATCGGCCGCCCGTCTCATCGCGATCCAAGCGAACCTCGCCAAGGGTGGTCGAGCGTTGGGTACGCGTTTGCCCTACCCGGCCTTTTTTGATCGAGCAGGGGCGCGTATCGCCTTATCCGCCTTCCTGGGCGCCTGCGTTTTCGCTTCTTCCTTGGCGGCGCGCTTGCCGCTGATCGGCAGCAACATTTCGCGCTGACCCTCGATGCGCTTCTTCGGCTTCTTGCCCTTGGCCTTGGCGGGAGGAGCAGACTGGCGCTCGCTGGCGAGGCTGCGCTTGAGTGCGTCCATCAGATTGATGACGTTGCCGCCGGTCTTGGGCGCCGCCTTTGCCGCGGGACGAATGCCGCTGCGCTTCTTGTTGATGAGATCGATCAGTGCGGATTCGTAGTGATCCTCGAATTTGTCGGGCTCGAAAGAGCCGGACTTCTTTTCGACGATGTGCCTGGCGAGATCCAGCATATCCTTGGTGACCTTCACCTCCTGGATATCGTCGAAATATTCCTTTTCGCTCCGCACCTCATAAGGATAGCGCAACAGCGTTCCCATCAGGCCCTTGCCGAGCGGCTCCAGCGCGATGATGTGCTCGCGGTTGGTCAACACGATGCGGCCGATCGCGACCTTGTTCATGCTGCGTACGGTTTCGCGGATCACCGCGAAAGCGTCGTGGCCGACCTTGCCGTCCGGCACGAGATAATAGGGGCGGATCAGATAACGGTTGTCGATGCCGGCTTTCGGCACGAACTCGTCGATTTCGATCGTGTGCGTCGATTCCAGCGCGATATCCTCGAGTTCCTCCTTGGTCACCTCGATGTAGGTGTCGGTGTCGACCTTGTAGCCCTTGATGATGTCTTCGGAGGCGACTTCCTCGCCCGTGTCGGCATCGACCTTGGCGTATTTGATGCGGTGGCCGGTCTTGCGGTTGATCTGGTTGAAGCTGACCTTCTCGGTGTCCGACGTTGCCGGAAACAGCGCGACCGGGCAGGTCACGAGCGAAAGGCGCAGGAAACCCTTCCAATTGGCGCGGGGGGCCATGGGACACTCCTAGGACGCAACACACGAAAAACCCGAGAATACCACCGGGAACCCGGGTTTCAAAGCAAGCCGGACGGGAATCTCCCAATGGCGTTAACCGAAACGGGTTGCCGGGGGGTCCCGGGGGGTCGGCGATCGGCCACCGCAGGCGGTGGCAGCAGCGTCAGGCCGTGGAAAACCGGGATCGAAGCGCGACAATCCGAGCTTTGGCCGTCGATGGCTCGCGCCTCTGGCAGTTTCGGTTTGCTGTTTTTCCCCAAAAGCGAATCGCGCAAGATGGCGAATGGAACTTGCTTGACCATTTCTACGGCGGTTTTGTCGCACCAGGGTTTTCGCAAGTGGTAGAGTATGGCGTTCAGAATCATGATGCCGTCACATCTCGGCGATGAAGATGTCGCCGGGGCGATAACCGGACGAATTCCATGCTGACCCTTCTCATCCAATCGTCGATCTTTGTCGCGGGCTTCTTTCTTGGGTACGCCGTGTGCGCATGGCGTGCGCACCGAAGCCGTGCGCAATACTCGACCTACGCATCACACAATCCACGGCCCCACACCTCGACCTTTGGGCGCGCTCGCAGGGCATTTTAGGTCTGTAGCCGGCGGGGCGCGATCGGGGCGTAGTTTGCGTATTGGCCGGATCGCCAAATGGCTGGACGTCAACCGGCCTGCGCAGACCGTTGCGAAAATTCAGGATTTGTTAACCAAGATATAGCGTGACTTGATGATGTAACATGGCGTATGCGGTCGACCGCGGCTTGGACGGGATATTGCAAGATGTTTCAGCTCTTCTTGCGGGCCCGCGCCATTCATGTTGAGGATTTGGCAGCCGCCCATGCCCTTGCGCACGAGCAACTGCTGAACGGATCGATCGGCGGTTGCTTCAACCTAGGTACAGGTTCGGGCTGCTCGGTGCGTGAGGTGATCACCGCGATCGAGGCGGCCGCCGGCCGAAAGATTCCATTGGTGGTCAAACTTCGTCGCCCCGGCGATCCGCCGGTTCTCGTCGCTGACCCGTCATTGGCACGCCAATTCCTGGGCTTCCGTCCGAAGGTCTCGGACCTCGCTACGATTGTGGCCTCCGCATGGGCATGGCACCAGAAGGCGCATCTGCGTCACAACGCAGCGTAGGATTCACCTTCGACGGCTGGTCAAGAGCTGCCGAGTATATGGCGCAAGGCGGTGGCCGGAAATCAGGTTGACTGACTCGATCGAACGGATTTGAGCCGCAACAGAAAAGACGCCATCTGTCCGACGCTGATTCCGCTGATTCCGCCCAGCGTCTTCACCAGAGCGTCCGCGGCGCGGCCATGGCGATCTGGCGTTAGCAGTTGAAGCGCCTCCAGACCGATCGCGGCTCCCACGACAATGGCCACAACCAGCAGCACGCGATTGGGGTATGCGAGTGCGAACGCAAGTCCCAACAGCGCAAAAGCAGCGAAATGCTCGGCGTGAGGGCTGGCAAGCGATGGGCGGACACTGACCGGAGATAGCGTCGCGAAGATGATGAAAGCGAGCCCGAGCCAGCCCGCAACGATGGAGATTCTTTGAATCATGGCTCGTAGGTAAGCTACAACTCTTCCAATCTCAACCATTTCGTCGCCGCGTCTGCTCAGGAGATAATTGGCTGAATGTCTCAAATCCACGCCATCCGCGCAGGCGCCGCGCTAACCCGATGAGCAGGACCTACGTCATCCCGGACATCCACGGGCGATATGACCTTCTTTGTGATGGTCTGGCTGAAATTGCGGCGCGCTCGCAAGGCGAGGCCGCCCTCATCGTCACGATCGGCGATTACGTCGACAAGGGGCCGCAGAGCAAAGAGGTTGTTGATCGCGTCCTATCCGGTGTTGGCGACGCGCTTAGTCTGATCGCGCTGAAGGGGAACCACGATGCGATGATGGTCGAGGCATTACGAAATCCGGCGAAAATGCCGGCGTGGATCGCCAAGGGCGGCGATGCCGCGCTGGCTTCCTATGGAGACGATCCGGCTTGCGTTCCTCAAACCCACATCGACTGGCTCGACGGATTGCGGCTGATGCATCTCGACGCGCATCGCCTCTACGTTCACGCCGGCGTTGACCCTTCAATTCCGCTGGATCGCCAGGACGAGGCGACGCTGTTGTGGAAGCGCTATCCGAAGGGATTTCCGGATGGCTTCGGGCAACTTCACGTCGTCCATGGCCACGACAACTGTCCCCAAGGCCCGCTGCTCTACCAAGGCCGCACCAACCTGGATACGCTCGCTTGGCGGACAGGGCGGCTCACGATCGGCATTTTTGACGATGACCGGCCGGGCGGGCCTGTGGATTTCATCGTGATCAGGGGAGCGCCGGCGGGACGTTAGCTGGGCTGAGGTCCGCCCACTTGGGGCTTTCCCATTCGGCGTGTTAGGCCTTTTGAGACGGCTGGAACTCGCAGGAAGCGACCGTGCCGCCGCCGGTCCACAGCCCTTCAGGTGAACGAATCGGGCGAGGCGGTTGTGAAGAAAAAGTAATCTTGCGGAATGTTTCCGTTCATAGTCCGTTCACGCCGGATCGGCTCATCTTGATGCATGAGATTGTCACTGCTCACATTCGGAGACCAGCGTGCGCCTGCTAGTCGTTGAAGACGATCCGGATCTCAATCGTCAACTGACTACGGCCCTGACGGATGCCGGATACGTGGTGGATCGTGCGTTCGACGGCGAAGAAGGGCATTTTCTCGGCGACAGCGAGCCCTACGATGCGGTGGTGCTTGACATCGGGCTGCCGAAAATGGATGGCATCTCGGTCCTGGAAGCCTGGCGCCGCAACGGGCGGTCCATGCCGGTGCTGATCCTCACGGCGCGCGACCGGTGGAGCGACAAGGTGCAGGGTTTCGACGCCGGCGCCGACGACTACGTGGCAAAGCCGTTTCACTTAGAGGAAATCCTGGCCCGAATCCGTGCGCTGCTCCGCCGTTCGACCGGCCACGCCCAGTCCGAGCTAACCTGTGGCCCGGTCTCGCTCGATACCCGCACCGGTCGGGTCAGCGTCGCCGGCAATCCGATCAAAATGACGTCGCACGAGTATCGGTTGCTTGCCTATCTCATGCATCATACCGGGCGGGTGGTTTCTCGCACCGAACTGGTCGAGCATCTCTACGATCAGGATTTCGACCGCGACTCAAATACCATTGAAGTGTTTGTCGGCCGCATCCGCAAGAAGCTGGAGGTCGATATAATCCAAACCGTAAGGGGACTCGGCTATCTGCTGACGCCGCCAACACCTGGGAGTTGATCGGCGGTATTGATCAGCGACCTCGCCCTGTGCTCTGGTTCCGGCATGACGTTTTCCGAGGACCAGTATCTATCCGGAGAGACGCAGCCCGAGAGGAAATCCTGCGGGATGATGCCCTGATGCGCGGCAGTTCGCTTGCCACCCGGCTGTTCCTTTCCGCGACCGCCTGGGTGGTGGTGATCCTTGTCATTACTGGCGTCGTCTTATCGTCCGTATATCGCGATTCCACTGAGCGCGCTTTCGACCGCCGCCTCAATCTTTATTTGCGCACGCTTGTCGCCGAAGTGGCGACGCCGGACGAACCGCCCGATCATCAGTTCCAGTCGCTTGGCGAACCCCTGTTCGAGCTGCCGCTTTCGGGCTGGTACTGGCAAATCACCCGCACCGACACCGACAAGCCCGACATGCGTGCATCGCGCTCGTTGTGGGACAAGAAGCTGCCGAAGCTGGAAGAACATGGCGCCGAGCTGACCGCGGCCGGCGTTCGTCTCGGCTATGTCGAGGGCCCCGAAGGTCAGACTCTACGCATGGTGGAACGGCCGGTCGATCTCGGCGCCGAGGGCAAGTTCACGGTTAGTGTCGCCGGAGATGCGTCGGAGATTTTCGACGAAACGCGCAACTTCGATTACTACCTCGTTGGTACGTTCGCCGCGCTTTCGATCGTGCTGGTCCTGACCACGATCTTCCAGGTCCGCTTCGGCCTTGCGCCGCTCAAGCGCATTTCGGATTCGATCGCCGATATCCGCTCCGGGCGGGCTGAACGGCTCGAGGGCGAGTTTCCCGTCGAGATCGCGCCGCTGGCGCGCGAGACCAACGCGCTGATCGACGCCAACAGGGAAATCGTCGAGCGCGCCCGAACCCATGTCGGCAACCTTGCTCATGCGATCAAGACGCCACTGTCTGTGATCGTCAACGAAGCCGCGGCGCATAGCGCCGATCCATTCGCGAAAAAGGTTTTGGAGCAGGCCGATGTGATGCGTGACCAGGTCGCTCACCACCTAGAGCGCGCGCGGATCGCAGCCCGGCTCACCATTGTCGGCACAGTCACGGAGGTCGCCCCCGTGATCGACGCCTTGCGCAGGACCATGGAGAAGATACACCGCGGCCGCGGCGTGGCCATCGAGGTGGTCGCCGACGTGCAGGCGAGGTTTCGTGGCGAGCGGCAGGACCTTGAGGAGATGGCAGGTAACCTCGTCGACAATGCCTGCAAATGGGCGACCTCGCGGGTATTCATCGAGGCGCTGGTGGAAAGGCCGGCCGAGCCCGGTGCCGGTCCTATGCTGCGAATCATCGTCGACGATGACGGTCGAGGGCTCTCGGCGGAGGAGCGTGCGCAAGTCTCCCGCCGCGGACAGCGGCTCGACGAAACCAAGCCGGGTTCCGGCTTGGGGCTGTCGATCGTGGTCGATCTTGCGGGGTTGTACGGCGGCAGCCTTTCGCTCGGCCGCGCGCCCATCGGAGGGTTGCGGGCAGAATTGCTGCTGCCAGGGGTATAGGCGCCCTTACGGGGGTTACCGTCTCGTTGCCCCCAATGGGCATGGGGAAGAGACCTATATCCTAAACGACTTCTTAACGTCGGGGCTCCTAATATGGCCGGTGGACGCGTTTCTCGGCGTCTACGCAACACAAGCGTGCAATTCGGTCGCATGAACCAGACATCAACCGAACGGTTGAGGGATTATCTCGCACAGCTCCCGCCGCAATCGCAGGCGCTGCTGATGCGGGAGTTCGAGCGCGCCGTCGAACGCGGTGAAGACACCACAGTCGCCAATTTTGTGCTGGAGCAGTTGCGTCAGGTCGTGCGCGGAACCGACGAGCGCGCGCGGCCGCGGACCGACAATCCGGTCCGGCTCCTGTTTCATCCGCTTGAACCGTTCCTGGTCGACGGCAATGTCGCATTACGGCCCGGACAGATTCGCCGCTCGTCGTTGCTTCCGGTCTGGCAGTGGCTCGTCCGCGAAGGAGCGCCGACCCTGGCGCGTGAATTCGAAGAGGCGCTCTCCCGGGGGCCTGACACCGGAACTTCCTCCGAAATCGAGGTTGCAGCGCGAAAGCTCCAACTGGCCGCGGCGGAAGCGATAACGAAGGTTGCGATGACCGCGCCGGGCACCGACCAGCGGCGCGCGCTCTCCCGGCTGGGCCCGCCGGCCATGATCGAGGATTTGCCGTCGATCGCTTCGGTTCTGCAGGCGCGGGAAGCGGTCGAGATGCTCAACGGACGGCTTCCGAGCTACATGCGAATATTCAACGAGGCGCAGATCGCCTCGATCACCGTCGCGCTCAACGTCCCCAGCTTGCAAACGCCGCAACTATTGCCTTTTGCCCTGTCGCTGGTGATGCGGCGGCTGGCCGCGCCATGGCAAATCATCCGCTTGGCGATTCGAATGGCTGCGTCCGACGATGAACTGCGCGTTGCAGCGACGCCCTACGGCATTGCCGTCACCATCGCGTTGCATGACCTGTCCTGCCTGGCTGCGACCTTGCGGTCAGACATCAGGCGCGGCCAATTCAACAATGTGACGGAGCATTTGAAGGTCCTGCATGACGGCGTCCGCGGCCTGCGGACGGAACTTGATCTCCGCAACGATTCAGCCTGGGGCAAGCAACTGGCCTCGATCCGCGCCGACATTTCCAGCGCTCTACAATCGGAAATCGACAGCGTGCCCGGCCGCGTCCGGCGCCTGCTCCGTCAGCGCGCCGACAAGGACATTCCCTCCGGAGCGAAGGTCGACGCCGGCGAGGTTGATGATACGGCTGCGTTGATCGAATTCGTCGCGGTATGCCGCACCTATGCCAGCGAATTGGCGATCAATGAGGTCACGCTGCGGACCTACTCCGATCTTCAACACTATGTCGAGCAGTCCACCGAGGCACTGGTGCAATCCCTGCGCGGCAGCGAGGGCAAGAACCGGGCTTACCGCCAGGCACAGGTAGCCGCGGCGATCCGCTTCTGCGACCTGTTGTTCGGCCCCGATTATGCGTCGCTGATGAGCCGGGCCGCCGAAAACGCTACGGTCGGCGAACGCAAATCGTCGCGTGCCGGGTGAAGAACGCCTGAGCAACTTATCGTTGACCGGGTCGAGATAGACAACTAGCATCCAGTCATGAACCCGCCATCAATTTCATCGAACTTGAGAACCGCGTCATTTCCGTAGCCTACCGAAACCTCATGATCGGGGCCAAGTTCCAGCTCGTCGACATGACCAATGGAGCCCGTTGCCGACCCCCTGACTGCGCTCACCTCTCCCATGCCGAGCGGTTCGCTGAGGATTAGCCTACCGGCCTCGGTTCCCGCGGGGACGATTTTCTCAGCGGGTTGAACGGGCACGGCTATCTTGCCGCCCAAAGCGCCGTTTTTCAGATCGGCTAACGTCCTATTCTCCAAGGGATTTCAGAACTGGCCGGCGAGGCAGGGAAATTGATAATTGTCAATTGCCCGGCTTGCTTCCTGTAGTGTAAAGCGGCGACTAGGCGCTCGATGGTTAGCGCCGTTTCACCGGAACCCGCTTGATGATGCTGTGGTTTGTGTTCGCGCTGATGACGGCTGCGGCGATCTTCGCCGTGCTCTGGCCGCTGAGTCGTAGCAGCCGACCGCAAAATGATGGCAGCGAGGCGGTCGTTTACAGGGACCAACTGGCGGAGATCGATCGCGACGTTTCCACGGGCCTGATCAACCCACCCGAGGCCGAGGCTGCGCGCGTCGAGATCAGCCGCCGCCTCCTGGCCGCAGCGGACCATCAACGCGAACCGCTTGCCGGGTCGAATATCAGGCTGCGCCGCGCGGCCGCGATCATTGCTCTCGTGGGACTGCCGGCCGTCGCGGTTGCGCTTTATTACCCGCTCGGCTCCCCGGGTCTTGGCGATTTTCCGTTGGCTCAGCGCGCGCGTGCACCCGATGCAACGCAATCGCTCGACGATCTGGTGGCGCAGGTCGAGCAGCACCTGGAGAAAAATCCGACCGATGGCCGGGGCTGGAGCGTGCTTGCGCCGGTGCTGGCAAGGCTTGGCCGTCTCGACGACGCGATCCGCGCGTTCCGCAATTCGATCGCCTATAATGGCGAAAGTGCCGAGCGAAGGGCCGATCTTGGTGAAGCCCTGATCGCCGCGGCGGGCGGGGTGGTCACGACCGAGGCCAAGGCGGAGTTTGACCGCGCGATCGCGCTGAATGCCGACGAGGTCAAAGCGAGCTACTTCCTCGGCCTTGCCGCCGAACAGGATGGCCGCGCCACCGAGGCGGCGTCGATCTGGCGAGCGATGCTAGCTAAAGCACCGGCAAATGCGCCCTGGCGTCCGCTGGTTCAGGAAGCATTGGTGCGGGTCGGCGGTTCGCCTGCTCCGGCGTTGTCGGATGACGCTATGGCCGCGGCAAAGGACATGAAGGAGACCGACCGCAGCGCCATGATTCGTGGCAT
>DATGGY010000221.1:0-3836 GCA_035308285.1 Bradyrhizobium sp. | reverse complement strand
TGGCCGCTGACAAGGTGCTGGTTTTCTGAATCAGCGAAAGAGCTTCCCGGGCATGACGCCAATCTATCTCGACTATAACGCGAGCACGCCGATCGATCCGGCGGTCGGCGCGGCGATGTGGCCGTTTCTTGCGGGTGATTTCGGCAATCCGTCGAGCGGCCATTGGGCCGCCGCGCCTGCCAAAGCCGCCTTGGAAAAAGCGCGCGGGCAGATTGCGGCCCTGCTCGGCTGTGAGGCGGATGAAGTTGTCTTCACCAGCGGCGGAAGCGAGGCCAATAATCTTGCGCTCAAAGGCGCCTACTTTGCGCGGCGCGACCGCGGCGACCACATCATCACCACGCGGATCGAACATCCGGCGATCATTGAACCATGTCGGTTTCTGGAACGCCTGGGCGCGCGGATAACTTACCTGCCGGTGGATAGTTTCGGGCGCGTCGATCCCGATGACCTGATCCGGGCCATCACGCCGCGCACGATTCTCGTCAGCATCATGCATGCCAACAACGAAGTCGGCACGATCCAGCCGATTGAGGCGTGCGCGCGCATCGCCCGCGAACATGGCGTGCTCTTTCACACAGATGCCGCCCAATCGGTCGGCAAGATGGCGACGGATGTGAACAGGCTTGGCGTTGATTTGCTGTCGATCGCCGGACACAAGCTTTATGCACCCAAGGGGGTCGGCGCGCTGTTTGTACGCCGTGGCGTTACGCTCGAACCGCTCATTCACGGGGCCGGACACGAAAACGGCCGGCGCGCCGGAACCGAGAGCGCGTTGTTGGCGGCGGGTCTCGGCAAGGCCTGCGAACTGGCGCGTGATCTGTCGTCAATGGATCGGGTTCGCGCCTTGCGCGACCGCTTCTGGCTCCAACTACAGTCGGGGTTCGGCAACCGCATCGCCCTCAACGGACACCCCGCGCATCGTCTGCCGAACACGCTCAATGTTTCGTTCATTGGCCGCGTTGGCGCCGAGATACTGGAACGGTTGGATGGCGTCGCCGCCTCAACAGGCTCGGCGTGCCATTCCGGGCGCATTGAGCTATCGCCGGTACTTGAGGCCATGGGCGTCGCGCCGGAAGTCGGGATGGGTGCAGTCCGCTTCAGCCTCGGACGCGGAACGACGCGCGAGGAGATCGACGAGGTCGCCGCGCCCCTGGGAATGGCTCGCCGAATCTGAAAAAGGGCTAGGCGATTTCGAAATCGGCCGCATTTGGTCACAAATCGAGCAGACGTGCTGAGGTCCGGCGGTTAGTTTTGCCGGCATACGTCAGAGCTAAGAGCGGGGCCGAAGAATCGCCCTATAGCGCTTTCGAGCGAAGTGGGCACCGGTTCGCGTGAAGAATACGCGTCAAAACAACAATCTAGGTATCAACGACCGCGCGCTGAGGGTGACGACGATCATGAATGTCTATGAGCGCTGGATACTGCCGGGCATGATCGATTTGGTCATGCGACAGAAGCATCTTACGACATATCGTCGCGCGGTGGTCGCCGCAGCCCGTGGACGTGTGCTCGAAATCGGGGTCGGTTCGGGGTTGAACTTTCCGCTGTATGGCAAACAGGTCGAGCTTGTTTACGGGATCGATCCTTCGCCCAGATTGCTGGCGATCGCACGTCGGCGTGCTGCGGCATCAGCGGTACCTGTCGAACTCTTTCTGGGTTCTGCAACCGCGATCCCGCTTGCCGATAACACCGTCGATACGGTGGTGATGACGTGGACACTTTGCTCGATTCCGGATCCGCTGGCCGCGCTACGCGAGATGCGACGGGTACTCAAGCCAAACGGAAATCTCTGCTTTGTCGAGCATGGACTTTCGCCCGAGCCAAACGTAGAGCGTTGGCAACACCGGATCACGCCGGCGTGGCGCAGCATCGCGGGCGGCTGTCATCTGGATCGGAAGATAGATGACCTGATCCGTCTGGCCGGTTTCGATCTGACGAACCTGCAAGTCGAATACGCGCCGGGGCCGCGCGCCATGTCCTATATGTATGAAGGCTGTGCCTGCCGGAACCATTCCGAAGGCATCGGCCCTGCCTACTAGTGCGTCATTCAGCGCTTATGAAGCGGCTTTTTCCCCGACCAGCAACGCATCGAGCCCGCCCGCGCGGTCCAGCGCATAAAGCTCGTCGCAGCCACCAACATGGGTTTGGCCGATGAAAATCTGCGGGAAGGTCGAGCCAACCCCGGCGCGATCCCGCATTTGCCGACGAAGCGAAGGATCGCTGGCGATGTCGAGTTCGGTGAACGCGGCCTTATTGCGCCTCAAGAGCAACTTGGCGGCCGTGCAATAGCCGCAGCCCGGTCGGGTGCAGATTTCAATGGCAGCGGCCATGGGACGCTCCGTTGGTCCAGAGTGCCGCAACAAATGGAAGGTCATACGACAGAAGGCAAAGAAGTTCTTCATAGCGAGGTCCCACCTGATCGCCGAACGTAAAGCGTCCCCCGCCCTTACCGCGCGCGGACGGCTACGCATTCTTTTCCGTCATCCTCCACTGTTTGAATTGGAGAAACAGCGAACGCCAGAGGCCAAGTTGCCGCAGCAAACCCAGCGTGTCCGTGACCGACCAGTCTTCACGGATCAGTCCATTTTCAAAACGGCTGATGGTAATCCCATTGATGCGCGCCGCCCGACCGAAGACCTTTCCGGTTACGACGTATCGTGACGCGACGCGCCTGCCTTGGATCACTTGATCATCGACGGAGATTTTCATGTTAGACAGTGCGTTCTTATAGAATTCGACGGACTGCTGGACACCGGCGAGCCCGTGAAACTCCGTGTCATTCACGTGATCCACGAATTCCGGGCTGTAATATCGGGATGCTGGTTCCCGGCCGCTCCCTGAACAGATGAATTCGAGTGCCTGCCTTGCGCTCAAAAGCATCGTAGCTTCGTCATGGTTTGGTGTCGCCGTCGCTGTCATTGCAAGCTCCATTGCTAACATGTTGGGGTTTGCATTAGAGTCGCGATCTTAGGAAAAGGGTTCGCAGCCGACCGAAGAAAGCCGACATATGCCCCCAAAACGATGGATCGATCCGACTGAACGAGAAAAAATCCTGATCGCCGCACAGAAGGGCGATCAGAAGGCGCTGGAAGCGTTGTTGACGGTTCATCGCGACGCGGTTTTTCGCTACGGGTTGCGTTATTGCAAGACAACCGAAGACGCCGAGGATGCGGTCCAGGAAACGCTTTGGGCGGCCGCTAGGTCTATTGCAAGCTTTCGGAGGGCCGCTGCGGTTACGACCTGGCTGTTCGCCATCGTGCGTAACACGTGCCACCGGCTATGGCACAAGCAGCGCCGCCGCTTGGATATCGCCGAAATGTTGTCACTTGTGCAAGATCCCGCCGAATCGCCGGAGGAGCAGATCGCAGCGCGACAGACCCAGCAAATGCTCGCACGTGCGCTTTCATGCCTTGAGCCGCCTGAACGGGACGTTGTTCTGCTGCGCGATGTGCGAGGTCTCACGGCGCCGGAAGCCGCCCATCTTTTGGGAATCTCCGTTCAAGCGCTGAAAAGCAGACTGCATCGGGCACGTGCCAAGCTCCGACAAGAGGTTCGTCGTCTTCTGTCGGCCCGCGGCTCCGACTTCCTAAGCCCTGCCGAAATCTAGCAGGGTTTAGCTAGTGAGGTGCGGCGGCATCGACCGTCGCGGGCGAGAACACCACCTCGACCAGGGTGCCGGAACGCTGCCCCGTCTTGATATGGAATTGCGCGCGATTGGCCTCGACCAGCGCTTTGGTCAGCGAAAGGCTGACGGGCGATCCGTCCGGCGCCTGATCCGAGGGGCCTTGCGTGCGGAACGGCTCCATGGCGGCGGCGACTTCGTTGTCGTTGAGCCC
>DATGGY010000220.1:0-4070 GCA_035308285.1 Bradyrhizobium sp. | reverse complement strand
GCCAGCCGGCCCGAAAAGCTGACGGGCCTTGCGTGATCTACGACATCCGTCACGTCACCACCTATGGTTACGAAAGTCCAGTGAATTTTGCACGCTGCTCGCTGCGGCTGGAGCCGAAAAGCGGCGATGGGCAGGAGCTGGTTTCGCACGCCGTCGAGATAAGGCCGCGTCCGACCGACCGCACGGTGCGGCGGGATTTTTTCGGAACGCACACCGAGAGCATCCTGATCGAAAATCCGCACCGCAACTTGCGAATCGACTCGCGCTCACGCGTGTCGGTTTTTCGCAGCGCGCCCGGCCGCGACGCGCATAGCCGTCCCTGGGAAGGTATCCGCGACGTCGCGTTCGAGGCCTCAAGCCTCGGCCCCGCCTCGCCGATCGGCTACGTGTTCGCGAGCCCTTTGGTACCGATGCTGCGGCCGGTCACCTCTTATGCATCGGCGAGTTTTCCGCCGGGAAGCGGCATCCTCGCCGGCGCGGTCGATCTGATGCATCGCATCCGCACCGACTTCCGGTACGATCCGAAAGCCACCGTCATCTCGACGCCGCTCAACGAGGTGTTCGAAAAACGTCACGGCGTTTGCCAGGATTTTGCCCATGTGATGATTGCGGGCTTGCGCGGTCTCGGCCTGCCGGCGGCCTATGTCAGCGGCTATCTGCGAACGATCCCGCCGCCCGGCAAACCGCGACTACAGGGCGCCGATGCGACGCATGCCTGGGTCTCGTTGTGGTGCGGCGAAGGTCTCGGGTGGATCGGCTTCGATCCGACCAACGACTTGCTCGTCGAGAATGATCACATCGTGCTCGCCGTGGGGCGGGATTTTTCCGATGTGTCTCCGATCGACGGGATCATCGTGGGATCGCGCAGGCAGAAGCTCAACGTGGCGGTGGATGTCGTGCTGGTGCAGCCGTGACCCAAGCCTATTTCGTGTATAGGCCATTGATATTATTAAAAATTTATATGGCAGCTTTCCCGGGGCTGCCCCAACATTTTGCCTCCCCATTAGGCAATTTAACGAATGCTTCTCTCTTTTATGGGAATTTCTTGCGAGTCGACCTTAGGGTCATACCGTCTAACCAATCGATGGAGAGACAAAGTGAACATTTCGCTAGGAAAGACGCTGACAGCCGCACTTGTCACAACGGTGGCCTTTGTGGGAGCCGCCGCGGCGGGTGGCGCGAGCAAAGATGATGCCGTCGCGATGGTCAAGGCGGCGGTAACCTTCATCAAGGAGCAGGGTGCTGAAAAGGCTTACCCGGAAATCACGAGCAAGACCGGCAAGTTCCACGATCGCGATTTGTACGTCGTGGTTTATCAACTCGACGGCAAGGTGCTGGCCCACGGGTCGAACGAAAAATTCGTCGGCAAGGATCTGATCGACGCACAGGACGTCGACGGCAAACTCTACGTCAAGGAGCGCGTCGAACTTGCTGGCAAGCAAGCATCGTTCTGGCAGGACTACAAGTTCGTCAATCCAGTCGACAAGAAGGTGGAGCCGAAGCAGATGTACTGCGAGAAGCTGGAAAACACGGCCGTGTGCGCGGGCATCTACAAGTCCTGAAACCGGACAGTCGGCACTGCGCTCATGATCGTATTGAAGGGTTGATATGTTCGGCTGGATCAAAAACGTCGGGCTGTCCTGGAAAGTTCAGCTCGCGCCCGCCTTGCTGGTCCTGGCGTTGATTAGCGTCGGCGCCTACGCCCTTCTGGCATTGCGGTCCAATCAGGCCGCGGTTGACGCCCTTGTCTCGGGGGCCGTGCGTCAATCGGAACTTGCGAACGAACTCACCATCACGGTGTGGATTTCGCACGCCAAGCTCTATCGTCTCGCCGCAACCGCGGCCAACGAGACGGACGAGAAGAAGGTCGCCGCCGTCGCCAAGGAAGCTTCCGCCGCCGCCGCCAAGATCTCCGACGCCGTGAAGGCAGTCGAAGCCGCTCAGGGCGAATCCAAGTCGGAGCGCACGGAAAAGCTGAAGGCTGCGGTTGCAGGCTATCTCAAGCAATCGAAAAACGCGATCGAAATGGCCGATGGCGACGCCGGATCGGCGCTGATTTTCATCAAGGGCGCCGAACGAAACTTCGCCGAGATCGAGAAGCTGACCGACGATCTGATCATGCGCAGCGCCGAAACCAAGGATCGCGAGATCGCGGGCGCCGGGATGAGGCTGGAGCAGCAGCAGTTGACGCTGACATGCGTCCTGCTGGTCGTGGCCTTTGCCGGTATCATCGTTTCGTTCTTGATTGGTAGAAGTATCTCCCGCCCGGTGGTAGCGATGTCAAAGGCGATGCGTGAGCTCGCTGTCGGGAATTTCGATGTTCAACTGCCGGGTCTGGAGCGCCGGGATGAAGTCGGCCAGATGGCGCACGCGATCCAGGAATTCAAGATCCAGGCTATTGCCAAGGCTGAGCGTGAGACTTCGGAGCGCGAAGAAAGGAATCGCGAATTGGCAATGGCTCGCCGCACCGAGCTTCATAACCTGGCCGAGAGGTTCGAGACCGCCGTCGGCAACATCATTGAGAAGGTCGGCTCTGCGTCGAGCGAACTGGAAAGCTCCGCCGTCATTCTGACCAAGAGCAGTGCAGCGACACAGCAGCTCAGCACGGTCGTCGCGGCTGCCTCGGAAGAGACCTCCTCCAACGTGCAGTCGGTGGCGGCAGCCACGGAGCAAATGGCTACCTCAATCAGTGAAATCGGACGTCAGGTAGCGGAATCCAACAAGATCGCAACTGAGGCGGTCGGTCAGGCGGAAAAAACCGACGCGCGGATCGCTGAATTGTCGCTCGCCGCGGGACGCATCGGCGACGTCACTCAATTGATTACCACGATTGCCGAGCAGACCAACTTGCTGGCCCTCAACGCAACTATCGAGGCCGCGCGCGCCGGCGAAGCTGGTCGGGGATTTGCGGTGGTCGCCCAGGAGGTCAAGGCGCTCGCGGCGCAGACTGCCAAAGCCACTAGTGAAATCAGCACGCAGATCGCGGGAATGCAAACAGCGACGCAGGAATCGGTGCTGGCGATCAAGGAGATCAGTGGCACGATTGGCCGGGTCTCCGAAATCGCGGCCGCGATCGCTGCCGCCATTGAGGAACAGGGCGCGGCGACTCACGAAATCGCCCGCAACGTGCAGCAGGCGGCCGTTGGCTCCACACAGGTGGCGAACAATATCGCTGACGTCAACCGCGGCGCGGGCGATACCGGCTCGGCGTCATCGCAGGTGCTTTCATCCGCTCAATTGCTTTCCGACGAAAACAAGCGCCTGAAGGCCGAAGTGGTGAAATTCCTCGCGACCGTCCGCGCCGCGTAATTATGCTGTTATTTCAAATATTTAAAATAAGTTCGGGTTGGCGAGTTTGGCGAGGGATTACCCAAGATTGCAAGGCGCCGCTTAGACGGAGGCTTTGTCGCGGGCGGCAGTGCAAGATGATAGGCTTTGCCATGGTTGTCGGCGCGCAGCCGCCGATGGTCCGGAGCATGCATGGTCTATCGACACGCCATAGGCGCCACCTCCTACGCTTTCGACGACCTTCGCGATCTTCTTGCCAAAGCCACGCCACCGCGTTCCGGTGACCGCCTCGCCGGGGTTGCCGCTGAAAGCGCCGAACAGATGGTTGCGGCGCGGATCGCATTGGCCGATGTCCCCCTCAAGCGGTTCCTGGATGAGACCGTCATTCCCTACGAAGACGACGAAGTTACCCGTCTGATTGTCGATACCCACGACCGCGCGGCCTTTGCGCCGATTTCCTCGCTGACCGTCGGCTCGTTCCGGGATTGGCTTCTTTCCGGGAAGGCGACACCGGATACTCTCAGGAAAATATCGCGCGGCATCACTCCGGAAATGGCCGCGGCCACATCGAAGCTGATGCGCAACCAGGATCTGATCCTGTTGGCAAAGAAATGCGAAGTAGTGACGGCATTTCGCGACACGATCGGTCTGCGCGGAAGGATGAGCGTGCGATTGCAACCCAATCATCCCTTCGATGACGAAAAAGGCATCACCGCCTCGATCCTGGATGGCATCCTGTTGGGGTCCGGCGACGCCTGCATCGGCATAAATCCGGCAAGCGA
>DATGGY010000219.1:0-5841 GCA_035308285.1 Bradyrhizobium sp. | reverse complement strand
ATCGGCGCCATCGCCGGCTTCGAGAAATCCGGGCATTTTTTCTTCAACAAGCCGTTCGGCCGCGGCTATGACGACGGGCTGATCTTCGCTTTTGCCGTTCTCGACATGCTCGATCGCAATCCCGGACAGACCATGGCGGATCTGAAAAACGCGCTGCCGAAAACCTGGTCGTCGCCGACCATGTCGCCGCATTGCGCCGACGAGACCAAATACGGCATCGTCGAACAAGTGGTGAAGCACTTCGAGACGCTGCACAAGCGGGGCGAGAAGGTTGCCGGGCAAAAGATTCGCGATCTCGTTACCGTCAATGGCGTGCGCGTCACCGTCGAGGACGGTAGCTGGGGCCTGGTGCGAGCCTCCTCCAACAAACCGGAACTGGTGGTGGTGGTCGAAAGCCCGCTCTCCGAACGGCGGATGCGCGACATGTTCGAGGCGATGGATAAGGTTTTGCGCACCCATCCCGAGGTCGGCGAATATAATCAGAAGATTTGAGGAAGGCGCGGCCTTCCCTTGCCACCGCCGTCATGCCCCGCGAAAAGCTTTCGCGGGTGATGACGATGGAAGGGTTGGGAAACTTTCTGCCTACGCCACCTTCATCGATCCGAGGAAACTATCGACCTCGGATTTCAGCCGGCCGGATTGCGCCGTCAAGCCGTTCGCCGCATCGAGCAGCCGGGAAGTCGCCGCGCCGGCTTCGTCGGAAGCCCGCGTGACGCTGAGGATATTCTCGCTGACGTCCCTGGTGCCGTCCGCTGCCTGTTGGACGTTTCCGGCGATTTCGCGCGTCGCCGCGCCTTGCTGATCGACCGCCACGGCGATCTGGCTGGATATTTCGTCGATCTCCGCAATCGTTCCGCCAATCGCCTGGATGGCATTGACGGCTTCGCCGGTGGCGGACTGGATGCTCTGAACCTGCGCCGAGATCTCCTCCGTCGCCTTGGCAGTCTGGTTGGCCAGCGCCTTGACCTCGCTTGCGACCACGGCAAATCCCTTGCCGTGTTCGCCGGCA
Organism: Bradyrhizobium sp.; assembly: GCA_035308285.1. GTDB lineage: Bacteria > Pseudomonadota > Alphaproteobacteria > Rhizobiales > Xanthobacteraceae > Bradyrhizobium. The sequence continues at coordinate 4,832 of DATGGY010000219.1, read as the reverse complement.
CGTGCGGCTTCGATGGTGGCGTTCAAGGCCAGAAGATTGGTCTGGCTGGCGATGTTCTGGATCAGCGTGACGACCTCGCCGATCTTCTGGGTGCCGCTGGCAAGCCCTTCAACCACGGAGTTGGTGCGGCGCGCTTCCTCGGCAGCCTTGCCCGCGATTTCGGCGGAACGGGTAACCTGCTTGGCGATCTCGCTGATCGAGGCGGTCAATTCCTCGGTTGCCGAGGCTACCGTGCTGACGTTTGCCGATGCCTGGGTCGAGGCATTGGCTGCCGCAGCCGTTTGCCGCGTCGTCGCCTGGCTATTGCTGCTGATCGAGGCGGACAGTCCCTGGATTTCGCCAGCCGCCACCGCTACCGCTTCGACGATGTGCCCGACCTTGCGCTCGAAACCGGTGGCGAGCTCGCGCATCGCCGCCTCGCGTTCCTGCTTGGCGCGTTGCTCCGCGTCAGTGCGCTCGACATTGGCGCGCTTCTCCGCAGCACCGGCCGCCTCTGCCTCGGCGGTCTTCTGCGCAGTCGTCTCGAACAAATCCGAGAGTTTGTGGGCGAGCCAGATCAATACGGCGGCCTCCATGAGGAGAATGACGGCGTGGATCACCACCCGTCCAAGATTGGACCCACCCGGGTAGATCGCCGCGGGCAGGATGAAGTTGAGCGCCAGGTGATGCAGCGCGACGGCAATCGTGGCGGCGATGATCGGACGATAGTCGCAATAGGAGACGAGGCATGCCAGCGCCGCGAAGAAGTACATGTGCATGTCGATCTGCCAGGGGTGCCCGGCGAGCTGATACGTCATCACCGACACGTCGCCCATGATCGCGACGGCGAATATCAGGCGGGTCGACAATTCGTTCCCGGTCGCGCGCCATGACAGCGTCGCCGCCATGGCCATCGCGGCCGTGAGCATCAGGGGTAGCAGCCAATCCGTTCCGCGGATCATGCTGATGGCGAGGCACGCCGGAACATGCAGCCAGAGCGCCACGAGCAAGGCCCTGCTGGTTGTTTCTCGCAATGCCTTCAAATCATGACTTTCTTTCATCATCCTCGGTTTCCCTCGCCCAGAAGCGTCAAGCAGGCCGCAACGGCCTGCGGATCAATAACAAACCAGGCGCCGGCTTCGCGCAGCCGGGCCAACCCGGCGCCGTCGCCGTGCCGGACGACGAGAACGGCGGGAATCGCCGTGGCCCTCACAATCCTGACGTTGGCGGAAGCTGCAGCCTCGAACGCCTGCTGCGAGCTCCACCAGGGTGGAAAAGCGACTGCCACCACCTCAGCATCGGCGCGGATCTGAAGGGAAAGTGCGGCGATTGCCATCCAGCCCAAGAGCAGCAACGCGGCCGCGCCCAACCACTCCGGCCGCCGGGCTGCCTCGATGCCGTTTCCGTGCCCCATCGCGGCAAATTATCCAGTCAAAGCTAATTACCAGTAAAAATACCGGCGGCGACTGACTGGGGAGGCGAAAAAAGCGTCGACTATCCAATTAGTTGTGCTGCGACGACCGGAAACGCGGTTGGTTGCATCGCACCGACGTCATCGCTGAACTTGGTGTCCAGCTCGCAGCAAGAGCGAGTACTCTCTTCCGGCGGAAGCGACCCTGCGCTAGGCGGCCGCCGGTATCGGCAGCGCGGTCACCGACTTGATCCTCTCCATCGCAAAGCGTGAGGTGACGTTCTTCAACGGAACGGCGCCGATCAGCTTCTTGTAGAAGATGTCGTAGCTCTGCATGTCCGCGACCACGACGCGGAGCATGTAGTCGACGTCGCCCGCCATCCGGTAGAATTCCATCACCTCCGGCATCGCGCTGACGGCGTCGGCGAATTTGCGCAGCCAGGCTTCCGAGTGATCGGCACTTTCGACCGACACAAAGACCGTGATCCCCAGTCCGATCTTGCTCTGATCGACCAGCGCAACCCGGCGCAGGATCACGCCGTCGGCCTCCAGCCGCTGGATGCGTTTCCAGCACGGCGTCGAGGACAGTCCTACGCGGTCGCCGATTTCGGCAACAGACAGCGAGGCATCCTGCTGCAGCACGGTGAGGATCTTGCGGTCGATGGCGTCGAGCCGGCGATTCGCCTCATGGGCGTGAGCGGCGAGGTCTGTCATGAGAAGAACTTTCTTCCAATAATTAGGTATGTAACCCACATATATAGAAAATTCTTCTAATACAAGCCCCGTTATCGGCCGGCCCCTGCTGGGGCGGCAGCCGCGTCTTGGTGCAAAAGTGCTTCAACTTCAGTGCGTTGCGGGGCTGCGAAGGCGCCTCCAAATCGGGTGCATTTCAGCGCGGCGGCGGCGGATGCGAACCGAAGCGCGGAGCGCAAATCCTGGCCCTCGGTGATAGCGAGCGCAAAGGCGCCATGGAACACGTCCCCGGCGCCCAAGGTATCCACCGTATGGACCGGGAAGGCCGGGGTCTGCTGCAGGGTCTGGTGCTCATCGAGCCAGATCGTGCCCTGCGCGCCGCGCGTGCCCGCCAGGAACGATGGCGTGAGCTTTGCTATCTTCCTGAGCGCCTCGCCGTCATCGGCGACGCCTGCGGTCTCCTGCAAGGGTTCGCTGGAAAACACCAGATGCGATGACGCCGTGAGTAGCCCCTCGCGGAGCGACATCGCCCGATCGACGTCGACGATCACGGGAATGCCGCGCCGCGTCGCCTCGGCGCAGAGATCGATGCAGAACGCGGCGCAGCGGCTTTCGGTCAGGATGGCATCGCAGCCCTCCAGCAGCGTGGCGGCGGCCGGCAGGCGTACCTTCCACAATTCCGGATCGCGGAAGGTCACGATGGTGCGCTCGCCTGACGGGTCGATCATGATGTTGGAGATCGGCGTCACCAGGCCCGGCATGTGCACGAGGTATTTGGTCTCGATGCCTTCCTCCGCCATTTTCTCGAAGATGTAGCGGGAAGTGGTTTCGCGGGCGTCTCCCATCGGCCCGCAGATCGAGGCGCGGCCGCCGAGGCGGGTGATTCCGATGGCGCCATTGAGCGCATTGCCGCCGCAGATTTCCTCGAAATGGCTGGCATTCTCCTTGGAGCCGCGCGCAGGGAGTCCCTGCACGCGAAACGTCAGGTCGCGCACCGGCATGCCGATGCAAAGAATGCGCGGAGGAGTTTTCGGCGCGCCGCCGCGGAGGTTCATGCTGGAATCTGTCATGGCGATTCCCATGGCGATGCAGTGGGATGCTGGAACCGGGGTCCGGCAATAACAGACGCAGCCATCGCCCGGTTCCCGCTATGCATGCGCGTGCGGGCCATCATGCACCCAGCGTCCGAGCAAATGGTGCGCGATCGCAAAGGGATGCGGGCCCGCAAGCCCGTCGGGATGCTCTCGCCTGATCATCAAGGTCGCTTCCGAACGATCGAACCAGCGCGCATCCTCCAATTCCGCGCGATCCACCACAACATCCTCATTCAGCGCGCGCGCGGTGCAGCCGATCATCAGCGATGACGGGTAGGGCCAGGGCTGCGTCATGTAATATTGCACATCGGTGCAGCGGATGCCGGCTTCCTCGAAAATCTCGCGGCGAACCGCGTCCTCGATGGTTTCCGCCGCTTCCACGAAACCGGCCAGGCACGAATACATTCCGGGCGGGAATTGCTTTTGCCGGCCGAGCAGCACCTTGTCGCCGGAGGTAACCAGCATGATCACGACGGGGTCGGTGCGGGGAAAATGCTCGGCCTTACAGTTCGGGCAATCGCGCTTCCAGCCGCCTTCCTTCATCGCGGTGCGGGTGCCGCAATTGGCGCAATAGCCGTGGCGCTGATGCCAGTTCACCATCGATTTCGCCATCGCGATCGCCGAAAGCTGGTTGGTCGGGACCGCGCCGTGCATCGCCATGCCGCGCAATTCGCTGACGGCCGCGTCGTCGCGGGTCAGGAGCTGCTCCACCGCCGCCGGCGAGATACCCATGCCGAATACCGGCGCGCCATCGCGCAGACCTAAGAAGGTCGTGCCGGGATTGGCGCCGAGTTTCAGCGCTTCCTCCAAGCTCAGCAGCGCGCGCGGACCTGCCGCCTCCCGCTTCACCACCAGTGAGTCGCGATAGACGACATAGGCACGGGCGTCGGGCTGGATTTCCAGCGCCAGCAGCCCGGCTTCGTCGCCGCGCAGATGGGCGGCGCGATCGAGGATGTGCGAGACAAAACCCGGCTGCCCCAATGGAAACGAATCAAATGCGCTCATATGTTCAACCAAGCCAGATTTTGCGGCGAAGCGCGCTGATAAATCTCTGGACCTCCTCCGCGTCATGCGCAAGCGGCGGCATTACCCCCCAGACCGGGCGAGGCCAGGCGGCATCGCTGGAGCGGCGCGCGATGATGTGGACGTGCAGTTGCGGCACCAGATTGCCGAGCGCGGCGATGTTCAACTTGTCGCATTTGGCGACCTCTTTCAGCGCGCGGGCAACGCGCGAGATTTCCGTCATCAATTGCGCCTGCTCGACCTCGTCGAGATCGATGATCTCCACGATCTCCGGCCGGCGCGGCACCAGCAACAGCCAGGGATAGTGCGCGTCCTTGATGACAAGGACCCGGCAGAGCGGCAGATCGCCGATGTCGATAGTGTCTTCCTTGAGCCGAGAGTGCAGTGACCAGGCGGATTCGGACATGAGGGCTCCCAAATGCCTTCTTCAGGCACTGAAGGGTTTCATATCAAGGCGTTATGATCCGCGAAAGCCGACGGCCCGGTATGCCTTAAGACCCATCAACTTTCGATGGCCCAATGTGTGCAGGAAACCCGGCTTTTCGCCGGGTATGACCGCCGATCCCCCGCTTGCTTTCCGCTCCGTTTGGCCCCAAATAAGGGCCGGGAGATTGGCGGTGGACGAGCCACTC
>DATGGY010000218.1:0-8204 GCA_035308285.1 Bradyrhizobium sp. | reverse complement strand
ACGAAGCGTTGTTGAAGATGATTGCCGTGACGTTGAGCTTTTCGCGCGCCAGGGTCCAAAGCGCCTGGATCGTATACATCGAGCTGCCGTCGGCGATCAGGGCGAGCACGGGACGATCCGGACACGCTATCGCCGCGCCGACGGCGTTGGGCAAGCCCTGGCCGATAGCGCCTCCAGTCAGCGTGATGAGATCGTGCCGCGGGGCACCGGCTGTGAATTTAGACAGCATCAGCCCCGAGGTAATGGCCTCGTCGATCAGAATGGCGTTGGCGGGCAGCAGATGTCCTACGGCCTTGCACACCTTCTCAGCGGTGAGCATCTTGCCGCGCGGCCGGCCGGGGCGCGATGCTATCGCCAGCTCCGGCACGATCTGATCGGCGCCCAATGCGCGGCAGAGTTTCTCCAGACTTCCTACTGCGTCCTGCTCGGGCGTGGAGAGCGTGCGCGCTGCGCAATTGTCGGGCGGCAGGTAACTCTTCTTTCCTGGGTAGGCAAAGAACGACACCGGCGCCTTGGCGTCCACCAAGATCAGGTTGTCGATTTCCTTCAACTGCACCGACGCCATCTCGGCGAGATAGGCGATGCGCTCGACAGCGGGCAGTCCAGCGCCGCGCTCCAGTCGTGTTGGGAAGGTTTCTGCGTAGACCTTGATGCCGGTCTTGGCCGCGATACGCGCGGCGGCCAGCAAGGCGCGTTCGCCAAGCGCGCGGCCACCCAGCAGCATGGCGGTACGGCCCCCTGAGTTGATGACGGAGGCGATGGCCCGCACTGTGGCGTCGTCGGCCGCGTCGGGAGGCGCAATCCGTGGCGCCGGTTCGGCCATCCCGCCCGCGCCCCAAGAGACGTCGGCCGGCAGGATCAACGTGGCCACCTGACCCGGCAGGCCTTTGGCCGCCTTCACCGCGTCGACAGCGTCACGGCACAGCTCCGCCGTGCTCCTGGACGTGCGTACAAAGCCAGGCGAGACATTTCGCGCCACCGTCTCGATGTCGGATTGCAACTGCGCATCGTATTGGACGTGATAAGTGGCATGGTCGCCCACGATATTGACGACGGGGACCTTGCCCCTGCGAGCGTTGTGGAGGTTCGCCAGGCCGTTGCCGAGGCCGCAGCCGAGGTGCAGGAGTGTCGCGGCGGGTTTGTTCGCCATGCGTGCATAGCCGTCGGCCGCGCCTGTCGCCACCCCTTCGAACAGGCACAGCACAGCGCGCATTCCCGGCGCCGAATCCAGCGCCGCGACGAAGTGCATTTCCGAGGTGCCGGGGTTGGTGAAGCAGACTTCGACCCCCGCGTTCACCAGGGTCCTCATCAGGGCCTGGGCGCCGTTCATAGCGATTGCCTCAATATGACGTTGGGTTGCCAGCGATCAGCTTTTCGTTGTGGACGCCCGGAACGCCGAACGTGCAGCTCAAGCCAATCTGCTCCGCCGCATGACGACCAGCCACGCACCGATGTCTTCACTTTGGTTTCCTCTCTTTGCTTCGTTGCCACGGCCTCACCGACCGATTGCACGTGCGGCGCGGCGCGCGCTGTAGATACATCCTCCGAGGAACGTGCCTTCGAGGGCGCGCAAGCCGTTCATGCCGCCGCCGCCAAATCCCGCCGCCTCTCCGATCGCGTAGAGGCCGACGATCGGCGCCCCGGCGGCGTCGACCACGCGCGCGGACAGGTCGCTGCGAATGCCGCCGAGACTCTTGCGGCTCACGATAAACAGGCGAATGGCCATCAACGGCCCGGTACCGGGTTCAATGATCTTCTGGAAGTTGGCGATGCGGAGGCGGTCTCCCTTCCAACGGCGCAGATGGGCGATGCGGCGCAGTTGCTCATCATTGTACAAAGCAGGCCCGCGGTCGATCTCGCAATCGTAAGAGGCCACGCTCGCGCGCACCGTCGCTTCATCGACCGCGTTGTCGCCCTGCAGGTCGTTCATTTTGGCGACGAGTTCAGGCAGCGTTTCGGCGACGACGACATCGGCGCAGTTTTTCGTCATCTGGTCGTAGAGCCAACGGTTGCCGAACAGGGTGTCGACCAAAAATCCGCGCGCGTTGCGTTCCCGGACATTCGGGTTGAATTCGGCGCCGGATATTGCGAGTTCCTTGAGAGCGATCTTGCGGTTTAGAATTTGCCACGAATAGCCGCGCTCCTCGGCACAGATCCGCCCGACCAGATCGCGCGTATCGAAGCCGCCTACCAGCGGCATCGGGCCGAACCGTTCGCCGCGCCAGTTGAGCCACAGCGCCGAACGCGACGGCACCAATGATAGCCCGTGACCGGGCTTGCGCGGCCGCCAGTGGTGCACGCCCGCGGCATAGTTCCACATCCGGTCGAGATAGGTCAGTTGTCCGCCGCTTGCCGCGGCCGCGTCGTGCATCAGACCGTCTGCAAACTTATGCGAACCATTGAGGATGGTTTGCGGTGGCCGACCCCAATCGGGATGCCAGTTCGCCTTGACGCGGGGGATGTCGCCGTTGATACCGCCCGAAGCGATAATGGTCGACTCGGCCTCCACCGTGAAGGCCACGTCATCGACCTCGCTCGTGCCGCTGACCCCGGTGATGCGCCCAGCCGTAATCTCCAGTCGCTCGACGCGGCGATCGAACAACAGTTGCAATTTGCCGGCGTCAGAATGGCCGCGCAGCAATTCGATCATCCGTGTCGCCAGGCGATGGCCGGTGCCCCACACGACATGCCAGCGCGGAACCGCGTTGCCGTTGCCGTACAGCCCGCGCTCGACCCACAATGGCATCGGCAGAAAGCCAATGCCGTGTCCCTTCAGGAAGTCGTAGACGTCGCGCCTGCAATCGGCCACATAGGCTTCGGCCCATCGACGGGGATGGTCGTCAACGCCGCCATCGGCTCCGAACTCTCCGAACGACAGCCAGTTCTGCAAGGCGAGTTCGGGACTGTCCTTGATGCCAAAGCGGCGCTGCTGAGGCGTATCGACGAGCCAGATACCGCCGAAGCTCTCCTTGGCCAGCCCACCGAAATTGGCCTCGCCGTCGCGGTCCACGATGAGCACGCGCTTGCCCAGCCCAAGAAGATCGAAGGCCGAAACGATTCCCGCAATGCCAGCGCCGACAATGACCACGTCAGCTTTGTAGCGCCCCATGTTCGCCCTCTGCGGTCGCTCCAGCGCCGAACGCTTCCATGCGGCTGAACCTCGCCTCGTGCGCGAGAAGGCACTCGAATAGTTCGGCCTCAAGCCCTTCCACGTCTTGTCTTATCCGTTTCAGGTCTTCAACCTGATGAGGAGATTCAGGATCTTCAAAGCCCGGTTGGCATAAGGCGGCTGAAACAGCATCTGAACTGCCGAGATCGGCCCCTGGTAGAAAATCGGGCGCAACTTGGAGAAGGTATTGAAGCCTTCGCGGGCATGATAGTGGCCCATCCCGCTGGCGCCGACGCCGCCAAACGGCAGGTCGTGCTGACCCACATGCAGCAGTGCCTCGTTGACCGACACGCCACCTGACATGACGCGTGAGATATAGAACTCCTGCAATGCACGGTCGTGAGTGAAGGGGTAGATCGCCAGCGGCCGATCATGGGCGTTGATGTAGTCGGCGACCTGTTGCCGGTCGCTGTAGGTGCGAACCGGCAGGATTGGCCCGAAGATTTCCCGCGACATGATCTCCATGTCTTCGGTAGGATTGAGCACCAGATGCGGTGCGAATTTGCGCTGCTCCGCGTTCGACTCCTGGCCCGCGGCGAGATTGATCAGCGTCGCGCCTTTGCTCTTGGCGTCCGCCAGGGCGTTCTGCAACCGGGTAAAGGAGCGCGCGTCGATGATGGATGTGTAGTCCGCGCCGTTGATGTCCGGATAGCGCTCTGCGGTCAGGCGCCGGCAATGATCGGCGAATTCGTTTTCCTTGCCCTCGGGCAGAAAAATGTAATCAACATTGGTGCAGATCTGTCCCGCGTTGAACATCTTCACCCACATGATCCGTTCGGCCGCCGTCTTGATGGGGTAGTCGGGTCCGACGATCGCCGGAGCCTTGCCGCCGAGTTCGAGCGTCACCGGGGTCAGGTTGCGCGCGGCATTGGCCATCACGGCCCGGCCCGTGGTGCCGGATCCGGTGAAAAGGATGTGGTCGAATGGAATGGACGAGAAGGCCGGGCCGCGGCCCCCGCCATCCTCAAAGAACTTGAGCTTGTCCTCGCCGAAATATTTTGGGCTGACGCGGGCAAGCAGGATTGCGAGATTGCGCGAGTTCTCTGACATCTTGACCATGGCGCGATTGCCGGCTGCAAAGATCGCCGTCAGCGGGGCGAAGGTCAGATTGATCGGAAAGTTCCAGGGAACGATGATGCCGACGACGCCGAGCGGTTGCGGCCGGACACGGTTGTGGGCGCCAGGATAGGTCAGGAAATCGATCTTGCGACGCTGCGGCTTCATCCATTTTTTCAGGTGCTTGCAGGCGTCGTGGATGCCCTCCAGCACGACAAAATATTCTGCGAACAGGGTCTCGAAGGTCGAGCGATGGCCGTAGTCGAGATTGATGGCGGCCACCAGCTCTTCCCGGTTCTCCTTCAGAAGCCGGGCGAGTGATTTCAGATCGTTCAGCCGCTCGGCGTAGCTCGGCTCTGGATTGGCGAGGTAGGCGGCGCGCTGCGCGGCGAAGCAGGCGCTGAACTCCTGGGGAATTGCAATCGTGTCGGGGGTCGGGAAGGGAGCATTCATAATTTCCTCCTCACGGTGTTCGTCCGCAATCGGCAATCTGGCATTGCCGTTATCCTATCGTGCGCCAAGTTGAGCGGTCACACCAGCGCGAATTGAAAGCGATCGTCGCGGCGGCGAGCGTGGATTCCCGGCCAACCAGCAACCGGCCTCTTCGGGCGCCCTGGCGCTTGTCAGCGCTTTTTCAGCGGGGCACGGGATCGCCATCGTCGCAGTTGTTTCCAATCGGCAATTGCAGCAGGAGTCGCCCAACCGTCCCGACGTCCCATATCGTTGAAAATGGTCGCGGAAATTTCGATGGTCCGTGGGTCTTTACCAGCGCAGGTTGTTCGGGTGCAAGCACGACGGTGACGCTTATCAGCGGCGGACGATTCGTTACTTCCAGTTCGATAGCGGCCAGCGCATTCCCCACCGCATCCCGGAAATCGAGTCGGGGTAGCCGCCGTTCGGCGCCGCGAAAAGCGCCTCTGCTCCACGGGCCATCCGTTGGTCTCCGCGCACCGCTGCCGCCAGCGGAAACCGGACATCCACCGGCCGCTTTGAATTTATTCGTTCACGGCCTAGTTTGGTCGCCTCAGACCGTCTTGGCCTTCAACTTGTCAGGGAAAGTTTGATGCCCACCAGCAGCGAGCGGGCGAAGCGCCAGTCCATCATCGACGCGTGCCGGCAGATGAACCAGTTGGGCATCAATCAGGGCACCTCGGGCAATATCAGCCTGCGTCACGAGGACGGGATGCTGATCACGCCGACAAGCACCCCCTATGACGCGATGAAGCCTGCGCAGATCGTGTTCATGAAGCTCGACGGCGCGCCTGGCACAAAACAGCGCCCGTCGAGCGAATGGCGATTTCACCGCGACATCCTTAAAGCCCGCCCCGAAGTGAACGCCATCGTCCACGCCCATCCGCCCTATGCGACAATACTCGCGATCATGGGCCGGGAGATTCCCTCACTTCACTACATGATCGCGTGTGCCGGCGGCGACACGATTCGCTGCGCGCCCTATGCGACGTTCGGAACGGAGGAGCTGTCGCGGCTTGCCGTCACCGCGCTCGAAGACAGGTTCGCCTGTCTTCTGGCACACCACGGCATGATTGCGATCGGGCCATCGCTGTCGAAGGCGATGTGGCTTGCGGTCGAAGTCGAGACGCTGGCGCGGCAGTATCACGGCTGCCTGCAGATCGGCACCCCGCCGCTGCTGTCAAAAGCCGAGATCGAAAAGGTCCGCGCGCGCATGGCCGGATATGGTAACGCCGATAACTAATCTTGAGCCGGTTTGCTTGGCTCGAGGAATCGCGTCACGCAACGCGATTCGATTTTGGCGTTCGAATTTGGTTCAACAGGGGGTGCAGGAAGTCTTCGAGCCGTTTCGTCTGCGCCGCGGGAGCCTGCATTGCCTGACCTGCTCCTGTCGAGTATCCCTGCAGCGGCTGGCACACCCGTTCCTGCCATCCAGGATCAGAAGATCGACTGGCTCCGAACCGCAACATGGCGACACCGGTGTTGCAGTACCCGCTGCTCTACACTGCCGGGGCCTGCAGCTCATTTAAGACATTGATTGATTAGCGTTTTATGGCAGGCCGAAAAATCCCCGAGTTCCGGTTGCGTTTCTCGGAAACTGATGCTTTCGGGTGACAGACTCCTGGGGGGGCGGCGCAGTAATGTTCGCTATCAAAATTTTGAGAATTAATTCGATTCCAGGGGGTTTCTTATGAACAAGCTTCTCGCGTCCGCCTCGTTTTTAGTTCTCAGCTCGGCCAGCGTGATGGCCGCTGATCTTCCCATGAGCTACAAGTCGCCCGCGCCCGCTATTGTGCCCACGTACACCTGGACCGGCTGTTATCTCGGTGTCCACGGCGGCGGCGGCGCGATGAACGATAGCAATTCAAACAGCAGTAACTTTGAAGGTAGCGGCAACGGCAACAACGCTTTTCACGGAACCGGCGGTCTCGCCGGCGGACAGGCTGGCTGCAATTACCAGATGACCAATGTGGTGTTCGGCGTCGAGGGTGAAGGCTACTGGTCGGGCATGAAGGGCACTCTTGATCGTTCGCGAAACTTCTTTACTGGATCAGTCCTCAACGAAACCGAATTTGATCAAAATACGACGTCAAATAAGTATGACTATACGATCGCCGGCCGTATGGGCATCGCATTCGACCGCACGCTTGTCTACGGCAAGGCAGGCTGGGCCTGGGGCAGATTCGATGCTCTCAGCAGCAGTGGCTTTACGGATTTCCCAACTGGACCCACGGGCCTCGACACTGCTACCTGGGGCGGGACTCTGAATGGCCCTCTGTTTGGTCTTGGTATCGAGTATCTTGTTACCAACAATTGGACGGTCAAACTTGAATACAACTATATTGCGTTTGGCACGAGGTCCTTCGCTACGACGTCCTGTTCGACCTTTTCAAATAATGTGCCTCCGACCACCTGCGTAGGGAACGGGCAATCCTCCGGAAACACCCCCTTGGGTGCGGACAAGCAAATCTTCAAGTTCGGGGTGAACTACAAGTTCGATTGGGCCCCTCTCCCGGTGACTGCGAAGTTCTGATCTTCCGATCAACTTGAAATGTAACGAACCCCGGGCGATGTCCCGGGGTCGAGAGAATTTAGATTTCAGGTGATTTCAAATGAGAAAGCTTCTCGCGTCCGCATCGTTTTTGGTTCTCAGTTCGGCTAGCGTTTTGGCCGCCGATCTTCCCTTAAAAGCGGCGCCCATCATTGCGCCCGTGTACACCTGGACCGGCTTCTATATCGGCGTCCACGGCGGCGGTGGTGCGATGAATGATAGCAACACCTCCAGTTTCGGCAGTAGCAGCCAAGTCCCTACCAATTTCCTTGGCACTAGCAGCGTTGGCAACGAGAGCATCGGTAGCGGCGGCAACAACGCTTTTCACGGAACTGGCGGTCTCGCTGGCGGACAGCTGGGCTACAATTACCAGATCACCAATGTGGTGTTCGGCATCGAGGGTGAAGGCTACTGGTCGGGCATGAAGGGAACTTTCGATCGTTCGACAAACTTCTTCGGTGATCCGCCACTATCAGGAATCCTCTCCCGAACCGATTTAGTTCATCTTCAGACGCAAAATAAGTATGACTTTACGATCGCCGGCCGCATGGGCATCGCGTTCGACCGCACGCTCGTCTACGGCAAGGCAGGTTGGGCCTGGGGCAAATTCGACGCTTTCAGTAGCGTGAGCGATAATACTTTCGCACCAGTCTTTGCTACTCCGACTTCAAGCCTCGACACTGCTAGCTGGGGCGGGACCCTGAATGGCCCTCTGTTCGGTCTCGGTATCGAGTATCTGATCACCAACAATTGGACGGCCAAGCTTGAATACAACTACATTGTCTATGGCACGAGGTCCTTCGCTACGCTCTCCTGTTCGAGCTCCACAGGATCTCCCAGCACCTGCGTAGGGAACGGGCAATCCTCCGGAAACACCCCCTTGGGTGCGGACAAGCAAATCTTCAAGTTCGGGGTGAACTACAAGTTCGATTGGGCCCCTCTCCCGGTGACTGCGAA
>DATGGY010000217.1:0-12798 GCA_035308285.1 Bradyrhizobium sp. | reverse complement strand
GCATCAAGACCACACGACTTCGCCGTCCGCCTTATGCGCCATTCGTCAAAAGCGCCAAAGCGTCCACCGCATCCCGCCCTACGTCTTTGACGATCGCGAAACGCCCCTCGAGAAGGACGGGACCGCGACTCAATACTACTGATTTTACGTCGCCGTCAAGAAGTATTTCGGAAAATCGGAAACTGGCTCCCGTCATACCCCGCGAAAGCGGGGTATCCAGTAAGCCGCGGCCTCTCGGCTCAATACGCGCTGTCTCGGAATACTGGATCACCCGCTGGAGCCTGTCATCCGGCCGGCCAGAGGCCGGACCGGGTGGCGGGTGATGACAGCTAGAGATGTGGCAGCGTTTCGCGCTCGCGCCGGCGTCTCGATTGTTATTGATGCCGCGGCGTACTGGATGCCCCGCTTTCGCGGGGTATGACGGGGGAGGCGCGGATCGCCCAGCCCTCACTCCACCGCCGCATACACGAGATTGCGCATGAGCGTGCGGGTGTAGACGCGCTGGCCGGGGCCCTGCGACATGAAGATCGCGAACAGGTCTTCCCTGGGATCGATCCAGAAGAAGGTGCCGCCCATGCCGCTCCAGAAGAACTGGCCGGGCGAGCCCGCAAACGAGGCGATGCCCTCCTGCGTGCGTACGCCAAAGCCGAGACCGAAGCTGTGGCCGGGCTGCGTCAGCGTGCCCTGGATTTTCACGTGAGGCCCAAGCTGATCGGACGCCATCAGTTGCAGCGTCTTGCGGCCGATGATGCTGATACCGTCGAGCGTTCCATCGCCAAGCAGCATCTGGCAGAACCGCGCATAGTCCATCGCGGTCGAGACCAGGCCGCCGCCGCCCGATTCCATCACCGGCTTCTCCAGCATGTTGAAGAGCTGGATTTTTTCGCCGGTCCACGGATCGCTCGCAAACGGCTCGGCGAGACGGCCGGCATTCTCTGCGCCGGTGTGAAAGCCGGTCTCGGTCATTTGCAGGGGAGCAAGGATGCGCTCGTTAAGGAACGCGCCGAGCGTCTTGCCGCTGACGATTTCGATCAGGCGGCCAAGAATGTCGGTGGAGCGGCTGTAGTTCCACTCCGCGCCCGGCTGGCAGATCAAAGGCAGGCCCGCGACGATCGCGGCATGTCCGGCATTGCTGATCTTGCGGCTGCGCAGCCGCGATTGCTGATAAAGCTGCTGCACCAGGCCGTTGCCGGTATGTTCGTAAGTGATGCCCGAGGTGTGCCGCAACAGATCCTGGATGGTGATCGGCCGCTGCAACGGCACGAGATCGAGCTTGCCGTTGTTCTCGACGCCGACCTTCTGGGTGGCAAATTCCGGAATGAATTTGGAGAGGGGATCATCGAGCAGGAAATGACCTTCCTCGAGCAGCATCATGATCCCGACCGAGACGACCGGCTTGGTCATGGAGAAGATGCGGAAGATCGTCTCTCGCGTCATCGGCGCGGGACTTAGCGGGTTCTGTTTTCCCAGCGCTTCGAACCAGGCAATTTGCCCGCGCCGCGCCACCATCACGGTCGCGCCCGGGATGGTTCCCTTGTCGATCTCGCGCTTGAACGCGTCCGATAGGCGCTGCAGCCGGGCTTGCGAGAGCCCGAGCGATTCAGGTTTGGCGTTGGGGAGTTGCGGCGTCTGCGGGGCGACGGCGTGCCTGGCGGCGGTTTGCGCGGTCATTTCTCTTCCCTTTAACTCTTATTACGCGGCGGGCGCGATGCGCTCCGAGGTGGTCCGATTTTGGCGCAGAAGCGGCGTCCTGAACAAGGCCTTAAAGCCGCTTCGCCCTTGCCATCCGGCCGCGGCCTATGCTTGAAACGGCGCGGGCCGGCGGCGACGCAAGGTCCCCACAGGAGTGTAGCTCAATTGGTAGAGCACCGGTCTCCAAAACCGGGGGTCGCAGGTTCGAGCCCTGCCACTCCTGCCAGTCCTTCTCCAGACTACCTGCGAAGTCTGAACTTTTTCAGGTGACCAATCCGCTGGGCCACTGATCCGTCCCCGCTGTGGAATAGGGTGGTGCGGATCTTTCGGGTCGCAGCCGTCGCGCGCATTGGCGTGATGCAGGCATTGAACCGGCACATCGAACGCGTGTTCAAGGCCAACCCCAAAGAGCATCATTGCGGTCGCCGCAAGCTGGCATGGGATCGGCGACTACGCCCAGTGCAAGCATCGTTAGGACAGCAGCGCTGGCTTGATCGGCATCGTCGCTGATGACAGCATCGCTCGCATCGGGGATCGTTGGCCCTGACACACAGGCGACGCATCGACTGCCTCATTTGATAATGAAGGCAATGCGTCCTGTGGCTAGCAGGCTATGGCTGCGTTCGAGCACGCTCGGCGCGGCACACCTCTACGCAAACGCAACGCAACGGCACAGGCCGTCGAAGGAAACTTTGGCGGCTTTTGCGTGAGAGGGGCTGGCGTCGCTTTGATCCATAGCAAATCTGGCGCACGCGCCATTGATGGCGTGTCGCCAATAGCCTCGTTGTGAAGCTTGTCGCTGCGATCAACGGCGAACTCTTTTAGTCTTAGCCATGCGCTTTTGCGCCGGTCTAGTCTTAGCCATGCGCTTTTGCGCCGGTCGCGTTTTGTGGGATCGCGTTTCGCGCTTCGGCTCGGGTTGCGGGTCGCAGACCGGCTGGGATTGCGTATTGCGGATCGCCTCGGCCAGCATCGCATACAGCTCCGCCTTGGTCGGTGTGGAAAGTTTTGTCACTTCGCCACTGTTTCTCCTTTGGACTTCGCGGCTTCCCTGGCCAAGCGCTCAGCCTTCAATCGCTCATAATTCTTCCGGAAGGCTTCCTGCGCTTCGTCGTATTCCGTTGCTGGCTTCCGTTTACCGGCGCGCTGAAAAGTCCGTCCAGCCTCTCGTTGCGCGAGGTCGTTTTTGATTATTTTATCTCGCATAGATCACCTCCAATGGTTAGTGACCAGTGAGATGACGATAGCGCGGCAAGGGCGCCCCGCAAGAAGACCCGCTGATTAAGCTTGCTGATTAGGTTTAACGGCGGATACGCAAAATAATCACGCAGCTTGGTATTGGAACTCAAGCCTTCGGCTCCCGCTGCGAAAGGCGGAGGACCATCTTGGCCGGTCGAAGTCCGCACTCAGATATGAGTTAGGCCGCCTTAACTCTCTTGGCCTGCTGCAGGCGCTCATTCTCAGCCTGCGAATTTCGGACGGCTTCTGCCAGCATCTCGCGTAGCTCAGCCTTGGTCTTCGCGGGTTCCCGCTTGGGAGGTTGCCATTTGGTCATAAGCAATATGTGGGGATATGGGAGGAGAATTTAAACCCGCGCCGCATGTCCGCCACGGGCTGGACTGCCAGCAATTCCGAATTGTTCCAACCGATGGAACAATTTTGTCCATTGGGTGTTCCATCGGGGCTAATCACACCAAGGAGAGATAAATGAAGAAGATTTCTTACGTCTTGGCGGCTCTGGCCACGATCGCAGTGGTAGTTCCGGCGGTTGCACAAGACAAGCCCATGAAGCAAGACAAGCCGATGATGAAGGAAGGGATGGACAAGCCAACGATGCACCGGCACGGGCATCAACACCACCATCACCACCACGGGATGAAGAAGCCAATGACGGACAAGATGTAAGGCGAATGGCCCCTTTTCCGGGGGCCATTTTTCTTTTTGGATCGAAGACCAGCATCCCAGCTTGAATGAGCGCTAGCCTTTCATGTGGAACGTATCTCATTTCGGTGTTGCCTGAAATTAATACCGTCGGGGGCCTGTCCAGATGATCCGGAGGCGGTAGCGTCCGTTCGTGATCGATGCCCCGTGATAGGTTCAGGCCAGGGAGGCTCATCATGACCGCAAAGAAAAACTGGAAGCTTGATTGGTACGACGCGGTTGCGGCCGATAAGCGCGTTGATCCGACTGCATTCAAAGTTGCCTATTGCATGAGGCGTAACCTCCTGCGAAGAACTCTTGCCGCCAGAGTTGATGAAAAAGTTCTTGGTAAAATGACCGGCATTTCGGTGGCCGAAGTAAAACGGGCACTCAAAATGCTCGAGCGTCGCGGCTGGATCAGTGAGTGGATCGAGCCAAATGCTTATTCCTTCATGGGCGATCATTTGGCCGAGCAGCGGGATGCCGATCAGCGCACTACAGCCGCGTAGTGTTAGCGGCGGCCTGTCTATTTCATCTAAAGGACAGCAACGCTGGCTTGACCAAAATCAGCGCCAGTCACAGATGACAAAAATCGGGGATCGTTGGCCCGACACACTGGCAACGTACACGCCGCCTAATTGAGGCAGTGCGTCCAAATAAGAAGAGGCACCGCGTTCGAGCTCCGCTCGACGCAGCGCACCTCTACACAAAACGCAACGGGCACGAGCCGTCGGGGGAAGCCTTGGCGGCTTTTGCGTGAGTGGGGCTAGCATGGTGACGCAGCGCACGACCATTCTCGCCCGTGGCCGGGGTCGGCTGGCGTGGGACACCTGATCGCGATCCACTGATGACGTTATCGCAGGGTCCACTGAGGCGTTTTGATCTATGGCAATTCGCCTAAGTCCGGACGAGTTGTCCCGGCTTGTCTCGCTTAGCCGCCGCCAGACACTCCCGCAGCACGCCCGTCGAGTAGCCGCGCGTGATATGGGCCTTGGCGCGGTAGGTCTCGTCCTGCATCAGCGCCGCGCTGAGCTTTGGCAGATTATAGAACGGTACGCCGGGAAAGAGATGATGCTCGAGGTGATGGTTGATATTGTGAGGAGCGAAGAAAAACCGCTCCCAGAAATAGGGGATGACCGTGCGTGTGCTGCCGAGCTCTTCGTCATAGTCCATGCTGCCGAAATGCTCGGCGACGCCGCGGACATAGAGGAACAGAAAGAACAGCGTCAGATAGGGCACGATCCAGTAGAGCAGAAAGCCTTTCCAAATGCCGAGCAGCGTGATCAGCGCCGCGGCGCCGAGATAATATCCGAAACGCGCAAGCCTATAGCGAGCCGTTTGCTTCGCCTGCGCAAGCCTGGGCAGGATATGGGCCAGATCGCGTAGAGAGTTTACCGCGACCAGATAGCCGAGGAGGTTCAACGTCATGACCCACACGTGCTGCGGGAAGGTGTAGGCGGCCGTGCCGAGTTTGACGGTCCAGTCAGGGTCGTTGTCGGTGTTGGTATGCTGGTGATGTGCCAGATGGTTCTGCCGATAGCCATCAACCGTCGCCATAATCGGCCAGGCGATGAAAAGATCGCCAATCACGTCGGCCGTTTTTCGATTCCTGAGGAAGCGGAAATGCGCCGCCTCATGCATCAATTCGCCCAAACCGAGCATCCGCCCGGCAATGGCCGCTGCCGCCAGGAGATACAGCCAAACCCCGCCGAAATGGCTGCTGAGAGCGATGGCCGCAGCGATCACCGCCCAATCGAGAGCCAGCGCCGCCACCGTGCCCCAAGGCCGCAGGACCGACAGCTTCTTCAATTCGTCTGAATCAATTGATGCCTGGTAAGCATTCATGGTTGCTGCCGGTTGGCTCGATACCCGCTCATCAGCCCCTTAGTTGGGGCCAGCGAATTTGTAAACATTCGCGCCGCCGCGGTAGCCGTCGCATCTTGATGCAGCAGCATCATTTACCAATAGTCGGCAAGGTGAATTTTGGCGCATGGGCCATTGTTCGTCGCTGCGGCAGTTGGCGGAAGTTACATGATAGGGAGGTTAACGGCCTTTCGGTTAAGCTCAAGGGCGCGTGGCGATCCTGAACGGCTGTCGGCGCAGCCTGCACGATGCGTCGGATCGCGTGTCCCGTAGCCGCGTGAACGCATTTAGCGTTTCGGCATAGTGTTTCCTTCATTCCGGCTTGCGGAATACTCGCGGCTTCACGTCCCGGTCGGGCGAAGATGACAACGATCATTCCATGTGGTGGACGCCAATCGCGACCCAACGCTTGCGCTTGTTGTGTGGCAGGTTGGGCGCACCACTTGAATTTCAGGTTGGATTGCCTTGCGTCTTTACGTTGTCATCGAAACGCCATCTCTTGTTGCGATTCAATTTGCCTTTTAATCGAACGCTCAGACCAAGGGAGGCGACGACGATGAGAGGACAACAGACGGCAGACTTTTCGGCGGGCCAAGACTTTTCGGCGAGCCAAGACTTTTCGGCGAGCCAAGACTTTTCGACGAGCCAACACAGAGCGATCCGCTGGCGACGCGTGGGCACGGGCCTGTTGACGTGGATCATCCTGGCGGTTCCCGGCGTTGCGGTGACGGATGCGATTGCCGACTCCCCAACCCCCGTCATCGAGACGACCAGCGGGCCGGTCCGCGGGGTGAGCAACGGTGTCGTCAACAAGTTTGAGGGCATCCGCTACGCCAACTCGCCCGCCGGCGCGAACCGTTGGACGCCTCCCACTGCGCCGGCGCGCGCGTCCGCGGTATTCGATGCGACCACGCCGGGCAGTGCGTGTCCGCAGGTGGTCAATCAGTTTTCGGCGGCGGCGCCCTTCAGTGAAGATTGTCTCTTCCTCAACGTCACGACACCCGTTCAATCGGACGGCGACGAGGGGCTTCCGGTTTGGATCTTCATCCATGGCGGCGCGCTCGTTAACGGCGCCGGCGCGGGCTTCGACCCCAGCGTTCTCGTCAGTACCCACAAGATCATCGTCGTGACCATCAATTATCGCCTCGGCGCGCTCGGCTGGCTCGCCGATCCGGCCTTGGACAGCCCCGGAATCGCCGGCAATTACGGGCTCATGGACCAGCAGCTCGCATTCAAATGGGTTCGCGACAATATCGGGCATTTCGGTGGAAATCCGGCCCGGGTGACGATCGGCGGCGAGTCGGCCGGCGGGCTCAGCACCTCGTCCAATCTGGCGTCGCCGACCGCAAAGGGGCTTTTCGACGCCGCGATCATCGAGAGCGGCGCCTATATGCTGTTCGATGTGCAAGCGGTCGCTGCCCAGGAAGCCTTGGGGACTAAATTCGCAACCGCGGTCGGCTGCACGGGCACCAACACGCAGATCGCCGCTTGCCTGCGCAACGCCGCGGTTGCAACTCTCGTCGCGGCGCAAGGCATCATCAACACGTCGCCGACATCAGGTACAACGATTCTGCCGCAAGGGTTGTCGGACGCGTTTGGCAGCGGCAATTTCAACCGCGTGCCGGTGATGCAGGGAACCAACCTTAACGAGGGCACGCTGTTCGAGCCGTTCTTCTTCGATCCGACCTTCACCTTCGTGACGGGCGGTCGGGCGCAATTTTTTGTCGACAACCATATCCTGACTTATCCGCAGGAGGTTGGAATCATCTCCGGCGTTACCGACCCCACGAAGGTGGGAACTCTCGCCAACCTCTATCCGCCCGCCAATTTCCCCAATCCGGACAACGCCAACAAGCCGAGCGCAGACGAGGCGCTCGGCCAGATTTTCACCGACATCATCTTCACTTGCCGAGGCTTCGACTCCAACCAACTGCTGGCGAAGTTTGTCCCGGTACACGCCTATGAGTTCGCCGATCCCAACGCGCCGGACTTGTTCCAGCCGCTGATCGGCTTCTCCTATGGCGCATCGCACGCATCGGAGTTGCAATATCTGTTCGATGCCAAGACGCTGCAGGGCCCGGCGGATGCCGCCGCCAATGCTGCCTCACCGGCCCCGGGAGCGGCAGTGCAGCCGCCGCCGCTGACCGCGGGCGGAGCGCAGCTTGCGACCGAGATGAAGACCTACTGGGCGAATTTCGTCCGCTTCCATGACCCCAACGGCCCAGGGGAAGGTGACGACAACGACCGCGATCACCGGGCGGATCTCGCCTTCTGGCCCGCCTTCGGCCAAACAGGAGTTGTCCAGAAGTTGGTGCCGGGGCCGGGGCAGCCCGCCCCGTTCACCACCTTCTCGATCGAGCACAATTGCGACGCGCTTACCCTCCTCGGGCTGATCAAGTAACGCGAGCGGGCGCCCGCTGGACGAAAAGCCGGCGGGCGCCTGAAATTGACGAGCGCTTAAGCGACTGGGTTTACTTCACCTCTCCCGCTTGCGGGGGAGGTCGACGCGCAAAGCGCGGCGGGTGGGGGAAGTCTATCCTCTCGGACAGTGCGTTTTGCGGAAGCACCCCCACCCCAACCCTCCCCCGCAAGCGGGAGAGGGAGCGCACTTCCGTTGCGATCACGGATCGATCCAATCTCTAACCCCTTGAACTTACCGGCTTCGGCGCCGAGGTGCGGACCAGGGGCAGGCGACCTGCCGCTCCCCCAGCACCTTGACCTTTGGCCGCTTGCGCAGTACATAGCCGCCACCTGCAGCCGGCCCGCGTATAGCGGATATCCGGCGCGGCTTTGAAATCCCCCGAACAATCGAGCCCGCTTGCCGGCTCATCCTTCAAACGAGGGCTGGGCGAAAGAGGGCTGTTCGGATTCCTTATATTTTCAACTGTCTGACGACGGACGCGGACCCCCAAACGATGGCTTTCAGCCCGTTCAAATTCCTGCAGGAAGTGCGCTCGGAGACCGCCAAGGTCACCTGGCCGACCCGCCGCGAGACCACGATCACCACGATCATGGTGTTCGTGATGGTGGCGCTGGCCTCGGTCTTCTTCTTCGCCTCCGATCAGATCATCCGTTATTTCATCACTTTGGTATTGGGCCTCCACTGATGACTAGCACCGCAACGCAAGCGCAAACGACGGATAAGCGCTGGTACATCGTCCACGCCTATTCCAATTTCGAGAAGAAGGTGGCGGAATCGATCCGCGAGCAGGCCAAGCAGCGCGGGCTCGAGGAGTTGTTCGAGCAGGTGCTGGTGCCGACCGAAAAGGTCACCGAAGTCCGGCGCGGCCGCAAGATCGACGCCGAGCGCAAATTTTTCCCGGGCTACGTCCTGGTCAAGATGAAGCTCACCGACGAGGCCTTTCATCTGATCAAGAATACCCCGAAGGTGACGGGCTTCCTCGGCGCGGAAAACAAGCCGATGCCGATTTCGGAAACCGAAGCCATGCGCATCCTGCACCAGGTGCAGGAAGGCGTGGAACGGCCGAAGGCGTCGGTGACGTTCGAGATCGGCGAGAATGTGCGGGTGGCCGATGGGCCGTTCGCCTCGTTCTCCGGTGTCATCGAGGAAATCGACGAGGGGCGTTCGCGCGTGAAGGTCGCGGTGTCGATCTTCGGACGTGCGACGCCCGTCGAGTTGGAATTCGGTCAGGTCGAGAAGGTCTGATCGGGTAAAGCGCGGAGCGCGTCTTCGCGGAAAATGAGGTCGTGGGAGGCTAAGGGCGGTCGCCAGCCGTCGTCAGCCGAACCACGAAACCTGAAACCGCCGGCTTAAGGCCGGCACAACAGGAGTGACATATGGCAAAGAAAGTGACCGGATACCTGAAATTGCAGGTGCCGGCGGGGGCTGCGAATCCGTCGCCCCCGATCGGTCCCGCGCTTGGTCAGCGCGGCCTCAACATCATGGAATTCTGCAAGGCGTTTAACGCGCAGACGCAGAAGGAAGAGAAGAATACCCCGATCCCGGTGATCATCACCATCTATGCGGACCGTTCCTTCACCTTCGAGATGAAGACGCCGCCGATGTCCCACTTCCTCAAGCAGGCCGCCAAAATCCAATCGGGGTCGAAGGCCCCGGGCCGCGACAAGGCCGGCAAGGTGACAAAAGCGCAAGTGCGCGAGATCGCCCAGAAGAAGATGAAGGATCTCAATTGCGACACCATCGAGGCGGCCATGAAGATGGTCGAGGGCTCCGCCCGCTCGATGGGTCTGGAAGTTGCGGGGTAACGGGTCATGGCAATCGGAAAGCGTTTGAAGAAGGCCCGCGAGGGCGTCAACCGCGAGAAGCTTTATCCGCTCGCGGAAGCCATCAAGATGGTCAAGGAGCGCGCCAAGTCGAAGTTCGACGAGACGGTCGAGATCGCGATCAATCTCGGCGTCGATCCGCGTCACGCCGACCAGATGGTTCGCGGCGTGGTGACGCTGCCGAACGGCACCGGCCGCACCTTGCGCGTCGGCGTGTTCGCGCGCGGCGCCAAGGCGGAAGAAGCCAAGGCCGCGGGTGCTGACATCGTCGGCGCCGAAGACCTGGTCGAGAAGGTGCAGGGCGGTACGATCGATTTCGACCGCTGCATCGCCACTCCCGACATGATGCCGCTGGTCGGCCGCCTCGGTAAGGTGCTCGGACCGCGCGGCATGATGCCGAACCCCAAGATCGGCACGGTGACGATGGATGTCACCACTGCCGTGAAGGGCGCCAAGGGCGGTTCGGTCGAGTTCCGGGTCGAGAAGGCCGGCATCGTGCAGGCCGGCATCGGCAAGGCCTCGTTCTCGGAAGAAAAGCTGGTGCAGAACGTCAAGGCGCTCGCGGACGCGGTCGCCAAGGCAAAGCCCGCCGGCTCAAAGGGCACCTACATCCAGCGCGTGGCGGTTTCCTCCACCATGGGCCCGGGTGTTAAGGTCGAGCCGGGCAGCCTGCTCGGCTGAAATTCAACGGCGGATCGACGCAAATTTGAGGGGCGGAATTGGGCAACCGGTTCCGCTCCTTACTTTATGAGAGGCACGAGGCCGGATGAGAGGCACGAGGCCGGGGAGGGGGAGAGCATGCCCGAGAAGGTCCTGATCTATTCGCGCTTTCCCAAGGCGCTGATGGCGCGGATCGGACAACGCTTCGAGCTGATGGATACGGCTGGAAAGCCGCCGGTCGAGATATTCACGAAAGAGCAGCTCTCCAGCGTTCGCGCATTGATCACGGCCGGCGGCACGCCGTTGGGCGCGGCCGCACTCGACATGCTGCCCGCCTTGCGCGCGATCGTCTGCTACGGCACCGGCTATGACGGCGTCGATCTTTCAGCCGTGGCGCAACGGAAAATCCTGCTCGGCCACAGCCCGGCGGCCAATGCGGCTGCTGTTGCCGACCTTGCGGTCACCTTGATGCTGGCGGTGACGCGCCGTCTCCTTCCGGCCGACGGGTTCGTTCGCGACGGCAGCTGGGCCGCGTCAAAGCCTTCGCCGCTGTTGCGGCCGCAGCCCGGCAATCCTACCCGCCGCGTCGGCGTCTACGGCATGGGCGAGATCGGCCGCAAGATCGCGGCGCGGATGGCGGCATTCGAGACCGAGGTCGGCTATTTCAGCCGCAAGCAGCGTGATGTGCCTTACCGATTTTTTCCGAGCCTGGCCGCGCTCGCCGAATGGTGCAGCGTCCTGATGATTGCGGTTCGCGCAAGTAGCGACACCCATCACGCCGTCAATGCCGACGTCCTGCAAAAGCTCGGCAAGGACGGCTATGTGATCAACATCGCGCGCGGCTCGGTGATCGACGAGGCGGCGCTGGTGGCCGCGCTTGCGGACAATATGATTGCAGGCGCTGGTCTCGACGTGTTCGAGAAAGAGCCGCATGCGCCGGACGCGCTGACCGAGTTTGCGAATGTTGTGCTGACCCCGCATGTCGGCGGCCACACGATCGAATCGCACATCGCGATGCAAGACTGCGTGATGGCTAATCTTGAGGCGTTCTTTGCCGGAAAACCGCTGGTCTATCCCGTCACATGACGGTTCCGGCCCTTTGCAGGCGCGCTTTCCGGGTCATTTCCGGCCCCTGAAATGCCTTAAATTTAGCGCTTGGCAAGGCCGGAAAGACTCGTTAAAGAGCGCGTTCCGGGCGTGCTGGCTGTTGCTGGCACGTCTGTGCTCGCATTCCGAAAACCCGGCACGATAGGAGGCCATTCCTTTCAGGACATCCGCATGGATTGCTCGAAAGGGAGGGAAACCATCGTTTTGGAGGGATGTTGGCAGGGGTGAGCCGGCTTGCCGGAACGCCTCGATCCTGTCCGAGACTGCAGGCGCCTGAGTTGAAACGCACGTTTCTTCAATGGCTTAATTCACCGGCCTGCATAGACGGGTGAAGACCGGATTTCGCGTTCCGCCACGCGTGTTGCGGCGGGCAGCGGATTTAAGGTTCGAACCTCGACACCCCACGCCGAAAGGCTTGGGAGGGCAGGCTTGTCAAATGTCGTGCTGCCCAAAGCGTCCTTAGGACTTGCGTGCCTCGAGGTCAGTTTAGGGCGGGACGATGGGTTTCAACCCGGCGGTCCCTGCCTTTGGGCACCAGACCGCCAACCGGAGAGAGCTTGCTGTGGAAAGAGCGGCAAAAAGGGACGCGGTCGAGGAGCTGAATGGTCTGTTCAAGGCCACCAGCGTTGCGATCGTCGCCCATTATTCCGGCCTCACCGTGGCCCAGATGCAGAAGCTGCGCATGCAGATGAAGCAAGCGGGTGCGTCGGTGAAGGTCTCGAAGAACCGTCTCGCCAAAATTGCTCTTGAAGGCACAGACGTCGTTGCCATCGGCTCCCTGCTGAAGGGACCGACCGTGATCGCGACTTCCAAAGATCCGGTGGCGGCGCCGAAGGTTGCCATCGAATTCGCCAAGACGAACGAGCAGTTCGTCATTCTCGGCGGATCGATGGGCAAGACCGTCCTGAACGTCGATGGCGTAAAGGCGCTAGCCGCCCTGCCGTCGCTTGATGAGTTGCGCGGAAAGATCGTCGGCCTCCTGGTGGCGCCGGCGACCAAGATCGCTCAGCTCTCGACTGCGCCAGCGGCCAAGCTCGCGCGCGTTGTTCAGGCCTATGCCTCAAAGAGCGAAGCGGCCTGACGCCCTTCGCACATCGTAAACCTGGTTCGAACCGAATACGCTTAAGGAAACAGATCAATGGCTGACCTACAGAAGATTGTTAACGACCTCTCGAGCCTCACCGTGCTCGAGGCTGCCGAACTGGCAAAGCTGCTCGAAGAAAAGTGGGGCGTTTCCGCTGCCGCCGCGGTCGCGGTTGCCGGTCCCGCCGGCGGCGGTGCTGCCGCTGCCCCCGCTGAAGAAAAGACCGA
>DATGGY010000216.1:0-23323 GCA_035308285.1 Bradyrhizobium sp. | reverse complement strand
TTTAGCCTTGCTGCTGACTCCGGCCTTCGCCGCCGATTACCAGCCCGTCGATGTCAGTAAACTGCCTCTGGTCAAGCAGACCAGGCTCGGCCTCTACCTCTCGGCGCCGGAGGCCTACAAAATGAAGTCGGAGGGTGGCGCCAAGGTGCTGTTCATCGACATTCGCACCAAAGGCGAATTCCAGTTCCTTGGCACCCCCACCATCATTGACCAGAACATCCCCTATGTGGAGATTGACGATCCGGCGAGTTGGGACAAGAAAAACAATCGCTACACCATGTCGCCCAATTCGGATTTTGTCGGCGCGGTCTCTGCGCTCGCGACCCACATGAACCGTGGCAAAAGCGACCCGATCATCCTGATTTGCCGGTCCGGCGACCGCTCCTCGCGCGCCGCCGATCTGTTGCAAGAAGCTGGCTATAGCAAGGTTTATTCGGTGGTGGATGGATTCGAGGGCGATATGAGCCCCGCAGGGCGCCGCGACGTCAACGGCTGGAAGAACGCCAACCTGCCCTGGACCTACAAGATCACCGAAGGCCAGGCCTACATTCGCTGATCCGGCGGATGCGGAGCGTATCGATCATGAAACTTCTCAAGCTCGGTGCCTCCGCTGTGGCGATTGGAGTGGCGGTTGCCATTGGCGGCAGCTACCTGGCCCCAGCCTTGGTCGCGCCTCGGCAGAATTTTAATGTGAATTCTGCCGATCCGGCCCTGGTCGAACGGGGGCGGTATGTCGCGCAAGCGTCGGATTGCGTGGCGTGTCATACCGCAAAAGGGGGCAAGGCGTTCGCTGGCGGTCTGGCGATGCAGACGCCGATCGGCACAATCTATTCGACGAACATCACACCGGACAAGGACACCGGCATCGGCGGATACGACTTTGCCGATTTCGAACGGGCGGTCCGTCATGGCATCCGCAAGGATGGCTCCCCGCTTTATCCGGCGATGCCCTACGTTTCGTATTCCGTGCTGACAGATGAGGATGCGCAGGCGCTCTACGCCTATTTCGTTTCCGCAGTTCAACCGATCGCGCAGCACAATCAAGCTTCAACTATCGCGTGGCCGAAAAACATGCGTTGGCCGCTTGCCTGGTGGCAGGTGCTGTTCGGTGGTCACCGCAGCTTCAAACCCCCGGAAGGCGCGACGCCGGAGGTGTCGCGTGGCGCGTATCTCGTGGAGGGGGCGGGGCATTGCGGCGCCTGCCACACGCCGCGCGGCGTGGCCTTCCAGGAGAAGGCACTCAGGGATGGACCGGGTGGCGCTTTCCTGTCCGGCGCGGAATTGGAGGGATGGTATGCCAAGAGCCTGCGTCAGGAGGACATCGGGTTGGCAAGCTGGTCCCAGCAGGAGATCGCTGATTTCCTCAAGACGGGTCGCAACGCCGGCACGGCGGCGTTCGGCAGCATGGCCGAAGTCATTCAGCACAGCACGCGATATCTGAGCGACGCCGACGCATCGGCGATTGCCGCCTATCTGGCAAGCCGGCCGGCCCGGCCGGGCCATGCCGCATCCGCGCCCAAGGCGGAGGATGCCACCACTGCGAAGCTTTATGAAGGCGCAGACCATAGCCCCGGAGCGATCGGCTATGTCGCGCAGTGCGCGCCTTGTCATCGCATGAACGGTAAGGGTACTCCTCGGCTATTTCCCGCCCTGGCGGGCAATTCGGTCGTGGAGGCGGGCAATCCGAGTTCGCTGATCCAGATCACGCTCGCTGGCGGCGCTATGGCCAGAACCCCGGCGGACAAGACGCGCCCTTCCATGCCTGAGCTGGCAAAGCTGGACGACCGCACCGTCGCCGACATACTCTCCTTCATCCGCACCAGCTGGGGCAACAAAGGATCGGCGATCTCTGCGAATGATGTTGCCGCCATGCGTGGCGTAATCGCCCAGAAGCCATCTGATCATATACCGGAAGACGCGAAGCCGATGTCCGCCCGTGCCGATGACGTCAAGGCCGGGCAGGAGCTGGCGCTTGATCGTGGCAAGGGCAATTGCCTCGCCTGTCACACGATCAAGGGCGGTGACGCGCCGAGCAGCGTCGGCCGTGAGTTGGTGGACATGAGGCGTCGCTTCCCCAATCGCGCCGATCTGGTGGAGATCCTGACGAACGAGCCGATGCGTAATTCGATAGCGCCGATGCCTGCCTTCGGCCGCAATCATATTCTGACCGGGGTCGAGATCGAGAAAATCATCGACTTCCTCTATACGCTGTGATCGATATGGTTCATTGCAATCCAAAAGCGGAATTTCACCCCAAGGTCAGCAGGCTTCACCGATCTGCACTCGCACTGAACGTCGCTTGCGCCCTGCTGCTGGCGATGGTGTCGGCGAAGGCCGCCGACAAGACCGACCCGGAAACAGATCGCAAAGCCTTCCAGGCATTTTTCTTCGCCAAATTTCCTAATGTGGCGAAGGACGATTTCGGCAATGGCCCTTATGCGGTCAACGAAGGGATGCGCAAGGAGTGGAAAGTAATCATGGAATTTCCTCCCTACGAAATCGCGCTCGATGAAGGTCACGCCGAGTGGGAGAAGGCGTTCGCTAACGGCAGGCATTATGCCGATTGTTTCGACAACAAGGGCGAGGGGGTGCGACAGACCTATCCGCGCTTCATTGCCGAGACCGGGCAGGTCGAGACGCTGGAAGGTGCGATCAATCGCTGCAGAGTGGAGAATGGCGAAAAGCCACTCGATCCAATGACCGGCATGATGGCGTCGCTGGCTGCCGTGATGTCCGAGTCCTCGCGTGGCAAGCCGATGGCGATCGCCATTCCGGACGATTCTCGCGCGCTGGCCGCCTATGATCGTGGCAAGGAATTCTTCTATTCCCGCAAGGGCCAGCTCGATGTCTCCTGCGCGTCGTGCCATATGTCGCCGGCGGGTGAACGTATGCGCGGCGACATTCTGGCCCCGGCGCTGGGCATTCTTGCGGCGATGCCGATCTACCGCTCCGACTGGGGCAGTATGGGCACCTCAATTCGTCGTATTTCCACCTGCTCGTCGCAGACCCGCGCGGTGCCGTTGAAAGCCGACGACGAGGACTATCGCGATCTCGAATATTTTCTCTCCTACATGAGCAACGGAATTCCCATCACCGGTCCGGGGACTCGTCCATGATACGTGCGATCATTCTTGCTGCCGGGCTCGCGTTGCTGAGCCTACCCGCTCTGGCCGCCACACAGGCCGAAGCCGAAGCGGCGCTCGCCGCGGCGCAGGAGGCCGAATCGGAGGCGATCGCCGCCAAGGCGGCCTGGACTTCGACCGAGACCGCTTTGTCCAATGCCCGGAAGGCGCTCGCTGCCGGCAAGTGGGACGAGGCGAAAGCGGCCGCCGATGAGGCGATCGCGCAGGCCAGACTTTCAGTGGAACAGGCCAATGAACAGAAGACATCCTGGCGCAACGCCGTCATTCGGTAAGTGTCGCCACCTCCATCGTGGCGGCGCGTTGTCGCGAATTCCTGCTCTGGGCGACCGCTGCTTTCCGCATCGAGACGTTCGCCGACACGCTTTCCGTTTGATCGTCACTCCAAGGAGAAACTCATGAATCTCGGACACCAAGCCAGCCGTCGCGGATTTCTGCACCTGACTGGGCTGCTCGCCCTTGCGACGTCGGCCTTGGCGCTTGCGCCACGCCTGGCGCTCGCGACCTGGAACAAGGCCGCCTTCGAAACAAAGGCGCTCGCCGATGCCTATAAGGCGCTTGGCGTCGAGTCGCCGACTGCCAGCGGCGACGTTCGGATCAATGCCTCGGATATCGCCGAAAACGGCGCCGTGGTACCAGTTGAAGTAATCAGCAAGATTCCCAACACCACCCAGATATCCGTTTTGATAGAAAAGAATCCGACCACGCTCACCGCCCAGTTCGATCTTGGACCGGATATGCTTCCCGAGATCAGCACACGCGTGAAAATGGCCGAAACGTCCAATATCATCGCGCTGGTGAAGGCCGATGGTAAATTTTACGCGGCGACCAAGGAAATCAAGGTGACGCTCGGCGGCTGCGGCGGCTGACCGTCACGGAAACATTGGCGCTGGTCGTCGAGTATCCGCGCCCGTTCGCTCGAATTCGAAATCAGAGGAGAAATCTCATGGGCCTTCCGATGAAAATCCGCGCCACCAACAGGGACGGCGTGACCGAGGTGAAAGTTTTGATGAACCATGTGATGGAGACGGGGTTGCGCAAGGATCCCTCCGGCCAGATCGTTCCCGCCCTGTTCATTAACGAGGTTACCGCCAAGCTCAACGACAAGGTGGTGATGCAGGCACAATGGGGTCCGGCGGTGGCGAGGAACCCGTACCTGGCCTTCAAAGTCAAGGGCGGCAAGCCGGGCGACAACGTGAGCATCTCATGGACGGACAGCTCAGGCGACGCGCGCACGGACGAGGCGACCGTAAGCTGAGCGGGCATTGCGGTGCCGACCACGCGCCGCCGAAGGCTTTGAGTAGAAATACGTGGAAACCGCGCGCGATACCTTCGGACAGGGTTCACGATTCCAAGGCGTCCAACGCCTGCCCCCGACATGCCGCGCAGCAACCACACTTGCATCCTTACCGAGGCCCAGCTCCGCGATCCGATGACTCTTCCTTTCGATTCCAATTCACTTGTCAATCAATAAGCCAAAGTTGGGGGCTGCTCTAATGGATCGTCGAGAATTTCTGCACCTTCTTGGCATGGCAAGCGTGGCAGGCTTGCCGCTGCCCTTGTCCGCGGCTCGTGCCGAACAAGCGGCAGAGGAGCTTTACGGCGCGCCGGCCTTCGGCAACGTTTCTCTTCTGCACATCACCGACAGTCACGCGCAACTGCGGCCGATTTATTTCCGCGAGCCCAACGTCAACCTTGGCGTCGGCAGCATGGCAGGGCGGCCCCCGCACGTTGTTGGCGAGGCGTTTCTCAAACAGTTCGGGATTGCGCCAAACACACGGCTTTCTCACGCCTTCACCTACCTCGATTTCGAACGTTATGCCCCGATCTACGGCAAGGCCGGCGGCTTCGCCCATATCGCGACCCTGATCAAGCGACTTCGCGCCACGCGGCCCGACGCGCTGCTGCTCGACGGTGGTGACACCTGGCAAGGCTCGGGTTCGGCCTTATGGTCGAAGGGGCAAGACATGGTGGAGGCCCAGAAGCTGCTCGGCGTCGACCTCATGACGCTGCATTGGGAAAGCACCTTCGGCCAGGATCGCGTGAAGGAGGTCGCCGAGAAGGATTTCGCGGGCCGCATCGAGATCATTGCGCAGAACATCAAGACCGCCGATTTCGGCGATCCGGTTTTTAAACCCTACGTCCTGCGCGCCGTCAACGGCGTGAAGGTCGCCATCATCGGCCAGGCGATGCCCTATACGCCGATCGCCCATCCGCGCTACTTCGTTCCCGACTGGACCTTCGGCATCCAGGACGACAACATGCAAAAGACGGTCGATGCGGCGCGGGCCGAAGGCGCCCAGGCCATCGTTCTCCTGTCGCACAACGGCATGGATGTCGATTTGAAGATGGCCTCTCGCGTCAGCGGGATCGACGCTATACTTGGCGGCCATACCCATGACGGCGTGCCGACTCCCAGCATCGTCAGCAATGCCGGCGGCAATACCATCGTGATGAACGGTGGCAGCGCCGGCAAATTCGTCGGCCTACTTGATCTCGACGTGAAGGGCGGCCGCGTTGCCGATTACCGCTATCGGCTTCTTCCGGTCTTTGCCAACCTGCTCCCGGCGGATGCCGAAATGGAGGCGCTCATCGCCAGGACGCGTGCGCCCTACGAGAGCAGGCTTGGCGAGAAGCTGGCCGTCAGCGAGGGGCTGCTTTACCGTCGCGGCAATTTCAACGGCAGTTTCGATCAGATCATCCTCGACGCGCTCATGGCGGAAAGGGACGCCGAGATCTCCTTCTCACCCGGTTTCCGATGGGGCACGACGATCTTGCCCGGCGGGCCCATCACAATGGAGAACGTGCTCGACCAGACCGCCATCACCTATCCTTACGTGACGGTCACGCAAATGAACGGCTCGCAAATCAAGCAGATCCTCGAGGACGTCTGCGACAATCTCTTCAATGTCGACCCCTATCACCAGCAGGGTGGCGATATGGTGCGCGTGGGAGGTATGAGATATTCCTGCGATCCGACGGCAAATATCGGCAATCGCATCGGCGATATGACGCTCAAAGGCAATCCGATCGAGGCCGGCAAGACCTACAAAGTGGCAGGTTGGGCACCTGTTTCCGAAGCCGCGCGCGATGCCGGCGGCGAGCCTATATGGGAGTTGGTTGCACGCCATTTGCGGACGAAGAAGACCATTGCGGCGCCCGAACTCAACCTGCCGCGTCTCAAGAACGTCGATGGCAATGTCGGTATCGCTGGCTGACGCTCGCGGCTTTGGTGGCGGAGGCGCGAATGCGCAGGATATCGGCTTTACTGCCGATGCTGTTCTGCGCGGTCCCGACTTTGGCCCAAGACAAAACGGCGCTGGTCGTCGAACAGGATTAGTCCGCACCAGTCAACGTGGTCTATCACATCGACGACGCGGCGGCGCAGGCGCTGAATGCGTCGCGCAACATGCGCAACCAGATGGATGTCGCGCCGAATACGAAAATCGTCGTTGTGACTCATGGTGACGGCATCGATTTCGTGTTTGACGCCGCGCGATCCCAAACCCTAAATCGAATATGGGGCGTTGATTTCCGCGCTCAGGGTTCAGGGCGTCTGGCGCCGCAGCCAACGCCGCGCTGGCGTTACAATTCGTGGGAGGCTAAGACTGGCGCAAAGCCTTGGGGAATCGCGAAAGGCACCTTTGGGTCAGATCGGAACCTTTTTCTACGGTTCGCTCGGATAAGCTATTAAAATCGCAGCAAATGCGACCGCCCTCCGAGCGCACCACGAATTTCTGGGAATGCCGGGCCGGCCAAAACAGGGGTGGCGCGGATGCGAATCGGCAATTCGGTTGTCGTCAAACGCGACTTCTCTGGGCTGCTATCGGCGTTCGAAGCGACGCAAGCCTGCGTTGCCTCGCTGTAACACACGGGCGGCATATGGACTGACGCTAACCAAAGACCGGCTTCCGGCTTGATGGCGGAACTAGTGCCATCGAGACCTCCAACCTTACCGTGGACGGAACACCCGCATGAAATTCCTGAGCTATGCCTACCGGTTCCTCTCCAACTTCATCTTCCTGGCGTTGGTCTATTACAGCCTGAATTTCCTGGACAAATACCAGCAGCGCGCGATCGTCGCGATCCTTGTTCTGGTTTACAGCGCGATGCGCGCGGCCTCCGCGTTGCGGTCGTTCTATTTCTTCCAGCGCATCGAGCGGCTCGAGGGCGAGGCGCGTCGCCTCGCAACCCTGGCCGGGGAAGGACCGGCTGCATCGGCCCAGCGCAAACAGATCGTCACCGAAGTAGCGGGCCTGCGCCAGGCGGGCGAAATGAAGTCGTATATCGACCTGTTGTTTCTCGCCCTGATCGTATTTTTGTGCGTGACAAAGATTGTGACCGACTAGAGCAATGGGGATCGGTTCGCGTGAAGCGGACAGAAGCGATGCTCCAGGCGTTACACGCGGCGCTTCTTGACCTGAACCAGATGCCTTAGCGAGCCGCGATGGGCCGCCGCCGCGTGCGAAGTTCGCCGCGAGGCTACCCTGGACGAGCCGTGGCGAGGATGATGGGCCAGTCGGTGTCCGAAGCGACCTTTGCCGCGGGACAGGTGCCGCGAATCCTCGGATTCAACGGACGCCAATCTCGTTGATCGGGCGTGCTCCGCGCGAGAAGAGGGTGCGACGCTGTGCAGGGCGACATCGAGCCCATCCGGCACTTCGAAAATGCTCTCGGCGGGCGCGGGCAGGGTAGCGGCGACGGTTTCAAGCGGAAGCTCGGATGGGCGGGGCCAGGGCGTTTCAGGCGGCAGCGGCACGCCGTGCGCCGGCCGCCCGAGGCGGGCGATCGGTTCATTCAACGCGCTCGGCTCGGCGTCAGGCCAGTCCAAATCCGACAGCGACGGGGCGGGAAGGGTGCCCGCGTCAGCAAATACGAAATTTGGGATCTTGGGCCAGTGCGCGATGTTTTCGACCGCCGGATGCACCAGCCATTGCCCCGGCTCTGTCGGGGTCGCCGGCCGCTCCGCGGTCGAGGGCACCACATGCACGACGTGATAGCCGCGCACTTTCAGCTCATTTAAGATCCTCGGCAGTGCGGCGACGGTTCGCGCTTGAATATCGTGGAGCAAGAGAATGCCTTTTCCCCTTGCCTCGATCCGCTTCATCGCGAGGTCGTACACGCGCGAGGACGATATGTGATGCCAATCGTCCGCCAGAACATCGGCACTCCAGATCTGGATGCCCTGTTCGGCCAGATATTCCTCGACATTGTCGGCGCGCAGCAAACCAGGGATGCGGAAGAACGGGGCGAGGGCGGTGTCAGCGTTATCCCCGAGTGCGGCTTTCACCGACGCAATGCCATCGTCGATCTCCTGCTTGGCCCGCTCGGTCGACATGTGATTCATGCTGAGCGGATGGTCGAGGGTGTGTGTGCCGATCGTGTGGCCGGCGTCGCGGAGTTTGCGAACGCCTTCGGGCGAGGACTGGGCCATGCGCCCGATGGCGAAAAAGGTTGCCTTCACGCATTGCGAGGCGAGAATATCCAGAATCTGGTTGCTGTTGCGCGGCAGCGGGCCGTCGTCGAACGTCAGCACCACCTCATGATCGGCGAGCGGCAGTGTTTCGGAGTATTGCATAGCGCCGAGCCGCGGATGCTCCCTCGGGTCGACTACCAGCGTGCGCGAGGTCCCCAGCGCGTTCGGATGTTCCGGACAGTCCGCGGCCAGCGCGGCCGGAGCGACGAGGTAGGCAAGACAGGCAAGGCCAAGGCTAAGTGCCGCCCAAGGTCTCCTCCGAACCCCCGTCAACACGCTGCTCATGAAAAGAATACCGTTATGCATTGCCGGCCGATCATTACATACTGCGACGTGAATACAGCCATAATTGTAAGCCTTTCACAGCCGAATTTGGGGTCAGTGCGGTTTGTCGGCAACGGGTGCGGCGGGTACCCAGTGGACGAGATGATGGCCGTTGCCCCCGAGATCGCGCAAAAAAGCCGGCCGCATGGCCGCCGTTTGAGCGTTCGGGTCTTGGTGAAACAGGAGGATACCCTTGCGCGTGGCCTTCAGTCGGTTGGTAATCAGTTTAACTCTCGCTTCGGCATCCCGCGGTTCTATGACCGGGCGCCGGCTATTGATGCACGTCATGCACTGCGCCCCTCTCGAGTTTGGCAAACTATCAGGCCGGCAAGAACGGTTCGGCCGCATCATTGATATCGCCCAAGGAGATAGCGGACGGGCCTGTATCGTTAATCAACTCTTAACGCGCATCATGGACTATCGTTCGTCGGAACTGATTCTGGATCTTTCCCTCGGAGATCCGCGGCTGAAATTGAGTCGAGCATGAAGCGCCTGCGGCTGAAAGCGGACGGACGGATCGTCGAATTGAGGGATGGGCTGGAGTTTCCGCTCGCCCCTCAAATGAACTTGTCGGCGCCCCCGACCGCTCCGGTCGATTGTTCCACCGCTTACGGCGAGGAGACGGCTACGCCTGCGGTGCGCGATCTTCGCCGTCGCGCCCGTCTGACGCAGCTGGAATTCGCAAGCCGGCTCGGCGTTCCCGTCGAGACGATTCGCAATTGGGAACAGGGCAAGCGCATGCCGCGCGGACCGGCCCGCGCGCTGCTTGCCGTGATCGCCCACGCCCCGGAAATGGTGTTTTCCGCGCTGGCCAAAACCTGATCGCAAATAAGTTATTGCAATAGGCTGTTCCGCGGACGCCTAAATCCGCGTGGCCCTTGTTGGCAGTGCCATGGCGGCGGGTCATAATGAGTTCTACTATGGCTTGAGATTCCGTGATGCAATTCATCGAAGCCAATGGCGCTAGAATTCCCGCGATCGGGCTCGGCACCTGGGAGCTGCGCGGGCGCACCTGCGCGCGCCTGGTCGAGCAGGCGCTCAAGCTCGGCTATCGCCACGTCGATACCGCCCAGATTTATGAGAATGAGCGCGATGTCGGCGAGGGCCTGCGAGCTTCGGGGGTGAAGCGCGACGATATGTTCGTGACCACCAAGATCTGGACGACGCATTTCGCGCCCAATGATCTCGAACGATCGACAAAGGACAGTCTGGCAAAGCTGCGGCTTTCCGAGGTCGATTTGCTGCTCTTGCACTGGCCAAATCCGCAGGTGCCGCTGGCGGAGACGCTTGGCGCGCTGGCGCGTGTCAAGAAGCTCGGCATGAGCCGGCATATCGGCGTCTCGAATTTCACCGTCGCCTTGATCGAGGAGGCGACGGCCGTATGCCCGGAACCTCTGGTCTGCGATCAGGTCGAATATCATCCCTACCTCGACCAGACCAAGGTGCGCGACGCCTGCGCGCGCCATGGCCTCGCTGTCGTCGCCTACAGTCCGGTTGCGAAGGGCCGCATCAAGAATGACGAGACGTTGGCGAGGA
The DNA here is from genome assembly GCA_035308285.1 of Bradyrhizobium sp. Classification (GTDB taxonomy): domain Bacteria; phylum Pseudomonadota; class Alphaproteobacteria; order Rhizobiales; family Xanthobacteraceae; genus Bradyrhizobium. The sequence goes on along the minus strand of DATGGY010000216.1, from coordinate 12,847 downwards.
TCGGGCAGGCCCACGGCAAGAGCGCAGCGCAGGTTTGCTTGCGCTGGCTGGTGCAGCAGAATGTTTCGGCAATACCGCGGACCTCAAGGATCGAACGGCTCTCCGAGAATATCGATATCTTCGACTTCGAGCTGTCGGACGAGGAGATGCGCCAGATCTTTCAGATGGGAAGCGCCAAGGGCAGGCTCACCGATTTCGGTTTCGCGCCGAAATGGGATTGAGGAACGCGCGACGTCGCTCTAACTCCCCATCGCTCGCCAGGCATTGGAAGCGAATTGCCTGCGCCAGGTGACGACCACCACGGCAGCCGTCGTTGCAAACAAAACCCAGGGGCTGACGAACCAGCCGAGATAGCCGAGTGCAAAGAAGAAAGCGCGCTGCCCGCGATTGAAATGCTTGCCAGCGGCCTCGAACAATCGCGTCGTCCGCACGACATGCGCCTCGGCTTGCGGGGTGTCACGCTGACTGGCCGGCGGCATGGAGCCGAGCAGGATGGCGACGTAGTTGAATAGACGGTAGGCCCAGGCGAATTTGAAAAAAGCGTAGATGAAGATCAGGATCAGCCCGACGCATTTGATTTCCCAGAGCGCCGGTGAAGGGCTGATGTTGATCGGCAGCGCGCTCAGCACGGCCAGCGCCTCGTTGGTCGATCGCAACAGCGCCAGCGCGCCGCCGACCGCGAGCAGGCTGGTGGAGGCGAAGAAAGCGGTGCCGTTTTGCAGCGCTGCCATGATCTGCATATCGACCATGCGGGCCTCGCGATCGAGCATGCGCCGGACCCACACTTCGCGATAGACATGCATGCGTGCCGACAGGCTGTTGCGTCCGTACGCCGTGTGCTCCAGCGTGAGCGCGTAAACCGCCCATTCAAGAACGAAGAAGCCGACCGCCAGGATATCGACCAGATAAGCGCGCATGCATGTGGCCCCCTTCGGGCCGGCGAATGCTGCCACGCATGGTTGATGGCGGCAACCGCTAGCCAATACATCGGGCGCCTTGAATGCTGGGCGCACGTCATGGCACAGTGCTGCCTGAACGAGGAGTGGTGTCGCATGACGCTGAAGCTTGTGATCGGCAACAAGAACTATTCGTCGTGGTCGATGCGGCCATGGCTCGCGCTTCGCGCCAACAACATCCCGTTCGAGGAGGTCTTCATTTCGCTCTACACGGGTGAAGCCGACAAGCAGCGGATCCTCGATTTCTCGCGTGCCGGCAAAGTGCCCGTGCTGATCGATGACGGCGTCACGATCTGGGATTCGCTTGCTATCATCGAATACCTCGTCGAGCGGTTTCCGGAAAAGCGGTTGTGGCCGCAGGATCCTGCGGAGCGGGCGCATGCGCGGTCGATTTCCGCCGAGATGCATTCGGGCTTCGCCGCGCTGCGCAACGAATGCGGGATGAACCTGCATCGGCCGGTCGGGACAATCGAATTGTCGACCGAGGCGCGCGCCAATATTGGGCGGATTCAGGAAATTTGGACCGAGTGCCGCGCGCGCTACGGCAAGACCGGGCCGTTCCTGTTCGGCGCCTTTGGTGCGGCGGACGCCATGTTCGCGCCGGTGGTGCATCGCTTTCGCACCTATGCGATTGCGGTGTCGCTGGACGTGCGACGTTATATGGACACGATGATGGCGTTGCCGGCGTTCCAGGAATGGACCAACGGGGGCCTTGCCGAAACCATCGTGATCGAGAAGTTTGAGACGATCTAGACGGCCGACGCCACCGATCGCACCGCGGTTCCCAGTAGATTCCTTTTCAGCGGTTCCAATGGAACCGCGTAAGTTCACTTTTGTACAATTTGAAGGGAACAAATTCCGCCGCCGAACGTGATGCATTAGCTTGGGGTGCTTCGGTGGGGTTCAAGGATGATAGGAAGACTGTATCTAGTGCGACAAGCGGCGGCGCTTCTCAAATTCGCCAGCTCAACCGGGAACCAGCAGCTTGCGGCGGCGCTGGTCGACAAGGCCGCCGATCTAAAGTCGCAAGCGGACGAGGCCACACGCGCGCACGATCTCAGCCCGCGGGCCCCTGACGTCGAAATACCGGCGCGCTAAAGGCGGGGCCGGTTTCGAGCCGTCGCCCAGATTCGTCGCTTGACCTTGCGAACCAAAAGCAGTCTGAATCGAGAACCGACGTCGCGCATCTAACCCAAAGAGGGTTCGGCCATGGGAATTCTTGATTCGCTGGAAAATTCGGCTGCCTTCAAGGGCGCGCTCGGACAGCTCGAGGCGGCTGTTCTGCCGGTGGTGCTAAGCGAAGTTCTCGGCAATGGCAGTCAAGGCGGATTGAACGCGATCGTGGCCAAACTGCAGCAGGCTGGCTTCGGCGATCAGGTCAAATCCTGGATCGGCAACGGTCAGAACCTTCCGATCACGGCCGAGCAGTTGCAGCAGGTACTGGGCAGTGACGTGGTCAAGCAATTGGCGGCCAAATTCAACATCCCGGTCGACCAGATCGCCCAGATTCTGGCGCAGCAGCTTCCGAAGGCTGTGGATCACGCAAGCCCCGACGGCAAGCTGCCACATAGCGCCTGAAGTTCACGGCAGGCGGGCCTGATTTGCCGCGGCCCGTTGCGGGCCTGGGCTGGTTTGCCTGCCCGAAGGTGATGGTTTCCAGCCCGGTGGGCGGATTTTCGAGCAATCGGCGGTTTGTGGATATCCCCCTGAAAAACCTGCAAAATTATCGTATTTGCCATGTGCGGATGTAACTGGCCAAAAAGACGTGGGCCATGCTATACAGCCATCGTTTTCAGTCGGCCGGCCTAGCGGGACCGTGGGCGAGGGCCGATGTTTTGCGTGATGGAGAGGGCGTTGAAGCATAAATACAACGTTGGAGAGACTGTCTATTTTACGGCCAGCAACGTCGCACGTCCGGCTGCCAGCGGAACCTATGAGGTGATCCGCTTGCTTCCGACCGACGGCGACGACTGCCAGTACCGTATCAAGAGCTCGACCGAAGCGTTCGAACGCGTGGCCAAGGAAAGTCAGCTCGCGCTTTCCTGAAATTGTGCGCAAACGGAAGGGGTGAAATGGATTTCCATTTCGCTCGCCGTCAAAAGGCCCGGTTCGCAGATTCATGCTGCGAAAAGCTGAGTGCAGAAGAATCGGCATCCGCTTTCGCCGAATGCATTTTATGCTGCGTTGGGGAAATCGCGCATGAATTGGGCCTGGGCCAACTCGCTCGATCAGATGTGGCGTTCAGCGGCCTTTCCGATGTGGCTGACTTTGGCCGCAGCGGGATTCTTCGGCGTCATCGTGCTGATAACGTTGTTGCGCGCCGAGAAGTCGGTGGCGAACGGCGCGTTGACGGTCATCACCCTGGTGGCCGTCGGTATTGCGGTCGCTGCGACCATCCGCGGGTTCGATTCGGGCGGTCCCGGCATGATTGGATCGGGCCAGCCGGCTCGACCGGCGGTCGCTGCCTTGCCGGCGTTGTCGTGCATCGACGATATGGCGGGAGAGGCGGTCTTGACCACGTGCGAGAAGGCGTTGTTCGGCTCTCCCGATGCGGTCGCGGCGGCGCTGTCCTATGCCGCCACGCAAATTGGCCGGCTGACTGCGTTCGGCGACGTTTCGGCCGCCAACCGGAACATGACGTCTGAGCTTGAGGCGCTGCGCCACGCGGTCGAGCACGACCGCTACGGGCTGATGGCCTATGTGCTTGCGGTGCGCGACCATTGTACGCCGTCGGACTGTGCCGCGTTCCGGTCGCTGACCGATCGCCGCCAGATCGTGGCGAATATGGATGAGCGGCTCTACGACAGCCTGATCTCGCGTTACGCGCCGACATGGAATTCCTCGCCACCTGCATCCGCGCCTGCGACGTCGTCGCCAGTCGCGGCACTTCCGGGGGTGCCGACGGGCAGGCCTACCAGCGCCGACTTTCCGAGCGCAGCCTCGACCCCGCCGGTCAGCATCATGACGCCTGAGCCCAGCGCAGCGTCCACTTCGTCCGCGCCGCGCGCGGCAAACCCGGCAGCGAATACGCCCTCACAGCGGCCGACGCCCGCGACGTCGCCTACGCTGGCTGCGGCAAAGAAGCAGCCGGCGCCGAAACCTGCACGCATCCTGGCGCCGGTTTCGATTGCTCCTGCGGTGCCTGCTCCCGCAGCCTCGAACGATTGATGCTTCCAAAAGTCCGAGCGGATCGCTAACTTCAGGAATATGCCGCTTCATCTCATCAAGCTCTGCGTCGGTTGCGAGTCCGTGAGGGATCTCAAAGGCTGGATCGCCGAGCGCATCCAGGCCGCCAAGAAGAAAGGCCTGCCGCCTCATCATATTCACATCACGCGGATGACGCCCAAGCGCATCGAGGAGCTGCTCGCGGGAGGCTCGCTTTACTGGGTTATTCGCGGTGAAATCGCCGCGCGCGAAAAGCTGATCGCGATCGAGCCGTTCCGCGATCGGGACGGCATCGGGCGATGCCGTTTGGTAATGCAGCCGAAGGTGATCGCGGTGTCGCCGCGCCCGATGCGGGCATTCCAGGGATGGCGGTACTTTACCGAGGATGCGGCGCCGCCCGATCTCGGCAAGGCCGCGGCGGCCAGCGTCGCTTCGATGCCCGAACCGATGCGCCGCGAATTGCGCGACCTCGGGCTGCTATAGAAAACGTGCCGGTGGTCGGTGAGTCGAACTTCAGACCGCGATATTGTCGATCAGGCGGGTGCTTCCGATTTTGGCCGCGACCAGGATCCGTAACGGCCTCTCGCTCGCGGACGTGATCGGGACGAGGGTTTCGGCATGCCGAACCTCGAAATAATCCAGCGCGAACCCGGCACCCCTGATCATCTCGGCGCCGCCGGCGATCGCGGCTTCGACTTGATCGCCCGCGCGCAGGCGGCCGGCGCTTTCCTTCATGGCACGAAACAGCACTGGCGCGGCGCTGCGTTCCTGCGGCGACAGGTAGACGTTGCGCGAAGACATCGCGAGACCGTCATGCTCGCGCATGGTTCTGGAACCGATCACCTTCACGCCCAGGTTGAGGTCTGCCGCCATCCGCGTCACCACGCGCAACTGTTGAAAGTCCTTCTCGCCAAAGATGGCAAAGTCCGGTCGGCATTGCGTAAAAAGTTTGCCGACGACGGTTGCAACGCCGCCGAAAAAATGCGGCCGGTAACGATCCTCAAGGCCGACGGTAGCCGGTCCTTCGGGAACGATCCGGGTGGCGAAACCGTCCGGGTACATCGTCTTGACGTCGGGATTCCAGATCAGGTCGACAGCCTCGGCCGCAAGTTTGGCGACGTCGGCCTGCCACGTCCGCGGGTATGATCCGAAATCCTCCGTTGGCGCAAACTGGGTGGGGTTGACGAAGATCGAAACCACGACCTTCCGGGCGCGGCGCTTGGCCAATCGGACCAGCGACACATGGCCGTCATGCAGTGCTCCCATGGTTGGCACCAGCGCGATCGTGGCCTTTCTCGCCCGAAGGCTGTCGAGCGCGCGACGTAGCGCGGGAATCGTGCTGACGATCATGGGGCGTGGCGACATCGGGGCTCGATCTGCGGGGTTGGAAGGCAGAGGGGACTGTCTTTGCGGCGGGTACGCCAATTCTATCAAGGCCTGAGCCCTGCCGCCAAGCAGGGCAACGCTTGAACTGGCAGGCCGACGGCAAAACTCGCTTCCCGAATCAGCGGCACCTCGCCGGCACGGCGCGCGCAACGTCCGATTCATGATTAAGGCACACCGGACTGCGATTTGTGAGATCGCTTGCGCATTTAACTTGACCGCGGTCGCGCGTAATTTGAAGATATTCGCAGGGGGTCGATGAATGTTGGTGCAGGCTAGTCAAGGTCAATCCGGCTCGGCTCATGTCGTTGTGATGGGGAACGAGAAGGGTGGCTCGGGAAAATCGACCGCGGCCTTGCACATTGCCGTCGCCCTGATGAAAGCCGGCCAGCGTGTCGCCACCATCGATCTCGATTGCCGCCAGCAAAGCTTCACCCGTTACATCAACAACCGCCGCGCCTGGGCCAACCGGACACGTCTCGATCTCGAGCTTCCCGTGCATCATTGCATCAAGCTCGGGCAGACCATGCAGATCGCCGACAATGAATCGTCGGAATTCCAGCAATTCGAAGAGGCGGTAAGGGCGGTCGAACAGACCTTTGATTTTATCGTGATCGATACGCCCGGTTCCGACAGTTATCTGATGCGGCTGGCGCACTCGATGGCGGATACTCTGGTCACGCCGATCAACGACAGCTTTCTCGATTTCGACGTTCTCGGAACCGTCGACCCCGAGACTTATTCTGTAATCGGCGAGAGCCATTATGCCGAGATGGTGCGCGACACGCGGCGTAACCGCCGCCAGGTCGACGGCGCCAGCTCTGACTGGATCGTCGTTCGCAATCGGCTGTCGATGCTGGGATCGCGCAACAAGCAGCTCGTCGCCGACGGATTGAATGAATTGTCGCTGCGGCTCGGCTTTCGCTCGATCGATGGCTTTGCCGAACGGGTGGTTTATCGCGAGTTCTTTCCGCGCGGCCTGACCGCGCTTGACGACCTCGACGAGGCAACGCTCGGCACCCGCCCGAATATGGGGCATGTAACGGCGCGCGAGGAAGTGACCGGCCTATTGCGCCAGCTCAAGCTTCCTCTCGACGAGCGCGGACGTCGCCGCGCGGCCAACCGGGCCGAATGGTTCACCCAATTCGACAAGCCGCTGGAAATTCACGACATATTGGGTGCCTGAGGTACCTCCGGTAAACTGTTACTGGCGCGGCGATTGAGCTTGGCGCGCGCCGCTAGATCGTTTTTCGAGCAAAATGGATAGCGGTTCGCGTGAAGAAAACGCGTCAAGACAAGAATCCAGAGCCTCGGTTCTGATTCAAGCAGAACCGAGGCTCTAGTCACCTCTTTACCAGCGCATTGTTTTACCAAGCTTTTACCGAAGTTCTGAACCAGCCCTTGATGTCCTGCGTCCAATCGTGGGGACGGGGAACCCTCCCGTCGCCCAAGAGGAGCGTGCACCGCACAATGATCGGGCGGCGGAGTCACAATATTTGGTCTTCCCGTCACGTCGGTGTGAGACTTATATTATTATATCGAGTGTGTGTGACGGATGACTGGACTTGGAATTTGGGCAGTTGAGGCGGTTGCACAGAGGGCCAACATGAAACGTGGAATTGCGGTTCTGCTGTCGGTGTCAGCTTTGTTTACGCTCGGTTACTTCACCGCGAGCAAATGGGCGATCCGGCACGAAACCTTGATGTTCCGCGACGAGACGCGCGGCAATCGTCCGGTAGAGGTCGACGTCGCGGTTCGGCGCGACAAGGAATTGCAGGCCAACGCCGGCATGGTCAAATTGCCGGTGGCGATTCTCAATCACGGCAACACCGTCAAATTCACCGAATATTCCTTCCTCGCAAACCTGTTCGCCGCGCGCGGTTATATGGTGGTCTCCATCCAGCATGATCTTGCGACCGACGCGCCGCTGGTGACGAAAGTCGGCGAACTCTATGTCGGGCGTCTGCCACAATATCATCGGGGTATAGCGAACATACGCTTTGCCATCGACGAAATGAAAAAAGTGCAGCCGAACGCGGATTATGATCACCTGACCATGGTCGGACATTCCAACGGCGGCGACATCTCGATGTACTTCGCCAAACTGTACCCCGACCAAATCAAGAAGGTCGTGACACTGGACAATTTGCGAGTGCCGTTCATGACTGACGGCAGATTCAAGATCATTTCGTTCCGCTCGAAGGACCCCGTCTTCAAGCCCGATCCCGGTGTCGTTCCGGACGAAGAAATCTGTGAGAAGGCCGGGATTACCGTTGTTCGCACCGGATTTCAGCACAACGACATGCGCGATACCGGCTCGGATGAAGCCAAGGCGACGATCCAGGGGATGCTCGACAAATTCCTCGACGACGATAGCCCGCTCCGCCCCGTGAAGGAGCCGCCGGCGATGACCGATGCGGGGCCGGTTGCACCCTTCGCCCCGGTTTCCCAAAACTGACGACAATTTTCCCGCGCCCTCGAACGGCCGGTTAAGTCTGGTCGGATGCAGAGGCGTTGAACAGCTCAAGGTGACAGCCCACATAGGGTTGGCAATCTGTGCGCGAGCATTCATGTCCGGCGAACCGATCAAACCGAAACCTGCCGTACCGGAGGGCCGCAAGGCCGGTTCGTTGCCACAGGAGAGGCCGTCCGCCTCGGAAGACATCGCCGCCTTTGTCGCCAAGGCAAAAGCGATGTCGCCGCACGCGGCGGGCAGCCGGGGCCGGCTGGTATTTGCGCTCGATGCCACCATGAGCCGGCAGCCGACATGGGATATGGCCTGCACGCTGCAGGCCGACATGTTTCGCGAGGCGGCAGCGCTCGGCAGTCTCGATATCCGCCTGGTTTATTATCGCGGCCTCAACGAATGTCGCGCCACGGGATGGATTTCCGACAGCGCCCAACTGGCCAAGCTGATGGGCAAGATCGATTGCCGCGGCGGCAACACCCAGATCGGCAAGGTGCTGTCGGAATCCCGGCGCGAGGCCGTCGCCGCAGGCGTGCGTGCTGTTGTGTTTGTCGGCGATGCCATGGAAGAGAATGTCGACGAGCTCTGCGTCAAGGCCGGCGAGCTCGGCCTGCTCAAGGTGCCGGTTTTCATGTTCCAGGAGGGACACGAAGCCGTCGCCGAGCAGGCGTTTCGGGAGATCGCGCGGCTGACCGGCGGCGCGTGGTGCCGCTTCGATCCTGGCGCGGCGGCACAGCTGCGAGAGCTGTTGCGCGCGGCGGCAGCCTATGCGGCCGGCGGTCGCGAGGCGTTGTTGCGCCTTTCAAAAAGCGGAAGCGGCGCGGCCAAATTGCTTGGCCAGATGAAGTGATCATCGACCGTTGTGCGTTTGGCGGCCGCTTCAAGTAACCGCCGGGAGCTACCCTACCCCCACCACGGTAGCGGCTTTCGCCACCGCGTCCAGCGCGGCGGCCAGATTGCCGATCGGGGCTTCGCAGCCTCAAGCCGGTTCATGGTATCGTGAGGCCTCTGTTCTTGATGGTCGTCAATCCCTGCGCCGCCATTGCCGCACTCCGTCATTGTCGGGCTTCGTTTCGGCTTGAGGATAGTGGGTGCACCCCGGCAACGCCAACGAGCCTTTTTGTGACATCCCGCCATTTGGCTGGCCGGATCGCATGCTTTTTGTCGTCACCCGCACTATATTGGAGCCATGCCAACACTGATTGCCGGCGTCGTCGCCGTTATCGTTCTCTATTCGCTCCTGCAGATGTTCCGCGCGGCCAACCCGGTTGTTCTTGCCCGCGTAGTCAAGATTGTTGGCGGCGTGATGGCGCTCGCGGTCGCGGCGTTTACCGGTGTCAAGGGCGAACTCGCCGTTGCCATCCCGCTTGGCATCTTCGGCGCGGGGTTACTGGGCTGGTCGCCCGGATCGTCAGGCTTCAGCAGTATTGGCGGATTTTTCGGCATCGGGAGCGGACAACGCTCCGCGGGGCAGACTTCGCGCGTGCGCTCTCGGTTCTTCGACATGACGCTTGATCACGATACAGGCAGCCTGTCGGGCCGGATCGTGTCCGGACCGAATGCCGGCCACTCACTGGAGGAATTCGACCTTTCGCAGTTGCTGGAGATGATTCCGGAACTGGATGCCGAAAGCGTACCGCTACTCGAAAGCTATCTGGACCGCCGGTTTCCCGCCTGGCGTCAAAACGCGCAAGCTGACGCGGCAGGGGGGCAGCGCCGCGCGACGCCGAGTGGCAAAATGACGGACGAGGAGGCCTATCAGATCCTTGGCCTGAAGCCGGGGGCGGGGCGCGACGAGATCGGCCGTGCCCATCGTGCGCTCATGAAGAAACTGCATCCCGACCAGGGGGGGTCGACGTACCTCGCTGCCCGTGTAAACGAGGCCAAGGAAGTTCTGCTTCGCACGCATCACAACTAACTCCGGCACGCCACCGACGCTGACAAACGTGAGCCGCTTCTCTGTCTTTTCCGGTCAACGCCATGACCGCCCGCCGTTGCCCGGCATGGTCGATCGTTCACCCCAAAGATTTAACCGCAAATTCTTGACGAGAAGTTTGCAAGGGCCGGCTTTTCGCGGGCCCGGGGGGCATTAAGGTTTGGTCAATCAATTCCGAACGGTAATGCAGGAAATATCGTTGCGCTTGAGCGTCCGGCACGCTGCTTCGGCCTGATCGCGGTCAAGGCCGGCAAAGCGAGCCCGAAACAGCTTTCTGTCACCCTTGGCGACGACCGGCTCGGTAAAGGGATCGGCCTTGTTGAGCAGCCCATGGGCCTGGCTGCGGGCGGCCTCGATACGCTGCCGCGCTTCGCTTTCGGTCTCAAGCGCGCCGACCTGAATAATCCATCCGGTGTGGATCGCCTCCGGCTTGGCGGGGCTGTTCTGCGGCGGGGACGGAGGCTGCACGCGCGGGGAAGGATCGGCGTAGGCCATCGCCTGGGAGGGCAGCAAAGGGGGTGGAAGGCTCGACGCCGGCAATACGCCGAGAATGCCGTTTCCGGTGCCATGGTTGGCCGGCTGCGGCGGCATTTCGGCTCTGGCGGCTTCCGGCTTTGCGGGGTCGGTCTTGCCGGTTTCGCCTTTGCCGGTCTCGGCTTTGACGACGACCGCGCTCGATGTCTCCGGCACCTCCACCCGAGCCGTTATGGTACTGGTCACAGGGGGGGCCGGCTGCGCCGGGCCGGCGGCGGCCAGCTTGATCGGTCCGGCCTTGATCTGGACCGTCTTAACCTTGACCGGCTTCATCGGTTCGGAGGAACCGGGGATCATCGCGATTGGCTGGGTCTGAATGACGCCGCTGGTCAGCGGTGCCGGCTCGGACTTGGCTTCGGGCTTTGGCGGGGCCATGGCCGCGGTGACAACGGGGGTCACAGTTCGTGACGCAGCCGCCGGGCGCGAGGCCGGCGCGGCGGGAGCGACCTGCGCTTGAACGATTTGCGCAGGCTGCGCCTTGGCTTCGGCCTCCGCCGCATCCGCGTTGGATTCGCCTGGGTTGCGCTCCGCGATCGCCGCGACGGTCCGTCTGGAAGAGGCTTTTTCGAGATTCTCAGCAAGCAGGTTGCGCATGATCGCGTCGCGCGAGCCACCGCTGCGGCCGCCCATCACCACGCCGACCAGATGGCGGTTTCCTCTGCGCATCGACGTCACGAGATTGAAGCCGGAAGCGCGGGTGTAGCCGGTCTTGATTCCGTCGACACCTTCGACGGCGCCGAGCAGATGATTGTGATTGGAGATCGAATGGCCGCGGAAATTGAACGTCACCGTCGAGAAGTAGCGATAATAGCGCGGAAAGCGATCCTGAATGGCGCGGCCCAGCGTCGCTTGGTCGCGTGCGGTAGTCACCTGGTCGTCGTCAGGCAAGCCTGACGCATTCCGATAGACCGTCTTGCTCATGCCGAGCATGCGCGCCTTGCGGGTCATCAGATTGGCGAAATCGTCTTCATCGCCGGCAATGGCTTCGGCGATCACGACAGCGGCGTCGTTGGCCGAACGCGTCACCAACCCCTTGATGGCGTCTTCGACACGAATGGTCTGGCCGGGGTGCAATCCGAGTTTGGTCGGCGCCTGATCGGCGGCGTGATCGGAGACCGGCATTTCGGTGTCCAGTTTCATCTTGCCGGCATCGAGGCGCTCGAACAGCAGATAAAGAGTCATGATTTTTGCGAGCGAGGCGGGATGGCGGCTCGCGTCGGGATTGGTCGAGGAAAGCGTTGCGCCGGAGTTTCCGTCTACGATGATCGAGGAGAACGCCGGGCTATAGCTCTCATGCGTCTCTTGATGGTAGTGGCGCGCATAGTGGTGATACCGGTAGCGGCGCGCCTCGGCAGTGTCGGTGGTGAAAGTGACCGCGGTGGTGACCGCGAAGAACCCGAAGAAGCAAGCCCGCAAAATGCGCGAGAACGCCAAGGTTGTGCGAAGCATGAACTTCCCCGTCCCAATTTCTGCCTTGGTCACCGGTTCGTGAGGCCAAATTATGCCCAACGGCTGGCAACCTTTCCCTGTTCAGAAACCGGCATTGGGGCGCTTATTCCGCCTGGCCGGCCGACCAGTCCGCCATTCTAGCTAAGACGCTGTTCACAAACAGATTTCGGATGCTTGCCCGGAACCGGACAAGGCCGGGAATCAGGTTAGGTGTGAGGAGTTTCGAAAAGATTAAGGAAGGCTTGCGTAGAACCCCGGCATTCGCAGGAAATAACGGGCACTTGTGCAACGCACAAATTCCCTTGACTTTTTTGTGCGCTGCACTATATAAGGAACTGTCAGGGGGCCGGGACCTCCCGGCAGTCGGTAGACACAGTCTGGGAAAGGGAATCCATTATGGTCAAGATTGAAGACATCCAGAATTACGGAAAAGAGCAGTTTGAAACGGTCGTTGCCTCGGCGACGAATCTGCAGAACGGGTTTCAGGCCATCGCAAACGCTTACGGCGACTACACCAAGAAGTCCTTTGATGACGCGAAATCGTTCGTGGAGAAGCTGTCCGGCGTGAAGTCGCTCGACAAGGTGGTCGAAGCGCAGACCGAATTCGCGAAGTCCTCCTACGAGACGTTCGTGGCCGAGTCGCAGAAGATTGCCGGGCTTTACGGCGATCTCGCCAAGCAGACCTTCAGGCCGTTGGAAGGCATCGTTTCGAAGTTTACGCCGGCTGCCGGCCACTAACGGCAGCTTGGTTTTTGGTAAAGTTCAAAGAGCCCGGCCGTTTGGCCGGGCTTTTTCTCGTCCCGGGATGCCCCATAATCCGCTGGCGGGCTGGTCGCGAAAATAAATTTCGCCAAGGCGTGTCGCTGGCGTTGCCGATGACGGCTTGCGCGGCTTCTCCCGCTTTGTCAAACCCGCGCGGATTGATTAACCTTTGCCGGTTGCCGATCCGGGAATCGG